>CAIYFY010000487.1 GCA_903925535.1 uncultured Bacteroidota bacterium | reverse complement strand
GCTGATTGAAAAGGAGAATCTGAAATCGGTGGCTATTCCTCGTCTGGCTACCGGTGTGGGCGGGCTCGACTGGGAGGAGGTGAAAAAGGTGATTTACGAGCATCTTGGCAACTTGCCGGGCACCGTCTATGTGTATTCGACCTACAGTAAAGGGGTGTTTGGAGAGTAATTACAGGGTAATGGTAAATATAGCGCCGGAAGGATTGTTATCGTGCAGTTCTATACTGCCGCCATGCGCTTTTACTATCTGACTCACGATGAACAGTCCGAGTCCGGTTCCCGTCGTTTTCCGGGTTTCCTCGTTTCCGATGCGGTAGAATTTTTCGAACACCCGCTTTTTCTCTGAATCGGGGATGCCCGGCCCACGGTCGGCGACCACTATCCGGCATTTTTTGTCGGACTTCGAGACTGTCACGCACACGGGCGTGTCTCCGGGCGCGTACTTGATGGAATTCTCCAGCAAATTTCTGATAACAGCGGAGATACCGGTATAATCTGCCCTGATGACAGGCCATCCGTCAGGCGCGGTTACGACTATTTCAGTGCCGGGCGAGCGGGCGAGCATGGCGTCGCGGCAATCTTCTACCAGGACTTTCAGGTTCACATCTTCAAGCGTGGGTTTCCACTTGTCCTCCAGCCGGGCGGCGAGAAGCAACTCTTCTACCAGTCCCTGGAGGCGGTCTGCATCTTTCAGACCATTATTCAGCAGCGTCTCCCGCTGGTCATCGCGCAGCGTGCGCCTGGTCATGGTTTCGATGGCCAGGCGCAGCGATGCGATGGGTGATTTGAGTTCGTGTGTAATACTGAGCAGGAAATTTCTGCGCTGCCGGGCCAGACTCACCTCTTTGTCTGCACTCCTTCTGATGATCCAGAGGCCAAAAACAAGACAAACAGTAAAGAAGAGTCCCTCGGCAACAATCATCCTCTTCCCGCTTTCCCACGACCCGCGTATTTTGTTGTAGTCAGCGTCGCGCAGGACACTGCCAGTTTCATCCGGGTACTTGTATTCCAGCAGGACGAGTTGCTGAAAGTACAGGCGTTCGTTCTGCTCCCACAGGTGGAATGCCCACCAGAGGAAAGCGAGTATCATGTACCCTATTACAAAATATGACAGGCGGGACAGCGACATGCAGTGCAATATCAGGGGTTCACCTTGAACAGTTCGACGTCGAAAATCAGGGTTGAGTAACCCTTGATGGTTGCTCCGCGGGACTGTTCGCCATAAGCCAGGTTATACGGGATAAAGAACCGGAACTTGTCGCCCTCTTTCATGTACTGCAGACCTTCAGTCCAGCCGCGGATAACCTGATTCAGGCCGAATGTGGCTGTCTTGTTGCGCTGTACAGAGCTGTCGAAGATCTCACCGGTGATCATGGTGCCGTGGTAGTGCACCTCCACCTTGTCGGTTTCTTTCGGGGAAACCGTACCTTCTCCTTTCCTGAGCACCTCGTACTGAAGACCGGAAGCGGTAGTAATCACCTCTTTGCGCTTTTTGTTATCCTCCAGGAATTTGGTGTTGTCCTCTTTCCATTTGGCCGTTACGCGAGGCTGGGCCACCTTGGTGTTGTAATCGTTGTAGCGACGGTTGGCTTCCTCATTGGTCAGCTTTTGGTCAGTTCCGGAAATGGCGGCATTGAAACCTGCCACGAACAGCGCCACGTTGGCGTCTTTATCCATCATTTTTTTGAACTGATTGGCGATGCTGATACCATACGCGTAGTTGACACTGTCGGCAGCAGTTTTCATTGACACAGCTCCTGTCTGTGCCGATACAGAGGCTGCCATGAGGGTGACAGCGAAGAGAATACTTGCTTTTTTCATGCTTTTGAGCATTAAATCAGGTTTAAAGTTTGAATATGGATTCGTCAATGCCTTCATTTACCTTCACCGAGGTGAGGGTTACCTTGAAAGGCACCGGAAATACACCTGTAACGGTGGTGCTGTGGGGAAAAAGTACACCGGACACGCCCTTGTACTCGCTGAAATCTATGGTCTGGGTCATCGGACTTCCGTCGGGGCCCTCGCTGCTGGCGATTTCACGCAGTTTCAGACTGGTTTTTGTGCTGTAATACTCGGTTGATTTTTTGCCATCGGGACGTTCCACTTCCACAATGTAGGCATTTTCGCCTGAGACCTCCTCGATACCCTTAAGGTTCAGTTTGTAACCGGCACTCGTGTAGAATGCCTCTTTCACAAAGCGGGCCTGCTCTTTTGAATCTTCCAGCTGCGCTCCTTCCATGGGTGCACTGCCGCCCATGCCCGACTGGGAGCCTTTGCCGTCGCTATAAACCTGCCTGTTGAGTGTTTGTCCGTTCATACTGATTTCGACGGCGAGCCTGTTGTTCCCTTTCTGCCACGTTTTTACAGTCATGGCCGGACCGCGCACCTGCATACTTGCTTCCGTCTGCATATCGCTGATCGCGGATATCTTTCCGGTACCGCCAATGGCATTGAGGTAATCCTCTACCACTTTGGCGCCGGTCATACCCTCCGGAATCACCTGGGAAGCAGCTTTCACCGGGTTTCCGTAAGCATCAAAGAAGTTCAGCTTGCCGTCGGCCGAGAACTGCTTCAGTTTGTCAGCCACCGCATCGCGGTTACCCACAACAAGGATATGCGCCTTGTCGGGATTGATATATTTCTTTGCCATAGCCATCACATCGTCGGCGGTGACGCTCTGCAGGGCCTCGAGGTACTTCTCGTAGTAGTCGGAAGGGAGGTTATAGCGGATAGTTGAAAGAGCGAAACTTGCGATGGTTCCCGGCTCCTCCAGATTCTGGGAGAACTGACCGGCAATGACATTTTTCACTACCTGGAGTTCCTGTTCAGGCACTTTTTCATTGGCCAGACGGCGCATTTCCCTGACAAACTCGGTGATACTGCTGTCGGTAACTGCATTGCGGACACTGGCGGTACCGTTGAAGGAGCCCACCAGCTCGTCGGGATTCAGGGAGCTGCGCGCTCCGTACGTCCAGCCGTGGCCCTCGCGCAGATTGGCATTCACGCGACTGTTGAAGTAACCACCCAGAACTGTATTGGCAACACGGGCCTTGATTACCTCGGGAGAGCCGGGCTTCAGGTCAATCGGATAGGTAATATTGATGACCGATTGTACCGCGCCGGGCTTGTGAACAAAGTCAACCTGGGCTTTCTCGGGTCCTCTGGGTGTCGGGTAGGTATGTTCGGGTACTTTTCCGGAAGACCACCGTCCGAAATACTGCTTTGAATAGTCTTCCAGTTTGGCACGTGTAATATCGCCGGTCACCACCAGATAGGAAATATTCGGCTTGAAGTAGGTGTTATAGTGCGACTTGATCTGGTCGAGCGTCACTTTCTCCACGCTGGCTTCCGACATGTTTTCACCGTAAGGGTGATTGCTTCCGTAACGAACCACGGAACCTACCACAGAGGCGATAGCGCCCGCGTCATCTTTCTGGGATGCCAGATCACTCAGCGTACGCACCTTGGCCTTGTCGAGTTCCTCCTGCGGGAAGGTAGGTCTGAGCAGCGCATCGGACATGATTTCCAGCAGTTTGTCGGTGTGCTTGGTGAGACAGGAACCGCTCACTCCGTTTTGATCAGCACTCAGGGATGCTCCGATGAAGTCTATTTCCTGATTGATTTGTGCCTTGGTGCGGGTTTTTGTGCCTGCTGTCAGGAGTTCACCGAGGAAATTGGTGTAGCCGGCAGCTTCCTTCTCCAGCACCGGGTCCTTGTCAACAAAAACGCGGAAGGAGACCGTTGGCAGCTTGTGATTTTCCACCAGGATAACGGTGAGTCCGTTGGACAGTTTGAAAGTTTCCGCCTTGCCTATCTGTATTTTGGGGGCGTCGCCGGCTACAGGCGCCTGTTTGCGCACATCACCCGAAGGCAGCGGTATCTTCGGTGAACTTCCGATGGGAGCAGTTGGCACTGCAGAAGAGTTCTCCCCGGCTTTCGGGGTACAGGCTGCCAGCATGCCAACCAGCAGTATATAAATGAGATTTGCTTTTTTCATCGTCAGAATGATTGAATGTTTGCCTCGATTCCGGGTCACCTGGACCGAATCAGGGCTGTTTAGGGTTTGGGAGCCAGTAAATGACTACCCTGGATGATTTCTTGAAGTACTTGTTGGCGGCAGCCATGATGTCTTCACGCGTCACTTTGCGGTAACGCTCCAGCTCAGTGTTGATCAGAGCTGCATCTCCGAAGTACATTTCGTAGTTGGCAAGGCTCTCTGCGATACCGGCCACCCTTCTGTTCGCTGTCACGAAATCATTCTCCACCTGATTCTGGAGCTTCTGGTACTCCTCGGGGGTAATCAGGTTCTTCTGCACATCGGTGATGACATCGTCAATAGCCTTGTCGAGGTCTGCCACTTCCACACCCATATTGGCAATGGCAAAGCAGATATTTGCGCCCGGGTCTTCCAGTTCGAGCGGGAAAGCGCCTGCGAAGACAGCCTTCTGCTGGTCGTCCACCACCGATTTCTGGAGGCGGCTGCTCTCGCCCTGCGACAGAAGCATACCGAGCATTTTCACCGCATAGAAGTCCTTGGTTCCCTGTGCAGGAATGTGGTATCCGTAGATGACTGCCGGTAGCTGTACATTGTCGTAAACAGTATCGCGCACCTCGCGGGTGATTGGCGGTTCCTGCTGAAACTTGCGCTCGATTTTGGAAGTTCCGCGCGGAATATCCTTGAAGTAAATATCAATCAGCTTCTTGGTCTGCTCGATATCCAGATCGCCTGCGATGGATAAAATCGCATTGTCGGGACGGTAGAAATCCTTGTAGAATGTCTTGTAGTCCTCCTCCTGTGCCGCATCGAGGTCCTCCATGGAGCCGATGACAGATGTTTTGTAGGGGTGGACTTTATACAGGCGCTTGAGGGTTTCCTCCAGCAGACGGCCGTAGGGCTGGTTGTCGGTGCGCTGACGGCGCTCCTCCTTCACTACCTGCCGCTGGGTTTCTATTCCTGTCTGGTCAACGCGGGCGTGCAGCATGCGCTCCGATTCGAGCCAAAGGCCCAGTGCCAGCTGATTGCTGGGCAACACTTCATAATAATAGGTGCGGTCGTACCAGGTATTGGCATTGTTCATACCACCGGCCTGATTGATGTAGTCGTCAAATTCACCCCTTTTGATATTCTCGGAACCTTCAAAAAGCAGGTGCTCGAAAAAGTGGGCAAATCCGGAGCGACCGGGTTTTTCATTTTTTGAACCTACGTGATACATGACTGATACCGCTACGATCGGCGTAGAGTGATCTTCATGCAGCAGCACCTTCAGTCCGTTAGGCATGTCGTACTCCACGTAACGGATATTCTGGGCCATAATACTGCCAACCAGCAAGGAACACAGCCACAACAGTGTGAGATTTTTTTTCATGATGAATTATTTGATAAAGTTTGCGCCGCAAAATTCGGAAAATCGCAGTGTATGCGGGGAATTTTAGACAAAAACATTGAATGAACAAGCTATAACTTTGCCCCATGTCGGCTATCGAACTTTTCATCAATGCTTTTTACCAGTCGCTGAACGATGGAAGCCTGGTAAAATGCACGCTGAGCAAATCCGCATCTTCAACACCGGAGACGCCTAAGAACGTATTTATTCGCCCGGTATTGCTTAAAAAAGGGCTCCACGCAGCCTTTAACTACCGGTTCACAAACAGGGATGAAGTGAAAAATTTCACACCCGGGGAGGCGTCCGACAGGCTCCGCGCCCTGCTCGGCCCCATGTTCCTGAATGCCAGTCTGCTCACCACTTCCCGCGATCTGGCACTGCAGATCAAACCGGACGGCGATGCCCGTCTGTCGGAAAATGCCCCTTCGCATGCACAGGCGCCTGCCCGCACGCACGACCGTGAAAAAAAGCGCCTGCTCGATCCTGCAGCCCCCTGGCTTCGTGCGCTCGGCATCACCAGCACCAACGGCGAAATTCTGGCACAGTCGAACGACAAATGGCGGCAAATAAACAAATACCTGGAGATAATCGGCGGCCTGCTCCGCGAAACCCGGCTTCCTCAGGATGCCCATGTCGCCGATATGGGGTCGGGCAAAGGATACCTGACCTTCGCTTTGTACGATTATATGTGCAATTCGCTCGGTATGACACCGAATATCACCGGCATTGAACTGCGGCAGCCGCTCGTGGATACCTGTAACCAGGCTGCCGGGGAGTCGGGCTTCAACGGACTTTCCTTTACTGCGCAGGATATCAGCCGCTACACGCCCGAAAGACTCGACATGCTCATTGCACTGCATGCGTGTGACACGGCTACCGACCTTGCCCTTGCAGCCGGAATCCGGAACCAGGCACGTATTATCGTGGCTGCACCCTGTTGTCACAAACAGATCAGGCGCGACATGGCTCCCCAAAACGAGATGACATCTGTGCTCCGGCACGGTATCCTGGCTGAGCGACAGGCGGAAATCATCACCGACGGTATCAGGGCCCTGTTACTGGAGTCTGCCGGTTATCAGACCAAAGTATTCGAGTTCATTTCGGCCGAACACACCGCAAAAAATGTGATGATCACGGCCGTCATGGGCAAGCCTGACGAAAAGAAGCGAAAAAAGGCACTTGAAGCGGTGAAAGCCATCAAGGAGCGCTATGGAATAACCGTACACGAGCTGGAAAAACTGCTCTGATCAAACCCCGACAATACACTCGCCCATGGCGATTCCATACGAAATCATCAACGAAATGCAGTCGCTGTACCCGATGCCGGGTGCAGAGCTCGACAGGCTCCTGGAAAGCGGCTGGCGATTCCTCGGCAACGAGGCTGTGAGGCACAATGTGGCATCCTGGAAAGCAGAAATTTGTGGAACTGTTCCTGTACGAATTCGCCTGTCCGATTTTTTCCTTTCGCCAAGTCAGAAAAAACTGCTGAAAAAGAATGCCGGGCTGCGCGTGGAAACCGGTCCGATCAGTATTGACGGGCAAAAAACAGCGCTGTTCGAGAAACATACTGCACGAATCCGGGAGAGAACTCCGGATTCGCTGTTTTCATTTCTGAATGTTTACCCGGAGGTAATTCCGGGTGAAGGCAGGGAGTTCAGGGTTTTCTCGGATAGCGAGCTGATTGCCTGTTCATTCATTCACCTCGGCCAAAAGACTGTTTCGGCAACATACTGTATTTTCGACCCGGAATATGGCCAGTTCAGTCCGGGCATATACACCATGCTGCTGGAGATACTGTATTCAATTGAGCGCGGCAGGGAGTTTTACTACCCCGGCTACGTTTACAGCGTTCCTTCCCAGTTCGACTACAAACTGAATTTTCACGGGGCTGAGCAAATGAACTGGGGCTCGGGCGCCTGGACACCAAGGGAACGGGTTCCTCCCGGCAAGTACCAGGATCAGGGCTGATACACTTTCCTGATCCGGTCGGGATAATCAGTAATAATGCCATCCACCCCCAGCCGAACCAGTCGCCGCATGGCAGTCACCTCGTTCACGGTCCAGGGTATCAGTTTCATGTGGTATTTCCGGCAGGTACGAACCATTTTCGAACCGACTGTCAGGTAATACGGACTGTATATCGGGGGCGTGAAAGTGAGTTTTTTCAGATTTTTCTCCACAGAATCCATATTTTCTATCAGGTAAGCCAGCGGAATTTCGGGTGCCAGCCGGTGCATGGCCTCCAGTGCGCGTATATCGAACGACTGTACCGTGACATCACCGGCTATGCCGAGTTGCTTCAACTCGGCAACCAGCAGTGCTGCGAATTCTTCCACGCCGGGATGGAAAATATTATCCCACGAAGGCTGCGACTTGATCTCCATGTTCCACCTGATACCGGGCCTGACAGTCCGGGCCGCCTCCACCACCTCCCGCAGTGTCGGCTTGAAAACACGCATCTTTTCCTGTTCGGGGAAACGCGGATTACCCATACTGCCACAGTCAAACTGGCGGATCTCATCGGCCGTGAGGCTCCACAGCGGCAGCTTCATGGCAGCTGAATCGGTAAAGCGGCTACCGTCGGCACGCAGGCAGATGGCAGGGTTGAAAAACGGCTCATGGCTCACTATCAATATTCCGTCCTTCGACACCGCGAGATCCAGCTCCAGGGTGGTTACTTCGGGGAAGGTGAGTGCATGCGCGAAAGCAGGCAGTGAATTCTCGGGTTTGAGTCCGCGACACCCGCGGTGGCCCTGCCAGTCGAAACCGTCGGGAACAGCTACCGGCCGGTTTTCGGTTACTTTGCAGGCTGTAAAACTCAGTACTGTGAATAACATGGCAATCCTGTGCATGGAAGAGGTATTTCAGAGACAAAGATAATGGAAGCGGAGTGGGTATCGCTTTAATTTATGTTTACCTTTGAGCCTGAAAACACTAAATCCTGTTATGGAAGTTAAAGACAGCAATGGCAATCTCCTCTCCGAGGGCGATTCAGTCACCGTAATCAAAGACCTGAAAGTGAGAGGGTCTTCAGCCGTCATCAAGCGTGGAACGAAAGTAAAGAATATTCGCCTGACCGACGATGAAGAGGAAGTGGAGGGCAAAGTAGATGGCTCTGTTATCGTGCTGAAGGCCTGCTTTCTGAAAAAAGCCTGACCGTTCAGCGTTTTTTCAGGAGATATTTCGCTTCCTGCACGCCGGTTAACCCGAGCAACTCGGCATATTCCTTTCCGATATCAGCCAATAACTCTGCGCGGGCAACCTCCATCTTCTGAAGGGCTATTTCCAGTTCGACCATATCAAGTGGTGAGATACTCGCGTGCAAAGTCCGGTTTCCCAGCATTTTTCCAATCAGTCCGTTCTCGATACGGTCGGTTATGGCGTTGTATTCCCTGATCAGATTTTCGACGCTGGCCAGCTGGTATTCAGCCGATATGCTGACTGATTCGAGGGTCATGGCGGCTTCGTACTGTGCCTCCCTGAGATCGAGCAGCGCATCTGCCCGTTTGAAGCGGTTATTGGCAGGCAGCGGCGCCAGCAATTCTATTCTGAAGGAGAAATTATTCTGCGGATTGAACCTGTTGCGAGTTTCCACAAAAAGCGGATACTGATAACCGACGGACAGGTTATTGACAAACCGCCTGTTTTGCGACGAAATATAGTCCAGATTAGCCGATTCGAGGGCAATACGGGCATTTTTGGCAGTTACCGCCGGGTGTGTGGCGGGCAGCGCGGTCTTTATTTCAGCCAGCCAGAGACTGATATCCTCCACGGTGGCCAGATCAGACTGGTCAATACCGGCAAAATCGCCCGTGAGTTGCACCAGACTCTGTCGGGCCGATGCGACACTGCTTTCCAGACTGGCTATATCCCTGTCGTTCCGGCTTTTGTCTTCCTCGGCATCCAGCACTTTGGATACCTTGACATCACCCACTCCTGAAGTGAGCATTTCGCGCAAGATTGCCTGTTCTCGCACAAGAAAAGTGTCGAGTTTCCGGCAGGCTTCCAGTGCTGGCAGCGTGTAGAGCCAGGCGGTGAGTGCGGCAATGCGCCGTGAGGCGGCCTGTTGCTGTATTAATCCGTACTCGGCGTTCAGCAGACCCACGCGGGCATTTTTTATATCTTTTTTACGGTTTCGCTCCTGAAAACTGTTGAATCCCACCTGAAGTCGGTAAGCATCTTCATTGCGGAAATAGCCGAGGAGGGAGTCGCCCAGCGCGTTGCCATTAAACCCGATGCGCAATGCCACCTGTCTGACCAGCGGATCGTGCATGCGCAGGCCGGAGGCCGTGCCGAGGAGCGACTGAAACTGTGTAACGCCGGGATCAGATCCGGCGGTAGCGAGGAGATCGGAGATCGAGCGCACCTGAGCCCTGGCGGTCAGCGACACAATCAATGCGGCGAGGAGCACCCCTATTCGTGTCATATTCAGTGAGTGGGAAGATTAATGGTGATCTTTTCCGAGATATAATAGCGGTTTTCCTGCGGCAGACCGATGTACACTTCCCTGCCCCAGGAGCGCATTTCAATAAATTTTCTGAGGCGCAGCGGAAGCTCTGTCATCCTGGGATTGATACTTGTGATTCGGCCCTTGCAGGTTATTTCAGGCCGGTTAAACGAGACGAGCTCCACCTCTTGTCCGACGACAAGCGGGGCGTCGGAGGCTTCATGGATAAAGCCAACGACCATATTGGGCGACTGCGGATTAATCTTCATCAGTTCGGTGAATGCCCTCACCAGCGAATTTCGGGCTACCAGTACCGACTCCACGTAACCATCAATCGGTGCAATCAGAAACAGCCGGTTTTTCTCCGTTTCCACCTGCAGCTGAGCAGCTTTGGTACCGGCCTTTCGTACCGATGCGACAGCGCCCAGTGCGGCCTGTTTCGACTCAAGAATACTGATTTCTTCCCTTGCGCTTTTTTGCAGTTCGTCCATCTGTTTTCCAAGCGCCTCCATTTTGTCGGCTACAATCTTGTTCGCGGCGGGTTTCAGATCGGGGTAAACACTGCCCCTGAAAATGGCATTGAGAGAATCCTCGGTGACGAGCAGACTAATTTCGGTGTAAAGCTCGCGCAGGTCTGCAGACAGGCGCGTGCGCACGAGTGCCTTTTCCTTTTCCAGGATAGCATATTCGGCAGCGCGTTCAGTTTCCGTGAGTTGCAGTTCAGACAAATTTTCGAGCGATCGCTCGTCGAGTTCGGCGCGGTAGAAAGTGGCGAGCGTGTCGCCCTGTTTCACCAGATCACCGGTTTTGACAAAAACCTCGCGGACAGCGATATCATGGTCGAAGTTGAGCGATCGTGGCTCCGTTTCGGCGATACCGAAGAACGAGTTGACACTCTGATACTGAAAATCGGAGGCAATCCAGAAGCAGGCGGCCAGTGCGGCGGGGAACAGCAGATACAGAATATTGAATTTCATAAGTCCGGTTTATTTGGAGGAAATCAGTCAATCACCGTATTTTCAGTAGCCGATTGTTTGCTGAGCCTTCTCACGACCACTCCGGCAGATTCGAGGGCCTGTATCAGTTCAACGTTTTGATCTTCATTTTGCAGTACCAAAAAATATTCGCGTTCTTCCAGAACAGGTCCTATCCCTTTTACCGCTTCGTTCCGGATATCATCGAGTGTATAGCGGCGGCAATATTTTTCAAAAATCTGTTCGACAGCGGGGATGACCGATCTGTTTTCTATGCGGATGCGGAGTTCCCAGATCACATGATTACCCATGTGAAAGGGTGTGTATCGCAGGCTGACGGCAACGAAGCAGAACATGATTGTGCCCATAATGGCGATCGGGAACACATACGAGCCACAGGCTATACCAGTGCCGAGCGCTGCAAACATAAAGATGATATCGCGCGGATCGCGGAAGGATGTTCTGAAATTGATAATGGTGAGTGCGCCGAGAATCCCCAGACCTGAAGCGACACTGTCGCCTATACTCTGAAGAATCATTGTAGCGATAATAGAGCTTAGAATGAGCGACTGGATATAGTTTCCGGTTCTGAGCGTGGTCGGGCTGGTAATCCAGTAAACCAGTGCAATCAGCGTAGAGCACAGAAAAGCGAGGAGAAAGGTGAAAATCACCATCTCGAAAGTAGGGTTCTGAATTTTTGCGTACTGAGAAAAGAATTCCTGCATTGTTTTTGCCCGGGAATATGTTAGGAACTTTGCTGAACTGCCAAATTGAAATGCCTGCGAACGAAAGGTAATTAATCCTTGCAAGCGTTGCACACAGTTGTAAAAAGAGGGCAATATTCCGAATAAAAAGGTATAAAAAGAAACGAGCCACTCCGAAAAGAATCGGAATGGCTCGCTGTTGTCAAAATATTGCGTGAGAATTACTTCTCGAGCTGACTTTTCAGTGCTGCGAGGGCAGCCAGATCGCCGAGTGTTTCTTTCTCGACTTTCTTTTGCACCTCCACGATAGCTGCCTGGCTTTCACCATCTTCTTTCGCGCGTTCTGCTCTTACGACAGCCTCGGCCTTGTTCTTCAGATCCTCGAGGTAGCGGGAGTGAGACACCAGGATGCGGCGATCATCTTTATTGAATTCGATGACCTTGACCGTGACAGCCTCTCCTACTTCCAGAATAGAGTTATCTTCCTTGCGGATATGCTTGGCAGGGCCGAAAGCTTCCAGGCCGTGAGGCATCTGGAAAGTGGCACCCTTGTCGTCGCGCTTGAGTACAGTAGCCTCGTGGTACGAACCAACCGGGAAGATAGCTTCGAAAGTATCCCACGGGTTTTCGAGAATTTGCTTGTGGCCCAGGCTGATCTGACGCTTGTCCTTGTCAATATCGAGTACAATCACTTCGAGTTCGTTACCTGGCTTGGCGAATTCGCTCGGGTGAGCGTAACGCTTGGTCCAGGACAGGTCGCTGATGTGTACCATACCGCCAACGCCCTCAGCAAGTTCTACGAAAATACCGTAATTGGTGATATTTTTGACGATGCCGGTAAAGCGTGAGCCGATCGGGAAGCGATCTTCAATATTGCTCCATGGATCAGCAGTGAGCTGCTTGATGGAGAGAGACATTTTGCGGTCACCGCGGTCAATAGTGACTACGCGTGCTTCCACTTCCTGACCCATTTTGAAGTATTCCTTGGCATGAACACTCTGATTGCCCCAGGAAATCTCGCTGACGTGGATAAGGCCTTCCACACCGGGCTGGATTTCGACGAATGCGCCGTAATCTTCGATGTTGACCACCTTTCCTTTCACAGAAGAGCCTTCAGTAATATCGGCGGCGAGTACATCCCACGGATGCGGGGTGAGCTGCTTGAGGCCGAGGCTGATACGCTTCTTGTTGTCGTCAAAGTCGAGCACCACCACGTTGATACGCTGGTTGAGCGCGAGAACCTCGCTCGGGTGGCCGATACGGCCCCAGCTGATATCCGTGATATAGAGCAGACCATCCACACCGCCAAGGTCGAGGAACGCACCGAAATCGGTGATATTCTTGACGATACCTTCGAGTACCTGACCTTTTTCGAGGCTGCCGAGGATTTGCTCGCGCTGTTCGGCCAGATCGCTTTCGATGAGGGCCTTGTGGCTGACAACGGCATTTTTGATTTGCTCGTTGACTTTTACCACTTTGAATTCCATGACTTTTCCTACGTACTGATCGTAGTCAACCACCGGTTTGATGTCAATCTGAGAGCCCGGAAGGAATGTTTCGAGACCGTTACAGTCAACGATGAGACCGCCCTTGGTTTTGCTGATGACAGTACCGCGGATGATAGTGCCATTCTTGAAAGAGTCAACGATGCTTTCCCAGGCACGCAGAATTTTAGCTTTGCGGCGGGAGAGACCGAGCTGGCCCTGACTGTCTTCCTGGCTTTCAACATACACCTCGATATGGTCGCCGGTAGCGATACCGGGCATGTCGCGGAATTCGTTGAGCGGGATAAGGCCATCACTTTTGTAGTTGATGTCGAGTACCACATCGCCGCCGCTGATAGCACTTACGCGACCTGTGATAATCTCGTTTTCAATCACATTGCTGAGCGTGGCGTCGTATTCTTTGAGCATGCGAGCGCGCTCGTCAGTCGAATAGGCAATTGTACCGCGCTTGTCAATACTCCAGTTGAAATCATCGTGGGCGCCGCCAGTTTGAACAGCGTCGAAAACAGGAAGAACTACTTCCTCTTCTTCTTCCTCCGCTGCGGCGGCAGTAATTTCCTGTACAGGTTCGTCAGCAATTTCTACAGAATCCTGAGCAACCGTTCCTTCTTCAGGAGCGTTTACTTCTTCCTGTTCGTTGTTGAGTTCTTTTTCGTCGTCGAGTATCATAATATGGAACTGGTTGGTTTTGAGGCTTTTACATTGAGTTTTAAAAATGGCTCTCACTTGCGGGCGAAAACCTTACCCTGTACTATTACCAGGTGTTCCGGTAAGAGGGCGCAAATGTACGTTATTTTTCGTTGTCGGGTAACAAGTTTTTAATTATCTTTAAAGAAACTTGTGCGTTTATAAATTGATGTCAATTATGAAAGAATAACAAAATAATAGCGTGCATTTTTGGTTTCACGGGAATTATCGGGATAACAGTCAGTGCTTTGAGATTCCTCTTTGCAACCGGAAGCACCAGTGAGTTTCCTCCTTGCAGTCGGAATGACCGGGCGTTTTTTTTTATAGGACAGTGGTCTGTTGTCGGCAGCGCCGACAACAGACCACTGATTTTTTCAGACTGTGTGTCCTGTCATTCCGACGAAGAAGGAATATCAATTAGCCTTCATCTTCTCCCTAAGCTCCTTCACATACTCAACCGTCACATCGAACAGACTGGCAACTTCCACATCCGGCATATCAGGCATTTTAAGCAGAAAGGTACCGATAGTAAGTGCCCGGGCCTCTTCTCTGCCCTCTTCTCTGCCCTCTTCTCTGCCTTTTTGTATGCCTTTTTCTATACCCTCCTCTCTGCCTTTTGCCATGATCTCATTCACATTGTCAATGCGTTCGAGCATCAGCCGGAAATACTCGGGGGTGAAGGCTTCTTTGAGATGATCTTTTAACAGAACTTCGTTTTCGTTTACCATGGGTCCAAAAATTAGGTTATTGAATTCGGGTGAAGTGCTACTCCAGTACACTATCGTAGTGTAAATGAAGTCCTTTTCAACGCCTGTTAACTGATTCGTTGATGCAAAATTACAAAATTCCCGCCATGAATCAACGGCAATGTTCGGATTACGACCACTTATCAGGGCCCTGATAAACAGCAGCG
>CAIYFY010000486.1 GCA_903925535.1 uncultured Bacteroidota bacterium | reverse complement strand
GTTACCCGCTTGCAGTGGTCGAGTGCCTCTCTGACAGTCTCCGGCATTTCATACTCATCTTTGGGAATGAGGTGGATAGTGCCGTAGAGGTAACTCGGATTTTTGAGACCGTTGCCGGAGATCTTCCAGACCAGCGACTTTTCAACCGGAACGATACGGTCCTGCGTGTAAACTACAGGCTGAGAGGTGTGGCAGGCTGCCAGCCACAAGACACCTGAAAGGAGTATGAGTAGTCTGTTCATAATTGTCATTTCAGGCAAAGTTCAGGAAAATCCGGTAAATGGTGTTTCTCGCAGATGTTACACAGATTGTTTGCTCAGATGTTACACAGAAATTTAATAAATCTCCCGGTGACAAATGAAATCACTGGTCTGATCAGGTGCACAGTATTTCAGGTGGATACCACGCCTGGTTTGGACTGTAATTCTGCGTAACATCTGCGCGAAAAATCTGCGTAACATCTGCGAGAAAAAATCTACACAACATCTGCGAGAAAAAATCTACGCAACATCTGTGCGAAACCAACACACTAATCAACCCAGTCTGCCACAAAAACATTGGTATCTCTGGTGCCTCCGTTGTTGCGGTTGGAACAGAATGCCAGTTTTTTCCCGTCGGGTGAGAACATCGGGAAAGAGTTGAAGATACTTTCGGACGTAATCTGTTCCAGATTGCCGCTTCCGTCCGAATTGATCATATACAGCTGGAAATCATAGCCTCGCTTGGAATGATGGTTGCTGCTGAAAATGATTTTTTTGCCGTTCGGATGGAAGTAGGGTGCCCAGTTGGCTTTACCCAGACTGGTGATCTGGCGAAGTTCAGTACCGTCAATATTTACGGTATAAATTTCCATGTTGGTGGGCGCAACCAGGTGCTGTTTCAGATAGTCCTTGTACTCGGTAATTTCTTCCGCAGTTTTTGGTCTGCTGGCGCGGAATACCAGTTTCTTGCCATCGGGACTGAAAAAGGCGCCGCCATCGTATCCCAGATCAAAGGTAAGTTGCTTCTGATTGGAGCCGTCAATATCCATAATCCAGAGTTCCAGATCACCGGACCGGTCGCTGGTGAATACAATTTTATCTCCTTTTGGGCTCAGAACTGCTTCTGCGTCGTATCCCGGCGCATCAGTGAGCTGTTTGGTGATATTACCCTTCAGGTCGGCGATGTAGATGTCGTAAGTTTCAAAAATTGGCCACAGGTACTTGCCTCCTGCGCGCAGGTCAGGCATATGCGGACAGGATTCTCCGCCCTCATGGGTGCTGGCATACAGAATATGCTTGCCGTCGGGCATGAAGAATGAGCAGGTTGTACGTCCTTTCAGGGTACTGATGGTCTTTGGTTTGTAGGTGCTGTCGCCAGCCGCCTCGCTGACCTTCATGGCGAAAATCTGATCGCATTCAAGTCCCCACTTTTTGTGATTGCTCTGGAAAGTGAGCCACTTGCTGTCGGGGCTCCAGTAGGCCTCGGCATTGTCGCCGCCAAAAGTGAGCTGCCTGATGTTTTTCAGGTGCGTCTCCGGAGCAGGTGTTGTGGCGGCCGGTGAAGAGGGTTGTGCAAGGAGTCCGGAAGAAAAGAACAGGGAAAAAATGGCAAATGATATCCGCATGATGGAGATTTTTGTTTCAGGCCGCAAAATTACCTGTTCTCCTTCTGCTGATAGTCAGGGGAAAGTCACATTTGACGATGACATTGATCTCTGTAACTTGAGACAGCCTTTGGGTTCCGGACAGTTTTTACTCTGGCTCCGAATTATCGTCCCGCCATTTTTTGTGCTGCATAGTCCCTGTTTTGTCGTGCACCCGGGTAATTGGGATCTTTCTTCAGGACTTTATCCAGATCTGCTATTGCTTCCGACCATTTATTCAGATTCAAATAACAAATGGAGCGATTCATAAGTACCAGAAGGTTTTCAGGTACCAAAATCTGCGCTTGTGTAAAGTCTTCCACCGCAGACTTCATATCGCCACGCATCATGTTTGTGAGACCGCGATTATTGAAGTAGAAGTAATTGGTTGCGTCAATTGATATGGCACGATTGAAACAGACCAGGGCACTGTCGGTTTTGCTGATAACACGAAAGGTATTTCCCCGATTATACCATGCTTCTGCATTGTCCGGGGATAAAGCCAGCGCCTGTCCTGAAGCTGTCAGTGATGCTTCATATCTCCCCAGCGCATCCAGCGCAGCCGAGAGATTAATATAGGCCGATACATTTTTTTCAAGACTGAGCGCCTTTTCAGCGTCTGCAAGCGCTTTGTCATAAGAGCCAATGCTCTGGTACATATTTCCTCTGACAATATATGCATCTGCCTTTTCGGGTGCAATATTGATTGCCCGGGTAAGTGCCTCTATGGCGGGGGTGATTCGCCCACAGTCGCGTTCGACCTTTCCCAGGTTGCGGTACGCTCTGGTAAACTCCGGATTGAGCTTGATGGCCGCCTGAAAATCTGCTCTTGCTTTATCATATTCTTTCAGCCGGTAGTAATAATCGCCGCGGTTGTTATGGGCACGAACGGTAGGGCCTTTTTTGATGGCATCCGACCACAAGGTTTCTTCTGTTTTCCACACAAAGTTTCTGGAATACGTAAGCACCGAATATACTGCAACCAGTCCAAACAGCATTGCCAGCGCGGTCTTGCCGTATTTTTGATATACCGGGTATATGATACCGGCGCAAAATGCGATAAAGAAGCCGAATGAAGGCAGATAGGTGCGGTGTTCAAAAATCACGTCGGCAATCGGGAAAAAACTCGATTCAACAGACATGGTGACGAAAAACCACAGGATGCCAAATGACACCAGCCGGTTTCGTTTGAATAAATACAGCGCAGAACCAAAAAGGAGTACCAGTCCGATAAAGGCAACGAATGTACGCGGCAGGAAAATACTTTTTGATACCGGCATCTGGTGATCCAGACTCTGACCCAGTGGTACGAACAGCAGCTGAATGTATTTCCAGATCACAGAAAACTGGGTCAGCAGGTAACTTTTTGAATTGAGCGTTCCGCCAAGGTCCAGGGTTAATGTGGAATTGAGCTGGGTCGAATTTTCTGCGACGAAACGGAGGAATATCAGGATCAGCACCGCGGCTGCTATTAAAAATCGCTTGTTGGTGATGAGACGTCCGGCATTCTCCGACTGAAAAAAATAAATCTCGACCAGTATCAGAGCCAGGGGCAGGGTGTAGGCATTTTCTTTGGTGAGCATTGCGCAAATCCCCATGAATCCCGCTGCCAGATAGACGAGCCATGTGGCAGGCTTTCGGAAATCGCTCAGCCTTGCCTGTACGTACAATCCAATCGAGAGCAGATAGAACATGGCAGCTTGCGAAGCAATGCGCTGTACGATGTAGGTAACGCTCTGGGTAGCCAGCGGATGCGATACGAAAAGCAGGCCGGCAGCAATCGCCAGTGAGGATGCCTGGGTGGCTATGGGTAAATCCCGTATCGCCGGTGTACGGAACAACAGTACAGCCAGTCGCCATACGGCCAGCGAGGTCACCAGGTGTATCATCAGGTTGAACAGATGCCAGCCCCAGACATCATACTCGAAGAAATGATAGGTCAACGCAAACGAACCGAAGGCCAGCTGTCTGGTGGACTGCATATTCCACCATGACTTGAAATCCCAGAAATTCCGGATAAGCGGCTGTTCGGTAATGTTCGTTTGATCATCGAACTGGAAAGAGCAGTCGAATGAATTTGAATAAATCAACACACCAAGCAGCAGCATGCCTGCCAGGGCGGTTAGGGTAGAGAATGGCAGGAGTGGACCGGATGGAGCCTTCTCTTTGGGCGCTGCGGGTACTGGTTTGCGTTTTTTCATGCAGAAACGGGTAACTATTCTGCGCAAAATTATAAGGTTTATTCAGAAAATGAAATTTTGCGCTCACTGGCCGGCATTTCAAGGGCCATCAGGGATTGAATTTTATTTTGCCACTATTCAGACAAATGGCTGACTTTTGTTCGCCTTTAGGTTATCGGGCTGTTATGAACCCTTCGATCTCGCCCGGGACTGGTATCTGCGTATGGAAAAAATGAGCAAAATATCTGTCTGCATGGCAACTTACAACGGTGCAAGATTTGTGGATGAGCAAATTTCATCCATTCTGGCACAGCTGAGCCCGGCAGACGAACTGATTATTTCCGACGATGGTTCGACGGATGACACAGTGCATAAAATCAGAGCGTGGAATGACCCACGCATAATACTGCTGAAAAATTCAGGGAAACGCGGCCCGGTGGGTAATTTTGAGAATGCCTTGAGGCGGGCCAGTGGTGAGATTGTCTTCCTCGCAGATCAGGACGATATATGGCTGGAAGACAAAGTTGGCGTACAGCTTGCCGCACTCATGGAGTGCGATCTGGTGCTTTCGGATGCTACAGTGGTGGATGAGGAAGGGAATTTGTTGTACCAGTCGTTTTTCAAAATGAACCATTCCGGACCCGGTTTTGTCCGTAACTGGGTAAACAACTCGTTCATGGGATGCTGCATGGCATTTAACCGAAAAATACTCGATTATGTGCTGCCATTTCCGGATAACATCGCCATGCACGACAGCTGGATCGGTCTGAACGCCGCGCTGATTGGCCGGTGTTGTTTTCTGGACAAGCCACTTGTTTTATACCGGCGCCATGGCAGCAACACCATGGCTTCATTTAAAAAAAATCACCTGCCGGTCAGTTACCAGATCCGCTACCGGCTGCAAATGATGGCTCATATTCTGTTGCGAAGGATATCAAAGAAACCGGAATATCCTGTAGAAAAGATGCAGCAATAGCTCTCTCGCATCGTTAATCAAACTGACATAAAGCGGCTCGTACATGCGTTTTATCATCGCATCGGTGAAAAAAGCCTGGTGTTTGGATAAAATAATGGAATGTGTGTAAAAGTTATTTTCATAGTTCTTTCTGAAATCGGCAATCATTGACTGCTGTTTTATGCGGTAGAAAAATAAAACCCTGTTTATCCTGTGGAACTGACCCCCGGCAGTGTGAATGCCAATCCACAAATCCCAGTCCTCCTTGCCATAAATCAGGCGTTCATCGTACCCGCCCGCCTTGTCCAGCATATCTTTTCGGATAACAGCCGAGCAAAATACAATATTGTCTTTCGATAGTCGCTCCGGACTAAAAGCGGGCAGATACCAGCGCCGGTGAACGGTGCCAAACAGGCGCGCCTGACAATAGACAACGGCGATCTGTTTATTCGATTGAAATACCGGAAGAACAGCTGCAATATAATCCGGGTGTATCTTGTCATCAGCATCCAGTGGCAGTATAAATTCGCCTGTTGCCTGATGAATGCCGCAGTTTCGGGCAGAAGGCAACCCGCCATTTTCTTTTTTGATGTAACGGAATCGCCTGTCCTGTTTCTCAAATTGTTGGGCTACCTCCGGTGTATTGTCCGGACTTCCATCGTCCACAATCAGGCACTCCCAGTTGCTGTACGATTGCATCCTGACCGAATCCAGGCATTCGGACAGGTAATTTGCCTGGTTGTAACAGGGAACGATGATGGAGACCAGGGGCTGCACCCAGAGCTTTTCTTAGATTATCCTACTTCTCTTTTAAAAGTACCGCTTTCAGACCTTTATAATCCGCCAGGCACTGGTTTGACCAATCTCCCTGCCCCGACGCAATATCTTGTACGAATATGGTGGATGGTCTGGAAGTCAGTTCGGGCAAATAACAGGTGTCTCCTGTGGCCGCACCCAGCAGCAGCTCCCTTTCCCTATGCTCGAGGTCGTACTGGAAGACTTTTCCGCTGGCCAGATCTTCGTATGCCGTTCGTATATTATTGGGATTGACGAGTCCGCTAATGATTAATACCAGCAGGAATATCCGAACCACGGGCGATTTCAGGACAATTTCGAAATTCCTGTCCTCCAGCCAGGTATTCAAGGAAAAAAACAGATACAAAACACCCAAAAGGAATGCAAAATAGATCACATCAATAGTTCTGGGCGGAGGTCCGCCTCCCATACTCCACGCCGCGGGCAAAAATCCAAGTAAAATCAGGCAGAACACTATACCCAGGCCCGGCAGAGGATGTACGGCCCATGGTCTGAAATTCCTTTGAATATCTGTCTTTATCATTCCATCAGCCATAAACATGAAGAATAAAAGGATAAATGAAATCCATTTCAGGAAAAAATAGCCCGCGAATACGAAAGATAGCATGGCCGATCTTGCTATATCGTGTCCATGAACGAAATTGGCCTCCCTGACCTTATTGCCCGGAGCCAGAATAACCACCAGAGAAAAGACGACCATGAATAAGAGTACCAGAGCCAGCCATCTGCCTACCTTCCGATTTCGCAGATAATCCAGCAGGAAAATAACGAACACAATGAAATCGAGTAATAGCATGGAAGTTTCATTGGATCCGATGATGGCAAATGCCAGAATTACCATGGCCACCGCGTACTTCCAGTCTCCCGATTTAATCAACTTGGCGCTGAAAACCAGAAAAACCAGCGTTAACACATTGGGCACTTGATAGCATAGCGAACCTGCCAGCCAGTAAAATCCTTCCGCCACGGAGGGCATCTGGTATAGATATACGGTCATAAACGAAAGTGAAAGTACCAGTTTGTCACGACTCCGTACACCCACCAGTACGGTGTCGGCCAGCCAGTAAAATGACCCGGCCAGAGACACCATAAGGACTATTGGAATAGTTCTGACCAACCATAACCTTTCGAGGTCAAAAAGATTCAGACTCAACAGGAAGGAAAAAAAATATCTGCCCGACCAATTCTCATACCAGTCCCACACGGCACCAATGACTCCATATTTACGCGATACAACAGCAAAACAATAATCGTCCATGGAAGGATGATTGAAAAAAGCTGTAATGACGAAAGGAAGCAGAGAGATTATTCCGATGATTAAGGCAATCTTCTCAAACTTGATTTTTCCAGGTAAAACGGAGGACTTCATGTGTTTAAATAATTGGTTTCAAGTCACTACGAGCTTGTTCAGGATTCTCTGCCGGTGGCAAAAACAGGCTCATTTTTTGTCAGTTTTTGCATTTTTGAAGGCGCATAGCCGGAGCTACGTAACTGAAAAAAGGTGAAAAATGAGCCGTTTTTGACTCGGCTAGATAATCCTGAACAAGCTTTAATAGCGGACTTTCAGAATTGGCTCATCCTGATGAAAAAATCATGATGATGAAATTTGTATGACTGTGTACCAGTTCACCGCCTGGTCTTTTTTGCCGTAATAATCGTGTGCCACGTACGCAGCACCTGATACTGCATTCCAATGGGCAAAAGTAACAACACCCTGAATTTCAAAGGAATTTCGCGTTTTTCAATCGAACGCTGATATTTCCTGATTAAATCCGGCGTAATATCCGGGGCGTGGAAGAGTTCATAAAGTTGTATGCACCTGAACAGATTTATGAATTGCCGGAAGTCGGCATGTGAATCCTCAAACCGTTTGAATTTTTCCAGGTGTGCAACAAGATTCGTCAGATACGGCTGTTTCCGGAGCATCGCCCGGTTATCGGCGTCTTTGTTGTAAATGGCCAGCGGTTTGTTGCAGAATGCCGCCTGATGTTCCAGTGCCAGCCGGAACCATAGATCCAGGTCTTCTCCGAAGCTGATATCTTCATTGAATACCCCGGTTTGCCGGAGCGCCGATTTCTTTACCACAACTGCTGAAGTCCAGAACAGTAGATGCCTGACAGCCTGATCGAAATAGGAGGGGATATATCCTCGGAAATCTTCGGGCAGACCCACATCCTCCCGGACGCGTTTGCCATGCGTCTGGCACCAGTAAGCTGCGCCATAGATACCTGCATCGGGAAAGTCGCGCGTGAGCGCGTGCATATCTTTCAGAAAAGAAGGGAGCCAGAGATCGTCGGCATCCAGAAAAGCAATATGATCGGCGGCAGCGAGTCGGATACCGGTATTGCGGGCTGATGACACACCGCCATTTTCCTTCTTTATCAGACGAATCCGGTCATCCCGGATTCCCTCCACTATTTGTGCGCTGCCGTCCGTGGAACCGTCATCTACGATAATCAATTCAAAATCAGACAATTGCTGCGACAGCACCGAGGCTACTGTGTCCGCGATACTGTGTGCCTTGTTGTACAGAGGGATGACTATACTGAACGCCGGGGGCATGTCTGGATGGAATTTGAGTCTGGTATAGTCTGCTACAACAATCCTGATTTTTTCAGCATTTGTTTTGCCCGCCGCCGCCCGCGGATTCTGCGGTTTCCTTTTTGAAAGGCGTGATATGACTCAAAAAGTAATCTGTAAAGCTGTAGAGCAAATTCGTAATGCCAGGGCATCTGTACAAATTGTTTGTCTTTCCACAGCAGGCTCAGTATCTGTTCAGAGTATCCGTTGCCCTCACAAAGTTTCAAAATGTATTCTTTACTAAGCCGGCTTTTGGGAATTAGATGCAGTAAATCCAGTCTGGTGAAGCGCCCGATTGCATAGCCCATGTCCAGTGTTGTTAGTATTATATCGGTATCCCCTCCGGAGAAAAGAGATGTCCCGCTTCGATCAAGCATCTGTTTTAGTGGACTCAGACGACTTTGTATCATATAGTTTTCAGCAACTGTACGCCTGATTACCAAACCGGCTCCTACCGGAACAGCATCCCAGATATACATATTTGAAAACATATCCTTTTCCAGATCACGGACTGCGATAATTCCCAGGTCGCCCAGAATCCACTTGGGCGGCGGCACCTCAAATTCACCTGTTGCTTTTCCGGAAAAAGCCCCGAGAAACGGCTTTTCTTCAGCAATACCCCGGGCGTTCTCCAGATAATCTGCAGCCAGCACATTGTCGTCATCAACAAATACCAGCCAGGGGTCCCGTGCCGCAGCGATACCCTTCAGTCTGGCATGCGTCAGGCCAAGCCGGGGCTCATAGAGGTGTTCTCCTGCTGGATGCCAACTTATATCCCATCGCGACGCCACAGGTGTGTCAGAGGCGTTATCAATTATTAGCAGACTCCAGTACTCTTTGGGCAGGGTCTGGTTACGCAATGCCTCCAGTACGCGATCCAGGTAGTCTTTTTTGGGATTGTGTGTACAAATGATGACACTTAGCTTGATCGGGCTCATGGATTATGTAATTTTTGTATTACAATGATTGATGTTTGCTGTTTTCAGCCTCGCCAGTATTTTTCAGACACACCCTGGTGATAGCGTTTCCTCCAGTCCAGGTAACTTTCTGTAATTTTTTCCATCAACACTTTCACAATATCATCGTAATTGTGGTGCTTCATGGCATACTCTCTTCCATTATTTGCAATTTGCTCCCGTTCTTCTTCGTTTTTCAGGTAGTATTCAATTTTTTCCAGACAGTCATTGTGGGAAACATAGTATTCGCAGATTTTTTTATCCGTTATTTCTGTGATGTTTTTCGGTTTTCTGGTCAACAGAAAACTACCAACAGACCAAACCTCTTTCGTTCGCAAGTTTACATTACTCCCATTGGCTGTATCAGCATAATCGTTCAGAACAATTTTTGTGCTGCCGTATATCTTGTACATATCAATACCTAATGTTTGTCCCTGCCAGGTTCTAACAAGATTGGGATACTGTTCAATCTCCTTGCCTTTGATGCCCCACCATATCAGGCGATTATTTTGGGCTAGAAATTCCATTGTTTCACTTTTCATTTTTTGTACAGGATCGCCCAAAAGTCCGACGAAAACACAGTCAAAATTCTTTCGACGGGTCTTCACTTCATTGTATATCCGGGAGTCAACTCCATATTCGAATAAAACAGTATTAACACCCTGAAGGGAGAATAAATCTCTGTACTCTGGCAATATAGTCAGTATCAGGTTACTTCTTTTTGTGTCCCAGTTAATCGTATGACTTGTCGGGCAGCCAATGAGCGATACAATAAATTTTTTCTTGCGATAACGGTCAAAAAAGCGGCCATCAAGTTGCGTTGGCTCTCTCAGGAGAATAATATCCGGATCAAAATTTTTAATGTAGCTTTCAATATGAAAGTACTTGTTAAACTCCGGCATTATATTTCGGAATTTGAGATTCAAAACATCATTTAGCTTTAACAGGGATAAATTTTCTGTCAAATATTTTATACCCTTGAAACAGGAGGGGCTTTCAATCAGTCCTTCATTAATCAGCTTTTGAACAAGTATTTCATCATGCCCAATGAACTCTCTTGCTACCCAGTTGTACTTATTCATGCGGTAGGTAAAGAAATCAGAGAGATAGCTCCTCTGTTTCATTAACCAGTCATAATATTCAGAATAATTGAATTTGTCTATATCATTTTTACACTCAATTTGCTTGCTTTTAAGGTAGTTTGTAGGGTAAAATGCATCAAATTTGAGGAGTTTCATTTCGTTAAATGCTTTTAATGGATTCGCGGACTGTGACCATTCGTTCTGCACTTGTTTCAGGATTGACCGGAATACTCATAAAAATAGTGATTAGATGCTATGGTACATTGCTGTAGACTTGACCCCAAATTTACTAACCATGAGCTTGTCCCATATCGAGAGTTTTGAAGACAGTTTTTCCAGGTGGTTATCTGTCAGGTACTCATCAACCAATTGAATGTCACGCCTGGAAAGTATTCTATCAATCCAGTCACTTTGAGGAGTCTCATATCCAATTTTATCTACCCTCCATGTTATCTCAGATGGCAATATTTGATCCATAGACTCTCTTAGAATCAACTTTGTCCAGCCATCCTTTAATATCATCTCATCCGGCAGAGAAAAAACGAATTCGACAAGCCTGTGATCCAAAAATGGCAGTCTTACTTCCCTTGAATGGGCCATGGAGTTCCTGTCTGCATATCGTAACAGTGTATGTAGCCCCCCTTTGAAAGTATCCTTGTACAACGCATCCCTCAGAGATGGCATGCAGTTTTTTTGGAGCCTGAATGACCGTAATATCTTTATAAAATGATAAATGTAAGAGGAGCCGGAAGCTGCAGGTTTGGGATTTCTCAAGGTATTAAACTGTTTTTGTTCCTTGATTGCTTTATGAATTTTTCCATTCAGGAACAAGTAGTTGATGTAAGTTCTGTAGTAGTGGAGATATCCTGCCAGTATCTCGTCAGCGCCCTGTCCATCCAGAAGTACTTTAATTCCTTTCCTGCTAGCGAGTTCCATTACTCTCCACTGAGCATATATGCTGCTTGACTTGAAAGGTTCCTCCTGTGTATAAATAATTTTATCGAAATCTTCAGCGAACTCATTTCCGGCAGGCCATGTATAATTTAAATTAATATTCCTGAACGAGTTTCCAATTATTTCGATATATTTCCCCTCATCCTTTTGAAAATTATTAAACCTTGCGGAAAAGGTTTCCATCGGCACAGTTATCATTCCAGACAGTAGAGCAACGATGGAAGAAGAGTCCAAACCTCCGGAAAGAGAGGATCCGATTTTCACATCGGATCGCATTCGCAGTTTAATACTGTCTGCCAGAAGTTCCCGGAATTGTGCAGCTGCCTGCTCTTTTCCGATGCTCTGGATTTTAAACCCTGGATCATAATATCTCGTTTTTACGACCTTTAAATCAGGTGTAACTGTTGCATAACAACCTTGTTCGAGTTGAAAAATATCGTCGTAAAATGTTTCTGAGGGACTGTCTTTAAACTGTAGTTCCCAGTTTGAGTAATTTTTCCATCTCTGGTGATTAAAACTGGTTCTGATACCTGCTGCCCAAAATGCTTTGATTTCAGATGCAAAGTAAAACCTGCTACGTTGTAAAGTGTAAAACAGTGGTTTTTCACCGAAGCGATCTCTTGCCAGAAACAGTGTGGAGTTGACAGTATCCCAGACTGCAAATGCAAACATACCGTTTAGATGCATCAGGCAATCAGCGCCCCAATACTTGTATGATTCCAAAAGTACTTCAGAATCTGTCTGACCCTTGAATTTAATTCCAGACTTTGTTAGTGTTTCTTTTATTTCCTGATAGTTATAAATCTCGCCATTAAATACGATGATGTACCTTCCGCTTAAATCCAGCATTGGCTGATTGCCACTATCGCTCAGGTCAATTATGGATAGTCGTGTATGTAATAGTACCAGCTTGTCTGAGTACCAGAAGCCGGTATTATCCGGACCTCTGTGATGTAAAGCCGATGCCATATTCTCCGCCTCTGAACGGGAATCAAACTTGTAATTTGTCAAAATACCACCGATACCACACATAACTCAAATATATGTTGACTCTGTATTATTCATTGAATGAAATATCCTGCTTCAAACCGAAACAGAAGTTCTATTGACGGAGTATGGAATTTAAAAAGCAGGCAGATTTTCATGAGTTGTGGTTTAGAATTATGTTCCTGACATCTTTCAGCTCATTTTCCAGACATAATAATCTTGCTTTCTCTTCAAAATACTCCATGGGCAGGTTCTTCGTAAAATTCGTACACTCAATAATTGCCTGAGCAAATGAGCTTACACTGAAATCCTTGGCTACAACACCAAGCTGATACTTTTGAATGAGATTTTTCATTTCATAATTGGGTGTCGTTACTACTGGCAGCCTGGCCTGTATAAATTCAAACAGCTTGTTGGGGCTAGCATACTCATGATTTGAAACAGAATTGTCCAGATAGTAGACCCCGATGTTGTAATCACTTATTTCATAGATGATCGAGTTATAATCAACTGGTTTTTTGAATCTTATTCTGGTGTTATTTTTAGCCAATTCATGAAGTGATTCCATATATTCTGTGTCTCTCTCCACCAACATTAACGTGAGTTCGTAGTTGGGCGGCAGGAATTCCATTGCATGTATCATCTCCTCAAGGCGTCTGCCTCTAAGTGCCAGGCCATGATGAATGAGTCTTGTTTTATCTTTATCTCTTTTCGTAATATTGAGTTTTGACGATTCAATATATTTTTTGCTGTTGTAAAATGCCATGCTTTTATCCGGATCAAGGTCATAATTTTTAATATACATCTCTCTTATGGTATTATTAACTATCAAACAATAATCACATTTTTTCAAATAAATACTTGCCAGTTTGTGTTGTCTGAAATTATAAGCATTATCGTCAGGAGATTCTTCCGGATAGTACTCGTGGCAATTTACGATCAAAAATCCCTGAAATACCCTGTTTAGTTTGATGAAAACAGGTAAGTAATCCAGATGATGAACAATAATCACCAACTTTTGAAACATTAATTTATAGTAAGATAGAAACAGAAACAATATGATTGATTTTGGTATTTTAAAATTAATTTTTTTGTAGTAAACATTTTTCAGTTTTTTATCTTCAATATATTTGTTAAGTACTATTATATGCGAATCTGATTCAATGGCTGATATTATATTTTGTACTCTTGGTGCAGATCTCGGATCAGAATTATTCGATAGAAAAGAAATAATGACTAATTTCATATTTTGATTTGCTTCAAAAGTATTGGGTTTATTCAGAAAAGGAGCAGATGATAAGAGGGGCTGTAACAGTCATGTGCATGATTTCGGATTTTGGATAATATGTAATTTCGATTTCTACAAATTTGGGGGGGCACCTTTTTTTCCCAAAACCTCACAGCTACATGAAAGAAGATTGTAACCCAATCTGAAATCAAGAAAATGTGGGAGGATTACATCTCCATTTGACTCAAAATTCAGTACTGTGAATGTCAGGCAGTTTTCAAGGTTATCGATTGTATTGCCATTTATAAACCGATGGATTCCAATATCCAGATAGTATTTCCCGGGTTTTAGTGTATTGTTTATTGTGACTTTATACCTGAAGTGTCGTTCTTCGTCGGTAATATTTTCATTTTCTATACGAATAAATGCTTGTGCAACACCAACATCAGTGTCGTTTTTTATAAATGCATCAAAGGCCAGCTCATTCAGTTGTCTCAGATAATTAACCTCAATAACCAGGACTAGTTGTTCTCCAAAATTAATTGAGTTGTCATTTCGATTATTAAAAATTTCAACTTTGGTAATATAGAGTTCTCCGGAATTATATTTTCTGCATAATTCCAGGTTGTTAATATTTTTTTCAACTTGTGAATTGTGATTTTTTAGATACATTTCAATAGTTGAACGTGTATCTCCGAAGTGCGTAATCAATCCCTTTTCAAGTAGAATTGATTTGTCGCATAACTTGTTTATAACAGGGATATTGTGGCTGACAAACAAAATAGTTCTGCCATCTGTATTTCTCAATGAACCCATTTTGCCAATACATTTCTCCTGAAATTCGGCATCACCTACAGCCAAAACCTCGTCCACAATCAGTATCTCGCTCTCCAGATGTGCCGCCACGGCAAAAGCCAGTCTTACATACATGCCGGATGAATAGCGCTTTACCGGTGTGTCTATATACCGTTCCACACCGGCAAAATCCACAATTTCATCAAACTTTCGGGATATTTCCTTTTGGGTCATCCCCAGTATGGCGCCGTTCAGGTAGGTGTTTTCCCGGCCACTCAGCTCCGGGTGGAAGCCTGTGCCTACTTCCAGCAAACTGGCAACACGACCTCTGACCTTGATGCTGCCTGTGGTTGGTGCAGTTGTGCGACTCAGTATCTTGAGCAGGGTGCTCTTGCCCGCTCCGTTTCGCCCTATAATTCCAATAGTTGCTCCTTGCTCTATATCGAAATTGATATCCCGCAACGCCCACACATATTCAGATCCGCCTTTGGCCGTCCGGTCGTTGGACTCGCCAATCTTGAGGTAGGGGTCCTCCTTGCCGCGTATCCTGTGCCACCAGCGGTTCAGATCGTGGGAAAGGGTTCCTGTACCAACTTTGCCAAGCCGGTATTGTTTGGAAACGTTTTTTGCTCTTATGACTGTGCCCAAGGTATTTCGGTTTGGAGTTGATTTACACGGTATCCATGAATGTCTTTTCCACTCTGTTAAACAACAGCAACCCCGTCAACAGTAACAGAATCATCATCCCGGTACTGTACGCCAGACTGGCAGCCGAGAATGTACCTGTGCCGGTAAAAATAAAACGGTAACATTCGATTAGCGGAGATATCGGATTCCACTCGAGGTACACACGATAGGGCCCCCGGATGGATGAGAACGGGTAGATAACAGGGGTGGCAAACATCAGCAGATTGATACCCAGACTTGTAAATACGGTCAGGTCGCGGTACTTGGTGGTGAGAGCCGATATTATGGTGCCTGTTCCCAGACCAAAACCTGCCGTCAGCAGGACAACCAGGGGCAGGTATATCAGGTTTGTCCATTGCATATTTTCCAGATACCCCTGCGATTTGAAGTAGATTACGAACCCTGTCAGTGTCACTATATGCACACTGAGATCAATCATGAGCGAAATAACAGTGGCAAGCGGTGCAATCAGTCTGGGAAAGTACACCTTGCCGAAAATGGCCGCGTTTTGGGTGAAGGTTGACCCCGTTGTGGTGGTCGTGTTGGAGTAGAAGTTCCAGAGTGTAATACCACTCATATAGAAAATCAGTCTGGGTGTGCCGTCCGTTGAGAGCTGGGCGATGTTTCCAAAGATAATGGTGTAAGTGATGGTAGTGAATATCGGGTTGATAAAATGCCAGAGTGGCCCCAGTATGGTTTGTTTGTACTGAGCTGTAAAATCACGTTTGACAAACAGCAGCATCAAATCGCGGTAACGCCACAGCTCTCGCAGCGGGAGGTCCAACAGGCGATTTTTAGGCAGGATGATGAGATCCCAATGTTCCTCAATGTCTTGGTCCATAGTTTGTTATTAAAGCACCTGGTGATTTTTCACCGGACTTGCCGGAGACTCAGTATTCAGATTCCTGCATAAAGTAGAGTAAAAGCCCCCAAATGACAAAAGTTTAAACGGCTTCGCCATTCATAAGTTACAGATACTTATGAAAATGGGCGGAAAAAGGCTGTAATGCCTGCACCTTTCCCGGATGGCATAAGCTGCTGTACACGTGTCTGTTTGCATTACTGAACTACAGCCACGAAGGTATAAAATACCCATATTTTTGAGGTAACTTAAATGAAGCGGGAGGTTGAGACGGTTCTCCTGGTATATGTCCAGCTCCCGATCAATCAATATTTTATTGGCTGTTCGGTTGAAATTTTGTTCGATTTGTAACTCAGCGAATATAATCGAGTCAGTATGCGTGCGATGACTGCAGGCCAGAAGCGGCGGTACATACGCGCATCTTCTTCCTGCCTGCGCAAGGCTGCAATACCCCGGGTAGTAGCTGAATCGGGGTGTATCCGGTGTAACATCAGTTTGTCCGGTACGAAAAAAAAATAACCATCCAGCAAGGCTATCCTGCTCCAGGCGTCCCAGTCCATATTTACCGTAAATGCAGGCGAAAACCGGAAATCTCCCAGATTATCACGATGGTAAGTGACGCTGGGTGCGGCAATCGGGCAGCCCAGCGAGAGCAGCAGCCTCTTCCAGAATCGCGATTTTGACCGCCGGAATGGCATGAAAAAGCGCAGCATGCACCGTTTAATAAAGAGTAACAGGCTGTCTGTACGTATTTCTCCACCCGCCAGTTCTGTATAATCTGTAAAACAAATGAGTGCGTCGGGGTATGGGCGCATCGCATTCAGACAACGTTCAGCGTAGGCGGGTGAATACAGGTCATCCTGATGCGCCAGTGTCACGTATCTGGTATTTGCCTGTTGCAGGGCAAAGTTCCAGTCGTGCGCAATTCCCTTGCCTGCTTCTGTTACAAACAGTTTTGCCCCGATACGATCTGCCTGTTCCTGCAGGTAACCGGAGGGCGTTGAGGTGGCAATGCATATCTCGCTCGGTAACGTCTGACAAAGGAGGGAATCAAGACATTCCGGCAAATACGGCGAATCACCGTAGGCCATCACTACAAAGGTGTGCTCGGGTGTTTGACTGAAAGTTTCGTCGTGAATCATAACAGGTCAGTCAACGCCGTTGTTTTTTTTGGGATAGTTATTGACGTCGTAACTTACAGCCGACAAAAGCAGCTGGAATCCCAGGATAATCATCAGTGTTGGTATTACCACCGTGCCTGTTGGAGCACCTACATCCATGGAAACGTAGCGATAATAACTGAACAGCCCGTATACCAATCCGGCACAGAAGAGGGGCAGCCCGACCATGATAAACAGTGACGCCACATTGAAATCTATCAAATAGTATTTTAATATGATTCGTCGGAAAAAGGCGAGCAGCAATTTGGGCGGGAACTCAAAGAGCGTCTGTATAGTTGACAGTCCCGATATTTCGTCGCCGTAACGGGCCTTCATGGGTACATCTTCCACAACGGCATTGACGAAGTATAACTCCTGCAGCATGGAAGTCTCAAAGTAATAGCGTTTGTGTATTTTGGAGTAGTCCAGTACGGCCAGGGTCTCGTTTTTGATAGCCGTAAAGCCGTTGGCCGGATCAAAAATATTCCAGTACCCTGATGCTGCCTTGATGATAAAGCTGAGTCCAAGGTTTCCTATGCGCCGCCCCAGAGGCATGGCCCGTAACGCCCTGAAATCGCGAAAACGGTTCCCTTTGGTGAAGTCTGCCTTCCCTCTCAGTATGGGCCTGATCAATGGCTCGATATTCTCGGGATCCATTTGTCCGTCACCATCGAGTTTGACTATGATTTCAGCACCAAGCTCGAGGGCTTTTCGATAGCCGCTGAGCATTGCTCCTCCCACTCCCTGATTGACTTCATGCTGAAGATAGACTACCCGCTGATCTTCGGTCTGCAATCGCTCCAGTATGCCGGCTGTATCATCCCCGGAGCAATCATCTACTGCTATAATCCAGGAAATATAAGCCGGTAAACCCTGAATTACCTGCGCAACGTGTGCCGCCACATTGTAGCAGGGAATTACCACGGCAATCGCCGAAGTGGGTTTAAACCCCTTGTGAATTTCGCTCATACAATTATTAACGGGTAGTTATTCTCCGCGGCACAATCTCTTTTGGGCGGGATGACAGCTTTGTTTACCGGTAGTCTTTGTGTTAAAACGCTGGATGCCACTGCTGACCATTTCCTGAACAAGCGCTGATATACCGATTCCTGAGGTATCCGGCAGGACCGTTGAAAATGTGGTCCTGCCGGACGGAAACTCTTTACAGGCAGTGCTATGGCTGAAACTTTCTGCCGGACTACTATCCGGAAGATGAGCAGTGTTATATATTACCGTAACGACGGCGATACTCCCGGAAGGATATCATACGCTGCTGGTCTTCATCCCAGAGTTTGTTGAAGATGCACTTCAGGCTCTCGGTGAAAGTGATGCTGTTGGCCACTTTCTCCATGATAGGATTCTCGTGGTGGCATCGCGCCAGTTCATAATTGGGCACCAGCGGATTCAGGTGGTGTATGTGGTGGTAACCGATATTTCCGGTAAGCCAGTGAAACAGTTTCGGCAGTCTGTAGTAGGTACTTCCCTGCACGGCAGCCTGTATGTAGTCCCAGCGGTCTTTCCATTGCTTGTAGGCCGTTTCATGCTGGTGCTGTACGTAAAAGAACCAGATGGCAATAATACCGAAGGCGGCAACGATAGGCAGATGAATCAGCAGCAGTGCCTCGAATCCGAGCGCCCACACCAGTCCGGTATATACCAGTACCAGCATGATATTGTTCAGCCAGAGGGCCTTGTGCGCATGTTCCCAGCCTTTCATCTGGATCAACGGTACGCGGTTGTTAACCATGATGTACCACATCGGACCAATGATGAACAGAATCGGGAAGCTCCTGAATAATACGTACTTGAATTTGCGGAACGGCGAAAGTGCCTTGTACTCGCTGACTGTCAGCAGGTCAATATCGCCGATATCGCGGTGCTCCCACAGAATACCGTTGTGACCGTGGTGGAAATTGTGGCTCTTGGCCCAGTAGCGATAGGGTATGAAGCTCAGCATGCTGCATACCTGACCAATGATGTCGTTCGCTGTCCGGTTGGCAGTGAACGACTGATGACCGCAATCGTGCTGAATAATGAATATCCTTACAAGAAAAAAGGCGTTTACAATGGCCAGGGGGAGTACGTACCAGAAGGAAACTTCCAGCAGGAAGTACATGGCCACCCAGATAGCCAGGAAGGGGCCGAATGAAGTGATCACCTGCGAAATCGCTTTTCTGTTGTCGGGAAGTTGATAGGCTTTGACGATGGAAGGAAGTTGTTTCAGAATGGCAGGGTCGTACTGCTTTGAAATGTCACCCATGATTGAAAATTGAAAGTTGCTTTCCCCCTGAACAGGGGTTCGTGAAAACTTGTGGTACTGAAATGCGCGTCTGTCAGGCGAATGCTCTTCTGACTTAAGCGGCGGCAATTTCCGGCATTTTTGTGAAATACGGCAGGCTGTTTTTTGACCACATGCTGCTTTTAAGGGTTTTTGCGCCTCTTTTAATTGTTGCCAGCCTTTATTTTGACGAAGGATAAATAATAAGTAACAAGGATTTTATCAGTTACCAGCGAAATATTGCTGCCAGGGGCTGCTGCTGTTGGTGTCTCTGTTCGGCTTGCCCTATCTTTACCCCCGCATTATGACGAACGAACAGTTCAAAGCTTTTTCGCCAACCATCCCCTCTGATCCGGGTATCTACAAGTTTGTGGACACGGAAGGGGTCATTTTGTATGTGGGCAAGGCCAAGAATCTGAAAAACCGGCTCAGTTCTTATTTCGGCGACAAGAAATACCAGCTGGCCAAAACAAAAGCGCTTGTCAGAAATGCCAGCCATATCGAGTTCACTATCGTTGAAACCGAATACGATGCGCTCCTGCTCGAAAATACGCTCATCAAAAAGCATCAGCCACGCTACAATGTGATGCTGAAGGATGAGAAATCTCCGCTCATCTATATATGTATCAAGGCTGAAAGGTTTCCCCGCGTGTTTCTCACGCGCAAGCCCCTGCGCGACGGTTCTACCTATTTCGGGCCCTACCTGCAGAAATTCAGGGTGGAACAAATTGCCGAGCTGATCCGAAAACTCTTTCAACTGCGCACTTGCACACTGCATTTGTCTGTTGATAATATTGATAAAAAGAAGTTCAAGCCCTGTCTCGAATACCATATCAAAAACTGCGCGGCTCCCTGTGTCGCCTTTGAAACGGAAGAGGCCTACAACAGGAAAGTTGAACAGATCAAAAATATTCTGAAGGGTAATTTCGCCGCCGTCAAAGCGCACCTGAAGGATGAAATGATGCGGGCCGCCGAAGATATGCGATTCGAACACGCACATGTGCTCAAGGAGAAACTCTCGCTCTTCGAGGATTATCAGGGCAAAAGCACGGTGGTGAACCCCGCTATCAGTGATGTGGATGTGTTCTCGATTGCCGACGACGACAAGGAGGCTATTGTTAACTATCTGAAGGTAATCAACGGGGCTATCATCCACACCTATACGCTCACGCTCACCAAAAATCTCGACGAAGACCGGGAAACGCTGCTCCTGTACGCCATACAGCACCTGCGTGAACGATTCAACAGTATCACCCGGGAAATCATCGTCCCTTTCGACCCGTCGCCCGATGATGCGCCCGTCAGCGCCGAATGGACGTTCACAGTGCCCAAAATTGGCGATAAAAAGAAACTGCTCGACCTCTCGGAGAAGAATGTACAGTATCATCTGCTCCAGAAGAAGCGACAGGCGGCCAATGCCACCGGCAAGCTTACCTCCGCCGAGCGGATCCTGCGTACACTGCAATCGGATCTGAATATGGACCGCCTCCCGCTCTGGCTGGAGTGCTTCGACAACTCCAACCTGCACGGTACCAATCCTGTGTCCAGTTGTGTGGTGTTCCGCAATGCCAAACCCGCCAAGCGCGACTATCGCCACTTCAATGTGAAAACCGTGGAGGGCCCCAACGACTTCGCCACGATGGAAGAGGTGGTGTTCCGCCGCTACAAGAGGCTCATCTCTGAAGGAGCCGGACTGCCACAACTCATTATCATTGACGGTGGAAAGGGTCAACTCGGCGCAGCTATGAAGAGTATCCGTGCGCTAGGTATCGAAAAGGTTGTCACTGTGGTGGGTATCGCCAAACGCCTGGAGGAAATTTACTTCCCCGACGATCCGGTGCCTGCTCATATCAACAAGAAGTCGGAGTCTCTCAAACTCATCCAGCAGGCCCGCGACGAGGCACACCGTTTCGGACTGACTTTCCACAGGAACCAGCGCAGCCGCAATTTCCTGCGCACAGAACTGACCGAAATATCCGGTATCGGAGAAAAAACTGCCGAAAAACTGCTGCAGCACTTCGGCTCGCTCGTACGCGTGCGCGAGGCATCCCGGGAGGACCTGGAAACGGTAGCCGGGAAAGCAGTAGCCGATCGAATCCGCCGGTATTTCGATGAAGACAAGTAATCCTGTGTGCCCCGTTGGGTTGTATTACCCTTTGCTCCGGGAGAACGGTTCCCGTTTATTTGCGAAGCCGGTACATCCTTGCTTCCGAGTCATTCCTGGTTACCAGCAGTCTGCCATCGGAGAAACAGTGAAGGCCCTTCACATCGCCCGTGATGCTCAGTCCGCTCTTGTGCTGTGGTACCGCCTCGAATTGTCCGCTCCCTTTGCCGAGAAGCAACAGCCCGTAGTTTGCATCCATTTTACCCATCGAAATACGCGTTGTTGACTGGTTGCCGGCGAGCAGCAGGTCGGTTATGCCATCCCGGTTCACATCGGCTGTTTCAATGGCATAAACAGGCGAGAATTGGGCCTGCAATGGTAGCTGTCCCACCGAAAATTTCCCGCTGCCATCGTTGATGAACAGGGTGGTGGCAAATCTTTTCAACTCCAGAAATGACACATCCTTCCCGAAGTCCCCGCTGAGTAGGGTTTCAAAATCAACTCCTGAGTAGCTCTCATAGTTGGTAAATACTTTTTTTCTGGAAGGCAGTTGCGCCAGCAGCTCGTCCAGACTCAGACCCGGATACAGTTTGCCCTGAATGGTGTAGCCAGGTATCGGATCAACGGAGCCGTTACCGTCAAAATCTTTCACCGCCAGCCGGGCCGGATGCTGCTCGTCCACTTTCATCTGGTTGTTCATGCCCCAGTTGCCCGCTATCAGGTCTTCGTCGCCATCTCCATCGAGGTCAGCGACTTTCAGACTGAGCCACCAGCCTTCTGTTGCGGCCGGAAGTCTGGTGGCTGTCTCATCAACCAGCGCATTGCCCTGGTTGATGAAGCACCTGACAGGATTATACTCTCCTGCCACAATCAGATCGGGTTTGCCGTCGCGGTTCAGGTCGGTCCAGGCAGCATCCGATACAAGTCCGAAGGTGCCGCCCGCAGGCAGCCACGCGGGCGCGGGCGCAAAGGCCCCGCTTCCGTCGTTCAACAGCAGTACGCTCGGTTGTGCCATCGGAAAACGCTTCGGAACTGAGCGGGCTCCGATAAACAAATCGCTGTCTCCGTCGCCATCCACATCAGCTGCCCTGACTACTGCGGCATTCACCGATACTCCCGCGACAGCCGAAGGCAAATCGCTGAAATTCCCTTTCCCGTCGTTGATGGCCACTCTGGGTGCGTAAACGCCCTGCTCTTCCGACAGGTAGCCGCCGCTCACAATCACCAGATCAGATGCTTTGTCGCCGTTGACATCAGTCAACACGGCGTCCACGTCTTCCCGCTCGGAATATTTGGAGAAGTATGCCTGATCGCTTTTCACAAAGCGTCCGCCTTTCTGCTGTATCCATAATTCACCCGACTGACCCTGGGCGCCGGTTAAATAAATATCTTCCAGCTGATCGTTATTTACATCGCCGACCGCCATGCCCGGGCCGCGCCGCGACTGGAAGCAGGGCAGGGTAGACTGTATATTGAAATCTACGGCCTCATTTTCCCGGTGCCCGAAGGCAATCGGCGAAGGTGTAACTGTCTCAAAATAGGCTGCCTGTCGAGTCGGTGCTTTCCAGGTGCCTGTTGCGTCTGACTCCCTGAGCTCGATGAGTTGTCCGGGCTGAAGGCCGGTGATTCGCTGCATTTTACCTGAATGCCATATTACCAGCGCCGAGTCTATGGAAGTGCCGGACCCCAGCCCGAAATGCAGGGTAAAGTCAACGCCCGACTGGAAGCCTCTTACAGGCTGCATTTCGCGTTCGTCGCAGTAGCTGCCCTGGTAAAGCCGCACTTTGGCGCCGATTCCCCGGGTATTGGGTGCATTGCCCGTCAGCCGGAACCGTACTGATTTGTTACCCGGCATCACTGTTTCAGTGTTGTTGCGATAAACTCCGGCCTGCTCGTCCATATTGTTCAGCACAAGATCGAGGTCGCCATCCAGATCCAGGTCTGCATAGGCCGAGCCGTTGGTGAGCACCGGCGTGCCGAATCCCCATGCTTCTGATACGTCCTCAAATTGCAGTCCGCCGGCATCCTTGCCCCTGTTTCTGAATAAGTAATTGTGTACTTTATTGGAAGGCATCTTTTTAATCACCTCCTGCAATCCGCCGGCCGGCATGGCTCCGTTCGACAGTTTTTCTTCTACATCCTCGCGGTATTTGAGGAAGTCCATATTGGTGAAATCTCTTTTGTAGCCGTTTGAAACAAAGAGATCGTTCCATCCGTCGTTGTCGTAGTCAGCAAAGAGGGTGGCCCACGACCAGTCGGTGTTGGAAACACCTGCTATCTGACCTATTTCACTGAAAGTACCGTCTCCGTTATTCAGCTGCAGCATATTGCGCATATACTGGTAATGGAGTTCGTTGTGCAGCATGATGGTAAACTGGTCGTACTGGTGCGGACCGTACAGCAACTTTTGCCGCTTGTTGTCCTCCGGTAGCATATCGCCTGCGAACAGATCAACCAGGCCGTCGCGGTTGATATCGGCCGCATCGGAGCCCATGGAGAAGTGCGGGACGTGCCCTGTTGCCGTTTTTATGACATCCGTAAACTTCTTTCCCTGCTCATTAATATACAGGTGATCGTGTTCGGCATAGTCGTTGGTGACATAAATATCCGTCCAGCCATCTTCATTGAAATCAACGGCAGTCACGCTGAGGCCATAGTTGGAAATACCGCCGGCTACTCCGGCCTCGTCGCTGATATCGGTGAACTTGCCGTTGTCGTTTCGGAAGAGCCTGTTGGAGAGATATGCTTTCCGGCTGTTTCGCGCCAGCGGGTCTATTCCCACCTTGTTTGAAATGGAAATCAGGGAGTGATTCAGGGTAAAGAGGTCAAGATCACCGTCGCGATCCAGGTCGAAGAATACAGCCTGGGTTGTATAGCTGTCGTCGTCCACACCATATTCGGCCCCTTTTTCAGTAAAGGTGGGTACAGCTCCACCGTTATTGATGTAAAGCAGATTCTTGCGATTGACCGGATTCCCGTCGGCGGAGCGGCACACATAGATATCCAGCAATCCGTCGCCGTTTACGTCGGCCATGGTGGCACCTGTTTTCCAGCCCCTGGCTCCCACCCCCGCTGCGGTCGTGATATCCTCAAAGCGAAACTGTCCCTTGTTGAGATACAGTCTGTTATCGCGGTTATTCGAGGTGAAATACAGATCGGGCAGTCCGTCGTTATTCACATCGCCCACTGTTACGCCGCCGCCGTTGTACAGGTATTCGTAGGTCAGAATATTGATCTGTTCGTTCTCCACATTGATATTGTTGAAATCAATGCCGGTTTCTTTGGTGTCGAGCTTGCTGAAAAGGGCTTTTTCATTTCCTGAATTTCCGGAGCAGGAAGCCATGAGCAGACAGGCTGCAACACAGGAAAGGACAGAGGGCGTTATTTGCATGTCGAAACAGTATGCGGGGAATGAATGAAGGATTTATGAGCGCGTAAAATTCAGCACTAATGTTGGTTATATCAAACAAATGAGGGGTTTGGATAAAAAAAATCGCCCCGCCGTATGAGGGCGGGGCGAACTATCCCAGAGTTAGAAGGATTTCAGTTGAATTGACGGACCGGTTCAGAGTTTGTTCAAGATTCTCTGCCGATGGCAAAAACAGGCTGATTTTTTGTCAGTTTTTGCCTTTTTGAAGGCGCATAGCTGGAGCTACGTAACTGAAAAAAGGTGAAATATGAGCCGTTTTTGACTCGGCGAGAGAATTTTGAACGAACTCTTAGTCGGCCTTATCCCACCATACGTTCAGATCCCACCACAGGCGGGTGCTTACTTTGTCTGGGCCCTGACCGGCTACTGCTTTTCCGTACTCGTCGCCGTTGTTGATAGCTTCAACAGTCGGATATGCGATACGCTTGATGAAGTTGCCGGGGCTGCCGTCGGTGGCAGTTACTGCACCTGCATCCGGTGCTGCCGGTGCAACCCAGATGGGCAGACCCACACGACGGTGGTCGTTCCATGCCTCCCATGATCCGTCGGGGAACATGGAGATGTACTTCTGCGTCATGATCTTCTGCAGGGAGCCGTCGGCTGGCTTGCCCAGGAATGTCTTGCCGCTTCTGAAGTCATAGTTAGCAGTTGTTCCGTAGGTATTCTCGTCGGTAGAAGCCAGATAGGCATCTACTGGAGCACCCGACAGTCCGAAGCGAGCCATAGAGGCACGCACACCTGCTTCGTAGAACGATTTGGCGCTTCCGCCCATATTCCAGCCGCGGTAGGCACCTTCAGCCTGCAGGAAGCAAACTTCTTCGTAAGGCATCATGGTGTAGTCGAACTCCGGATCGCGGAAAGGAGCTGCCAGACGGGCGTATTTCACGTTGGAGTACTGAGTAAGACCGCTTGCAGTAGATGGCAGACCGGCAGGAACACCTGCCCAGCGACCTACTGTAGATACGTTCTGACCGTCAATCACGTCGTTTTCTACACCGCCATTGCCGGTAGTAGTTACTTCGAACATCAGCGGACCGCGCGGGTCAACTTTTGAAGGCACACCAACACGGAAGCGGTTGGCGCGCGGATCGGTTGGGTGCTCCACGTTGGAAGAGAGCTGCAGGCCCTGGTCGTCGGTAGTGTAACCACCCGGGAATGGCTGGCCGCCGAGGCCCACCATCAGGTTTTCCATGGTACGGCTCATGGTCATACCGCCCCAGCCGTAGTATTTGCCCAGTGCGTTGTCGCGACCCCAGCCGTAGCTCGGAGATTTGGGAATAACGCAGGCGTCTTCGCGGCTCTGCATCACACCACCGTCGGCAGCAACAGCTTCTTCAGCATGCTGCTTTGCAGTGGCAGGATCAACCTCCGACAGGCGCATGGCCAGACGGAGACGGAGCGAGTTGGCGAATTTTTTCCACTTGGAAACATCGCCGTGGAAAATCAGGTCCTGATTGGCAGGGATGTTCAGGTTGGCAGTGGAAAGACCGGCAGAAGCCTCCTTCAGTTCGCGGAGAAGATCAACATAGATGTCTTTCACCTTGTCGTAAGGCGGATTTTCGCCTGTACCATCGGCAGCCTTGAAGTAAGGGATATCGCCGAAGAGGTCGGTGGCACGTGTAACAACAAGCGCCTTGTATATGCGCGCGATGTGGTAGGCATTGCCTTTGTTCTCCTTTGCACCCTCGTTGCGGATGATATCGTTCAGGTTGGCTACCCAGCCGTTGTAATAGCCGGCACTCCAGTAGTCGTTTGTCCAGCCGTCAACCGGGATATAACGCTGTGAACTGAAGCCTTCGTTGGCAAAGTACTGAGCGAAGATATCGCAGTACAGGTTCTGAATACGCTGGTGAATGTGCGCGTCCATACCTGTTCCGAACATCACGTTCGTGAGCTGAAAACTCGGATCTACCTTGTCGGCAGTTACACCGTTCGGGTTTTTGTTGATCTCGTCGAAGTCTTTGGTGCAACTCCAGAAACCCCCTGCAACGAGCAAGCCGAGTGCCAGCAATGGCAGGCCGGAGAGTTGAAATTTCAATTTTTTCATCTTTCAAAAAAATGTTTGTGCACTTGTTGAAGTTAAGATTAGAAGTTCAGGCGAACGTTGAAGCCGAAGCTGCGTGCCTGAGGCATGGAAGTGCTCTCCATACCCTGATCGTTACCCACAGAAATGTAGGAGTTCAGGATGTAAGCCGGAGTGTCTGCATTCTTGCTGATGATAAACAGGTTGCGACCAACAAAGCTGATCGTCAGATCGCGTACGCTCGACTTGGAGAACATTTTATTCGGGAATTTGTAGCTCAGGATGGCCTCTCTCAGCATGACATTGGATGCATCATAAACAAATGGCTCGGCGGTGTTGTTCGGGCCAGCCACGCGCTCCCAGTACTGCTGTGAAGAAACCTCCACGGTGTTGCGCTCTCCGCTTTCAGTAACGCCGTCAACCACCAGACCACCATCGCGGTTGTTCAGTGTGTTGTTCGACAGACCGGTTGCGTGCAGCATTGATTCTGTTTCAGAGTAGATTACTCCACCCTGGCGGGCATCAACCAGGAAGTTCAGTGACCATGACTTGTAGGTGAGGGTGTTGCTCAGACCTCCGAGCCACTTCGCCTGTACGTTACCCAGGAATACATCCTTGGAATCAGTCAGTTTCGGCAGACCTGCTGCGTCAACCACGATTTCACCATTGTCGTTGCGTACAAATCCGCGGCCGTAGATGTCGCCGAAGAGTTCGCCCTCGTCAGCCACGATGAATACCGCGCGCGGACCATACTGCAGGTAGCGCTTGGTGTCGTCGTTGAGTTCGATCAGGCGGTTGCGGTTGGAGGAATAGTTCACGTCGAGATCCCAGCGGAAAGAACCGGCTTTTACCGGAGTAGTGTTCAGCACCAGTTCAACACCCTTGTTCTCCACGTTTCCGCCGTTGATGATCTTGTTGGCAAAGCCGCTGCCCGGAGGAACAGGCAGGTAAATACGCTGGTTGAGTGCGTTTTTCTGATACAGGGACAGTTCGAATCCGAGGCGGTTTCCGAAGAAACGTGCCTCCAGACCAACTTCTTTCGACTTGATAAGCTCGTTTTTCAGATCCGGGTTGTAAATGGTTGTCGGAACACCGGATACGATAGCACCGGCGCCGGAACCAATTCCATAAGTAGCTTCCAGTTCGTACGGGTCAGCATCGTTACCAGCCTGAGCCAGTGCGCCGCGTACTTTCAGGAAGGAGATAAACTCGGGCAGGTCAAGTGTTTCAGACAGCACAGCAGAAAGGCTGAATGAAGTGTAGTCGAATCTTCTGTTGGCAACCGGCAGGGTGGATGTCCAGTCGGAGCGGTAGCTTCCCTCCAGATACAGCCAGTTGTTGTAGTCGAGGCTGGCAAGAGCGTATGCAGAGTTGATACGCTTCTGGATGATGCTGTTGGAGAGTGAGCGGCGGTCGTTGAGACCTGTACCCAGGTTGTAGAAATCAACCACGAGGTTTCCGTTGTTGGCGCCGTAGATGGAGCTGTGCTTGAAGTCGAAGCGGCTGCCACCTGCACTCAGTTTGGCGCCGATCTTGCCGAAGCGCTTGTAGGCAGTCAGCAGGTAATCAGCGTTGGATGTACGCGCGTTAGTGCGATCCTGATAGAAGTTACCTGTTGGTTCGTTGTAGCGCTGTCCGTAAGCCAGGCGACCCTCGTTCTGATCAGCATAGTAGTCCATGGAGTGGCGAAGCATCAGCGTCAGCCAGTCGGTAATTTTCACATTGGAAGAAATCATCGTCAGGAAACGATCGCGGATATCTTCGGTGGTGTTCAGATTCATTGTCCAGTAAGGATTCTGGATGACGTTGCTGCCACCCGGATTCCATACCATAACGCGGCGGAGCGCATCGTAACCCGGAGCCAGATCATTTACGTTCACGTTACCCGGGAGGAAAAGTACGCTTCCGTATGCATTTTCCGGATCGCCCGAAAGACGCGGACGGTTGTAGCCGCGGGAGTTGATGTAAGTTACTTTGGCATCAACACTTACCCGATCGTTCAGGGAGTGACCAACACGCAGGTTGGCTACGTTGCGATCCAGTGTGTTGGAAGGCAGCATACCCTG
>CAIYFY010000485.1 GCA_903925535.1 uncultured Bacteroidota bacterium | reverse complement strand
TTGTTGAGGGGTATTGGCATGCTGTTCAAGACTTTTCCCATCCTAAAGCAGCTGGCCACGCTCGCTATTTTTGGTTTCATTGCCTATTTCTTCTATCAGATGTACCTGCTTGGGGGAACGGTATCTGATCCCCTGAAGACCCGGAACGGAAGCATCAAAGTGTCACCTCCGAAGCGAACCGATGACAGGAGTAAGGGCGAGTCTCCGGATTACAGCACGGAAAAAGAGATCCAATGGTTTGATTTTTCTGAAAGGGGATATCTGGCCCGCTATCAAACATCCCAGGCCAGTTATGAACGATCGGTAGTCCGTCAGACAGAATTGCATGACCAGACCATTCAGCAAGTATCTTCTTCATTGGAGTTTTACACGCAATTCTACATGGATTTGCATCGCTTAGATGAGGGTAAGATAAAAGCCATCGTAAAGATCTTCAGTGATTCCGCCGCGAAGTTGCGTCTCGATCCGCTCGAAACGGCCGAGATGGTTGTGACATTTGTGCAGGAGATCCCTTATGTATTGGTGCATGAAGAGTCCTGTCGGGTAGCTATGGAGTCGGGTAATGATTTCATCATCAAATACCATAAAGAAAACAAGCCCTGCATGCCCAATATTGTTGCCGGGGTTCAATCTCCCTATGAGTTCTTGCATAATCTGAAAGGAGACTGCGATACCAGGACCCTGCTTGCCTTTTCTATCTTAAGCGGTCTGAACATCGGCAGTTCTGTCTGGGTCAGTGAGGTCTACGGACACAGCATCCTCGGGGTAGCCGTACCGGCAGGTCACGGCATGTCTAAGGAAGTGCGCGGTGTCAAGCACTACGGCGTCGAACTTACGGCCAAGGGATTTAGAGTAGGTATGGTGGCTCCCGACCACACCAGACCCGGCAACTGGGATATAACAGCTTATTACAACCCCAACTGATATGAGAACAATCATTCTGATCCAGGTACTCATTGCCTATGCCGGTGGACTGGCGTCGCTTTTCTTACTGTACCGATTGCTGAACAGTTTCCTTCGGAAACGATTCGGGATCGAGGAAGCGAACCATGCCTTTGCTATTTTTCAGGCAGGTATCCTGCTGTCCGGCGCGATGATCTTGTCTTCCGTAATCGATGCCGCCGTCAACGCCATTCAATTCCTAAATCGCGGACAAGTTGACATGGAGGACTTGATGTTGTCATCGGCTTATGTGATATTCTTTCTCCTGATCGGATTGGCTTTCACGATGCTGGCCATTTTTTCCGGCGTGTTCGCCTTTTTCCAGATGACCCATATCAACGAATGGGAACAGATCCGAAGCAATAACATACCTACGGCCATCATCTCCGCCGCGCTGATCTTGGGTTTGTCGATCGTATTGCACGATCACATCGGTCATCTCTGTGAGGCACTGATTCCTTATCCGGCGGTGTTGCAAATCCGCTAAGTGTATGAGAGTCCTCCGGTTGCTGAGATGTTATGTAATGATCTTGTGCGGTATTGATTCCGTATAGGTATTTCCTGGCTTGATTCAGCAATTTCAAGTTGAGTTTATCTAGCGCTTTTATTTTTGAATCCATCTATTTGTTAAGGATTAGTTTTTACCGGAATTTTGAATTTTATAAATAAATACGGAAGTACGCAACGCTCGAAATAACGTCTCCGGAGTAATTACTGCAGGCGAAAAAGTGAAATAAATCCTGACTCTTTAAAACTAAAAACCAAAAAGACTAAATTCAAATCGTCAACGATGTCAAAGAATTAGAGGGTCGATATAATTAAAAAAATAAACATGCTCACACAAGAAACCATTCATAACAACAAGGCCCTTGCTTTGGGGTTCCGTTATAGTCCATTTAGTCCACTATTACCCAACTTTATTCTCGAGGTAAATAAAGGAGCCGATCTCGAACCTGCTTATATGGTTCAGGAACTCTTGAAACTATATGTGCAGTATGGTAAAGGGAGTGCCGGATATCGCACAATTCTTTTCGACTTTGCCTGGGCTGTGTATGAACAGCAGCCTGAACTTTGGAGTGATGAGGAGCGAGAGGAAGGATTTTCAGACCTAGCAGCCCGTTGCAATGAGATTTATCCGGATTTGGATCCTGAGATGGCAGATCTTGATGTCCTTTCGTTCAGTTATGGTCAATACTTTGCTGTCGGAATTGACTTTTGCTTCAATTCGAAAATTGATCAATCTATAAGACCATTGATATGTCGATCCATGTTTATATTTTTTGAAAGATGGTCATTTCAGTATAATGAAGAAATTTTAGAAGA
>CAIYFY010000484.1 GCA_903925535.1 uncultured Bacteroidota bacterium | reverse complement strand
GAAATACGAGCTAATGCTTTGTTTAATTCACCTTCAAGGTGTGCTATGCGTTCCTTGTCTGTCATTTTGAGCACGAAAAATAATTACAATTTATCACTTCACCGTTTTTTTCTACGCCGCCGAAGGCGGCTGGATAGTTACGAAAAAAAACTATATTTGCAGTTGTTATTACCTCGGGGTATGACTTTTAATCTGCGGCAAACTGTACCCGCAACCTCTCGTCTCACTAATATATACCACCTCTTCATGTTCACGCTGTTCAGATCAAAACCTGAACCCCGGACCTTCAAACCATTAAGTACAGACATACACGCTCACCTGCTGCCTGGTCTCGACAACGGATCAGCAGATATGTCTGAGGCGGTTTCTTTGGCCTCGGGTCTCCATGACCTTGGCTTTGTCCATCTTTACTGTACCCCGCACATCAGCAAATCGTTGCCTGGAAATACTCCGGACAGGTTGTTGGCGGTATTTGATGCTTTCCGCAGGAGTTTGTCGGCAGCCGGCCTGGACATTCAGGTGTCGCTAGCAGCCGAGTACCTGCTCGATGAAGGTTTCGAGGGTTTGCTTGAAGCAGGCCCCTTGCTTTGCCTGCCAGGCAAACGCCTTCTCGTCGAATTGCAGCCCAATCGCGCAGAGGTGGACCTCCGTACGCTGCTGTTCAATCTTCGGATCAAAGAGTACCTGCCTGTCCTCGCTCACCCCGAGCGTTATCATTTCCTGCCCAACTACAACAAAGTGATATCGAAGTGGCACGAACGCGGCTATGAAATGCAGGTTGACATACTGTCTCTCACAGGTCATCACGGCGCTGCTACCCGCGAAACAGCGCTCTGGATGTTGAAAAACAACCTGATTTCAAGTCTGGCCTCCAACGTGCACAACCGGAAAGAACTGGAACTGCTGAACAGAAGTCTCGAAAGCAGCAGGGTCAGGGATGCCGTCAGAAAAATCGGGGAAAGGGGGGGCAATCTGCCTGTATAACCTGAAATACAATGAGCCGCCAGATCATGTAGCTGGTGGCTCATTGTTCGCTTGAAATAAGTTTGGTTCCGGCTTCAGACCGCTATTTTGTGTTCGGCTAATATGGCCCGGGCATGCTCCAGAATAGTTGAATCCTCCAGGTGCACAATACCTCCGTCGGGGCCGGGCTCCAGGTGGAAATCAACCACATCTCCATCCTGATAATGGTGAGCGCCAAAGTAGTTGCGTACTGTCTGTTCCTCGATGCCCAGATCCCGGGCAATCTTCGCAATGCTGCCGTGCGGAAGTGCATGCTTGATACGGCGCAGCTCGTCGAATGAAATATTCATAATACTGATCGTTTAGTGAACAAATCGGCCGTTTTTGAGGCCCTGAATTTCACGTCTAAGGTACAGGCGTGGAAAGCGATTTTCCAAACTTTTTGAAAAATAATTTTGTATTAAAAAATATTAAATATTCAAAATAATAATTGTTTTTTAATTTTAATTACGACTATAAAAAGCAATTATTTGCCTTGTTTTTAGGTTATTATTTTATGAAAAATCCACAATCATCCCGGACGGTGATCTTTATCGGGTAACGAGTGTTATTCTGAAGACCCTCTTCCCGGTTAATACACCGGAACTTTATCCCAAAACCCCGTATTTTTGCGCCATGTTTCTTCATATCGTTGCCTTCGACATTCCGTATCCCGACAATTACGGCGGCGTTATTGTGATTTATAACCAGCTCAGGGCCCTGCATGCCCGAGGGGTAAAGGTCATACTTCACTGTTTTCAGTACGGAGACAGGGTGCCATGCCCCGAAATCAGCCAGTACTGCCATGAAGTTTATTACTACAAGCGCAGCAGATCTGTCATCTGGCAGTTCAGTCCGCTGCCGTTTATTATGCAGACGCGGCGCGATTATTCGCTGCTGCGCCGCCTGAAGCGCGACAATTATCCCATTCTCTTTGAGGGCATGCACACTTCCGGTTTCATCTGGAAAAAAAGTCTGCGCAAACGCCAGAAACTGGTGCGCATGCACAATGTGGAATGGCAATATTATGAGTCGCTTTCGCAGTTCACTCCCGTGACCGAACCGCTCATAAAAGCCTATTACTTCATTGAAAGTATCAAACTGCAGCGGACTGAGCCCTGGGTGGTACTGCATGCCGATGAACTGATTGCCCTTTCTTCCAACGATCTGGCCTATTTCAGGGAAATGAAGGCGAATGTGAACTATATACCGCCATTTCACGCCAACGAACGCGTGGAGAGCCAGACGGGTCGGGGCGAATTTGTGCTATTCCACGGCAAACTGAGTGTGTCTGACAACGAGCTGGCGGCCATCTGGCTGATCGAGGAGGTATTCTCCGCCGATCTCGGTATCCCGTTTGTAATTGCCGGAATGAACCCCACTGAACGGCTGAAGGAAATCGCTGCCCGTCACGACCACATCAAGCTGGTTGAGAACCCCGACGAGCGACAGATGAATGATCTGATTGCCCGGGCCCATATCAATCTCCTGGTAGCCAACCAGTCGGCCGGCGTGAAGCTCAAACTGATCAACGCACTGTTCAAAGGCCGTTTTTGTCTCGTGAACGATGCTATGGTGAGTGGTTCCGGTCTGGCAAAACTGTGTTACGTGCGCAATTCGGCCGCTGCTATCCGCCAGACGGTGGAGGCACTTATTAATGCACCTTTCGAACAAAGCCGCATTGAAGAACGCCGTCTGATGCTCGAAACTGCTTATTCCAATGCTGAAAATGCTGAAAAACTGATCGCTCTGATCAGAAATTAAATACCTGCCAACAAATGATGAGAAGTGCAGAATCCATTGATGTAGTGCTGGCCGATCCGGCACTGAGCGCCCGCCACCGCGAAGTGGCCGGTAAAGTGCTCCGTAGTGAACGTCTTTCTTTCGACGACGGTGTGTTCCTTTTCAAGGAGGGCTCTCTTGCGTACGTGGGCGCACTCGCGAACGCCATGCGCGAGCGGAAACACGGCGATAACACTTATTTTAACCGGAACTTTCATATTGAACCCACTAATCTTTGTGTTTATGACTGCAAGTTCTGTTCCTACTCGCGCCTGATCAAACAGCGCAATGATGCAGATGCATGGTCTTTCTCCATGGAAGACATGAAGAATATTGTCAGAAAGTACGACGGTCAGCCTGTTACCGAGGTGCATATCGTCGGTGGCGTGCTTCCGCAGTACGATTTACCCTTTTATCTGGAATTTTTCAGCTGGATCAAATCGCACAGACCCGAACTTCATGTCAAGGCACTCACACCGGTGGAATACCATTATATCTTCAAAAAGGCAAAGGTCAGTTACGAGGATGGTATGCGTATGATCCGCGATGCCGGGGTTGACAGTATGCCCGGTGGCGGAGCCGAAATATTCGACCCGGTAATCAGGGAGCAAATTGCCGCCGACAAATGCGACGCCGAACAGTGGCTCCGTATCCATGAAATATGGCATGAGCTGGGTATGCGCTCCAATGCCACTATTCTCTACGGCCATATCGAATCCTATGAACATCGCGTGGATCACCTCGAACGCCTGCGGCAGCTGCAGGATAAAACCGGGGGCTTCCAGACTTTTATCCCGCTCAAGTTCAGGAACAAGGAAAACCAGATGAGTCATGTGGAGGAATGCAGCACCATCGAGGATCTGCGCAACTATGCCATAAGCCGTATTTACCTCGATAATTTCGACCACCTGAAAACATACTGGCCCATGATCGGCCGCACGACCGCCCAGCTTGCGCTCTCGTTCGGAGTGGATGACCTCGACGGCACGATTGACGATACCACGAAAATATACTCCATGGCCGGCTCTGAAGAGCAAAACCCGTCGCTGTCCACCCGCGAACTGGTGGATATGATTCGGAGAGTAGGTCGCAAACCCATAGAGCGCGATACCCTGTATAATGTCCTGCAGGATTATTCCGATGTTGTTTTTGAGGAGGACAAGGAATTCAGGGGGTATATCGAACTACCCGTAATCTGATCACATGCACGTTTATTTTATACGACACGGAGAAACCGATTTCAACCGGCAGGGTATCATTCAGGGCCGGGGTGTTGATTCTGACCTGAATGAAACGGGCCGGCAGCAGGCCCTGGCCTTCTATGAGGCATACAAACATATTAACTTTGAACTGATCGTTACGTCCACGCTTAAAAGGACGCATCAGACGGTCAGCCACTTCCTGGAGCGGGAGACTCCGTGGATACAGCTCTCCGAGCTCGACGAGATCTCCTGGGGTTCTTTCGAGGGCACATCGCCCAGTCCCGAACGCAGTGAAGCCTTCCATCATATTCTTCACGCCTGGCGAAACGGCGATCTCGATGCTGCGCTGCCCGACGGCGAGTCGGCCCGGCAGCTCGACGAGCGCCTCTCCCGGTTCGTGGAATGGCTCGGAACGCGCACCGAAAAGCATATTCTGGTGGCTACACACGGTCGCACGATCCGCGTACTGATCTCCCGGCTGAAGCAGCTCCCTGTTTCCGAAATGGATCAGGTGGGCCACACCAATACCGGTTGCTACATGGCTCACTTCACGGACGAGGGTATTCGCTTTCACCTGGAGAACGACCTGAGCCACCTCTGAAATGCCGGCCTGAATGAAGCGCGAATTTCTTTTCAATCTTATCCTGCTGGTACTGATCAACCTGCTGATCAAGCCGCTGTTTATTTTCGGGATTGATCTGGGGGTGCAGAACAGGCTGGGGGAGGGGTACGGACTGTATTTTGCGCTGCTCAATCTGGCCTACCTGACGCAGATCGTCAATGATTTCGGTATTCAGAGTTTCAACAACCGGCATATCAGTCAGCACCCCTACCTGTTGCCCAAGTATTTTCCGAATCTGCTGGCACTGAAGATACTGCTCGGGGCAGCCTACATGCTGATTACCCTGCTCTTAGCCTGGCTGGCTCTGGGTTATGATCCGGCAGTACTTCCGTTGCTCGCGGTACTGCTTTTCAACCAGGTACTCGTACAGATGATCCTTTTTCTGCGTTCCAGTATTTCCGGACTGGGCAGTTACCGGCTCGACAGTCTGTTGTCGGCGCTCGACAAGCTGCTCATGCTGGTCACCTGCGGAGCTATCCTCTGGTGGAATGTGGTGGAACTGACACTGATGTCGTTCGCGCTGGCGCAGACACTCGCGCTGGTACTGACGCTGCTGGTGGTCTGGATATCTCTCCGGTCGCTGTCACCGGTGCCTGTCAGGCCCTCCTGGGCCAGCAACTGGCGGGCGGGTCGTCCGGCCGTCCTGATGCTTTTCAGGCAGAGTGTACCCTATGCGCTGGTTGTCCTGCTTATGTTTGCCTACACCCGAATGGATGCCGTACTGCTCGAGCGGATGGCTGGCGAGGCCCATGCGGAGGTATATGCCGGTGCGTTCAGGCTGCTCGAGGCCTGCAATATGTTCGGCTACCTGTTTGCTTCCCTGCTCCTGCCCATGTTCGCCCGGATGATACAGCAGAAGGAGCCGGTAAGGCCGCTGGTATCACTCGGCTTCCGGCTTGTCTGGGTGGGAAGTGTGACACTATCAACGATCATTTTCTTTTTCAGGAATGAATTGCTCACCCTGATGATGCCTGAACGGGTTACCCCGGAACGAACCGACGTGCTGGGTGTGCTGATATGGGCATTTGTGCCGGTCAGTATCACCTATATATTCAGTACACTGCTGACTGCCCGCGAGCGGATGATGGAAATGAACAGGTTTTTTCTGGTCGGCATAGCCATTGACCTCGGACTCAACCTGTTACTTATTCCGGAGCATTATGCGCTGGGTGCTGCCATTGCAGCGATCGCGACCCAGATTTTTATTGCGGGCTCGATGGTCTGGCTGTCTGTAAAGACTTTCGGATTCAGCGGTGGCAGGCGTACCATGGTTCAGGCGGTGCTGTTTATGGGCTGGATACTGCTGCTTTCGTGGCTGGTCAGGCACTATGTTCCCATCCACTGGGGGTACCAGTCCGTACTTTGCGGGTTCGCTGCACTGCCCGGGGCATTTGTGCTGAAAATCATTGATCTTCGGCAATTGAAAAATCACAACAATCAATCCGATTCAGGACTATTTTTGCGGGATGAATCAGCAGACTGAAAACAGAATACTGGCCGCCATCGTTGCACTGTTCGGAGTTTATATCGCCGTTCGGGCCTTCAGGTTGCCTGTTACCGTGGACGAGGCGTCCACGGCCATCAACCATGTACCGCGTTTGGTGGTTGATACCCTCTTTTATGAGCGGGAGGCAAATCCGAACAACCACATACTGAATACGCTGCTCATCAAGTTGATGACCGGCATCTTCGGCTGGCACCATTTTGTTGTGCGGATACCTGTGCTGATTGGCGGTGCGATGTATGCCTGGGCAGCCCTTCATTTATCCAAAAGGATGGCGACGGGGTCCATGATCCGTATATTTGCATTGCTGATGTTTTTTGGCAATCCTTACTTGCTGGAGTTCTTCTCGTTTGCGCGCGGGTACGGGCTTGCGGCCGGGTTGCTCGCAGTGGCGGTAGAAATGGCGTGTCGGTTTTTCGATACACAAGACCCGGTGCAGTTGCGCAGGTCCTTTATTTTCGCCGGACTGGCGGTCTATGCCAACTTTACCCTGCTTGTGTTCTGGGCTCCCTTCACATGTCTGCTCCTGCTGGCTGTTTTTTCTGAAGACTGGAGCCTGAAGTCCGCCTGGGCAAAGTCGAAGCCCGCGCTGGGCACCTTACTCGTTTTCGTTGCACTCTGGTTTGCGCCGCTCAAAAGACTGAGTCGTGATTCGGAAATTGTCAACTGGAACGAACTGGGCACCTGGTTTGAATCAGTTCAGCGCATTGTGCGCGCATCCATACACGCGAACGCGTACCTCGGCAACGGCTCCGATCTGGCACTCACCCGCATACTGATCGCGGGTATTCTGGCTATTACCGGTGTTGCAATTTTCCGATTGACGTCACGGCGTTTCCGTTTACAGGCTGATCCGCGTATTTTCATGGCTTTACTGTTGCCACTGGCGGCTGTTGCCAATGTTGCACAGGTCAGACTTACGCACACGCCCTACCTGGAGGCGCGGCTGGGCTTGTTCTACTGGCCTTTGGTGGCTATCTCCCTCTCGTGTGCTGCATCCTGGCTCCATGAACGCTATGGCAGAAAGGTAGCTGTTGCGCTTGTTTTGCCACTTTCATTGCTTTGGCTGGTAAATACCGTGCGGACCGTCAATCTCGGCAAATCGCTTGAGTGGTACCACGATACAGATACTTTTACGGTGCTGGAATACCTTAAACAGGCATATATAGCTGAGGGAAGATCAGAACCCTATGTGATTGATACGGAGTGGTTCATGCAGAACTCTTTTATTTTTCACCTGGAGAAGAATACTTACGGGTACGCAAAGTACGCCAAGTTGCCTCCGTTCCATGGAAATCAGCCGCCGATAAAGGATGCTGATTTCTACTATGCCATCAGCGGCGACCGTACACAAGAGGCGGTGGTTGACTACGATATTGTTCTCCGTATTCCCGAAAGCAGCCTTGTGCTTTGTCGCAGAAAGAAATGACATCAGTAACATTTCAGGATCTGGGTAACATGCCTTACCGGCAGGCCTGGGATTACCAGTCGGCCCTGCACCGGGAGATGACGGAAAACAAGCTTGCGCACCGCGGCGAAGCCCCCGGCACCTATCCGCAGCAAAATCATCTGCTGCTGGTGGAACATCCTCCTGTTTATACCCTCGGTAAAAGCGGCAGCATGGATAATCTGCTGCTCACTGAACAGGAACTCACCGAGCAGGGTATTGATTTTTTCCCCATCAACCGGGGAGGCGATATCACTTTTCACGGTCCCGGCCAGATTGTGGGTTATCCCATCCTGGATCTGGAGTTGTTCTTTACCGATGTACACCGGTACGTGCGAAATCTGGAGGAAATCATAATCAGAACACTGGCAGACTATGGTCTGGAGGGGTTCCGCATCAAGGATTATACGGGAGTGTGGCTCGAAAGGCCGGATGAACCGCAAAGACTCGGAAAAATATGCGCCATCGGGGTACATATCAGCCGATGGGTGACCCTGCATGGCTGGGCATTCAACGTAAATACTCCGCTGGGGTATTTCAGCAACATTGTACCTTGCGGAATCGTTGATCCGGACAAAACCGTTACCTCACTTGCACTGGAGCTCGGACGGGAACCGGATATGGAGGATGTAAAAAATCGGATCAAACATCATTTTGAGGCAGTCTTCGAGACAAAACTGCTTTTGAGTTAATCAATTACCCACAACAAAAACACTCAATTCGTGAAGAAAGACATTGAAATCAGGAAAGTAGAGGATCTGATAATAGCCATCGTACCCCGACAGCCCGATGAAGACGGCTACGGAGACTTCTGGGACTCCTACATCATTAATCTGAAGGACGAGACTATTGGTTCGGTGCTGATCAACTCTACTGGTTACGGAGAGGTGGACGGCGAAAAGCGCCGTACGGCGGTGTTCAGGCATTTCTGGGAGAAACTGGGGCCGCTGCAGCTGGAAAAAATTGAGCCAATTCATACGTCGCTGTTCAATCTGGCGCATGAATTCTGGGTCAGTTTTACCTTCGACAATTACCTGTACGACAAAAGATATGTATTTGTACCGGGCAGTCTGGATGAAAGCAACTTCACTGAAATTCCTTTTCTTGACAGACAGGGTGTGATGATACGCTAGGGTGTGCCAGGAATGAACCATTCTACCTGTTAAATCGTTACAGTCAGATGAAAATTTCCTTTGATACCCGGATGAACAGTCCGGTATGGCAGGCAGGGGCCATTGCCATCGCCTCAACACTCATTCTGTCGGGCAACTGGCTCCTGAACGTCATGTCACCTGGTTTGTCTGGTCGCTTGTTCCCCTGGATGATTGCTACAGCCTTCATGCTGTTCTTTGCCGTGATGAACAGTCTGCTCAGCATCCGGTCCGACAGTTTTGTCAAGTACTGGCAGGCCTCGATGTACAGCTACATGGGTCTGGCCGGTGCATCGGCACTGCTTGCCCAACTGTTCTCGGGTGTTTCCATCGGTGCGGCAGGTTCGTACAAATGGCTGTTCATCGTGGTCTCGGTGGGTTTCATGGTATTCCTGTCAATGGTCAATTTCATGAAAGTGATTGTAAACTACGCTGAGAAAGAAGAGTGGACAGCCCCCCGAAGAAGGAATTAAACTTATTTCTACATGATATACCTCTGTTTTGTACTTGCACTGGCTGCCTG
>CAIYFY010000483.1 GCA_903925535.1 uncultured Bacteroidota bacterium | reverse complement strand
CCTGCCGCCTTTCAGACGGAGGATGCGCCGGGTACGCGCCGCCAGCTCGAGATCGTGCGTCACCAGCACCAGGGTGGTGCCCGCATTTCTGTTCAGGTCGAATATCAGGTCAACAATACCTGTGGCATTCTCTGCATCGAGATTACCTGTAGGTTCGTCTGCAAACAATATCTGTGGGCTGGTAGAAAAGGCGCGCGCGATACATACGCGCTGCTGCTCTCCGCCCGAAAGCTGGGCAGGATAATGATCCAGGCGTTTGCCCAGTCCGACCTTCTCCAGCCACTCGCGGGCCACCGTTTCGGCCAGTGAGTCGCCGCGCAACTCCATGGGTACCATCACGTTTTCCAGGGCTGTGAGCGTAGGGATAAGCTGAAAGTTCTGAAAGACGAAGCCTACATGGCGGTTTCTCACCTCGGCACGCTCGTCTTCGCTCAGATTGTCCAGCCTGATTTCATTCAGCACCACGGATCCGCTGCTCGCCCGATCCAGTCCGGCACACAATCCGAGCAGGGTTGTTTTGCCCGATCCCGAGGGACCTACGATAGAGAAAGTTTCACCTGCGGGGATATCGAAGGAGACATTTTCAAGTACGGTGAGTTGTTCTCCTCCGGGAGATCGGTAGTGGCGGGTAAGATTAGAGACGCTGAGCATGACAGACAGATTCAGAATGAGGTGGTCCGGGATATAACACCTCAGACTGTTTATTGTTTTTACCCGAAATAAATTTCACATTCCAATTATTTTACGAAACTTGCGCCCCCTTTTTAGCATGAAAAAACTCGCAATACCTGTACTATTACTTGTCGGCGCCAGTGCGGCGGCGGCTCAGGGCTTCCAGACGGTCCTCCCGGGCCTGTCGGGTCCGGAGCTGATTGACAGTCTGGGCGCCCGTTTTCGTCCGCAGACTGTACTGGACTACGCTAATTCCCGCGACACGCTGTACGCCCGGATTCTGGCAGCAGCCGACGACAGTCTGCGCTGTATCTATTCTGGCCACACCCTGTATCTGGATCCCGCACAGGATCCCACACAGTATATTTATCAGGGTGGTGGTACAAACGGAATGAACACCGAGCATGCCTATCCGGTAGCCAAGGGAGCCACTCAGGGCACCAATGCGCACAGCGACATGCACCATCTCTACCCTTCCCGGATTCTTGTAAACGAGGCGCGCGGCGACAAGCCCTTCAGGGAAATACCGGATAACCAGACACAGAAGTGGTTTATGAACAACCAGACCCTCAGCAGCATTCCTGCACAGGGTATAGACAGCTACGCAGAGTCATCAGCTGACGGATTTGAGCCCAGGGAAGCCTCCAAAGGGGAAATTGCACGTTCCGTTTTCTATTTTTACACCGTTTACCGCAACCAGGCCAATACAGCAGATCCCAACTTTTTTGAGTTGCAGCGCCCGACCCTCTGTCAGTGGGATGCCATGGACCCTGCCGGTGATGAAGAACTTCAGAAGACATGGAAAATTGCTGCCTATCAGGACGGGAAGCCCAATCCTTATGTGCTTGACTGTACACTGGCGCACCGATCCTGGTGCCCGGAGATTCCCGCCTCGTGTCAGGTGGGAGTCAGTTACCCTGTTTCGGGAGCAGTGGCTGACGCGACTGTTCTCGGCGTTCCCGGCGAAACTCAGTGGCTGCGGGTAACATTGCAGGAGCCCGGAGCGTTGCGCTGGCGCCTGCTTTCCGCAACCGGCGGCCTGATTCAGACAACGGAAACCGGCGAACTGCCGGCCGGAATACATATATTGCCACTCGGCAGCCGACAGGCAACCGGCATACAGTTTTTGGAAGTAACCAGTACTGACCAGCGCGGGCAGACACATCGTCGCATGCTGCCGGTACTCAGATAAAAATCTCTCTGCTTATGATCCGCACCATCATCGTTCTGCTCATCACCCTGATTACCCTCCCCGTTATAGCCGTTTACTACGATGCTCCCCTGTCTGTGGAGCAACGCGACACCCTGCATTACCTGGTAAAGCTGATGCTCGGGGTGGGACTCACCTGTTTTGTTGTGAGTGAAATCACAAAGAACTACAGTCAGGTGGACAAGCTCTGGAGTATTGTACCTATACTGTACACCTGGGTAGTAGCGGTGCACAGCGGCTTCAACGACAGGCTGGTTCTGATGGCGGTGCTTGTGAGCATCTGGGGTGCGCGCCTGACGTTCAACTTTGCGCGGCGCGGCGGCTACAGCTGGATACCGTGGCAGGGAGAGGAAGACTACCGCTGGGCGGTATTGCGTCAGCAGCCCATGTTTCAGAGCAGACTGGCGTGGAGTGCGTTCAACCTGTTCTTCATTTCACTGTACCAGCAGGGACTGATACTGCTGTTTACGCTTCCCACCATTGTGGCCTGGCAGGGCGCCGATAGCCCTCTGGGGACACTTGACTATCTGGCAGCAGCACTTATGCTTGGTTTCATCGTCACAGAGACCATTGCTGACCAGCAGCAGTACAACTTCCAGCAGGAGAAATACCGCCGGAAGAACGCGGGGGAGCCACTGGGAGAGTATGCCCACGGTTTTTGCGACAGAGGCCTGTGGTCGGTAGTTCGTCACCCTAATTACGCCTCGGAGCAGGCCATCTGGCTCAGTTTCTACCTTTTCAGTGTGGCAGCTACCGGTCGCTGGGTAAACTGGTCGCTGGCAGGCGGACTGCTGCTGGTGCTGTTGTTCCTCGGCAGCAGTGACTTCAGTGAAAAGATATCGGCCGGTAAATATCCGGATTACGAAGGCTACCAGAAACGGGTGCCGCGGTTTATACCGTGGTTCAGGGGGTAATAATGATATTTTGGGGCATTCTGCAGCCAGGATGGCGATACTTGTGTTTGCTACTTGTCGCGAATTCTTTTACCTTTGTCATGCAACTAAATTGTGCGCTATGTCATTCAAACTCCGTCAGTCGCTGTTTTGGGATTCCGATGTCCGGACTATAGATTTGCAGAAGCACAAGACAGCTGTCATAGAGCGTATTATCATGCGCGGCCATCTCGATGAATTCAGGGCGATGATGGACTTTTATGGCAAGGACGTGGTGAAGGAAGTTGTACTGAATGCGAGATGGCTAGACAAGGTAACACTGGCATTCTGTTGTACTATATTTGACGTTCCCAAAACTGCATTCAGATGTTACAGGCTCGCACAGTCGAACCCGGAACACTGGAGTTATTAAAAAACCTGATGTCACTTCCGGAGCTGGATGGATTCTATCTGGTTGGTGGAACAGCTTTGGCACTCCAGTTTGGACACCGTATGTCTGTACATCTTGATCTCTTCACTGAGTTACAATTTGACAAAGTGGCACTGCTTGAAGCATTGCAAAAGTCTTATGACGTTCTTGTTGAAACAGAAGAAGGAAGTATGCTTATCACCAGTATCAACTTTGTCAAGGTCGTTTTCGTGAAAATGAGCTACCCCGTCTTGTTTGACCCGATTGTAGCGGAAGGAGTACTAATGCTGGAAATCAGAGATATCGCTCCTATGAAACTCAAAGCAGTAACCCAACGCGGTAGCAAGAAAGACTTTTACGACATTTACTATCTGCTGGATTATCTGACGATACAACAAATGCTCGAACTGTTTTCCCTGAAATTCAGGCAGTTTGAGATTTTCCATGTTTTAAAAAGCCTCAATTACTTCGATGATGCAGAAAAATACCCCGACCCGGTATTATTTGACAAAACTGTAACGTGGAATAAGGTAAAATCAAAAATACAAAGTACTGTCAAATCACATCTGTGAGAGTGTCCACTCACCCCAGCGCTTCAAACAATTTTCTGACCTCCACGGCCTCGCGTACGTCGTGTACGCGCAGGAAGGAGGCGCCTTGTTGCAGGGCCACCATGTTGAGTGCGGTGGTACCGTTCAGGGCCTGTTCGGGTTTCACGCCCAGCGTCCGGCAGATCATTGACTTTCTGGACAGGCCGGCCAGCACGGGCAGTTGCAGCACCCTGCTGAACACGTGCATATTTTTCAGCAGGGAGAAATTGTGTTCCACCGTTTTTCCAAAGCCGAAACCGGGATCCAGGATGATGTCATAAATACCCAGGGTGTGCAGGTACTCCACCTTGCGAATGAAATAGTCTAGCACCTCGGTCACCACATCATCGTAGTGCGGATTCTGCTGCATGGTGGCGGGCGTACCCTGCATGTGCATCAGGACATATGGAACCTTCATTTCAGCGGCAGTAGCGAGCAATTTATCATCCATGGAACCCGCGCTGATGTCGTTAAGGATATGGGCGCCGGCGCTGACAGCCTCGCGGGCCACTGCAGCCCGCCACGTATCCACGGAGATCACGGCTTCCGGAAAGTGCCGGCGTACAGCCTCCACGACCGGGATTACCCGGCGGAGTTCTTCATCAGCGGGAACCTCCTGCGCGCCCGGGCGCGAGGACGCCCCACCGATGTCGAGTATGTCTGCCCCTTCAAGCAGTGCCTGCTCGATGCGTTTCAGCGCATTTTCCGGGGAATAATACCTGCCACCGTCGAAAAAAGAGTCCGGCGTGGCATTGATAACTGCCATGATTTTAGCCATAGAGATAGTGCGCTGTGTTAATCAGGAAATACTAACGTGCGGGGGAGTAAAACAGTTTAGCGTGTGTCTGAAAAAAATGAGATTGCAAGCAGTGCGTACACTTTCGAATACTATGCTACGAACTTTTTGATAATCATTAGCATGCTGGATATCTGCAAAGGAATCATAACAATTGAGCAGGGTAAACGCTCAGGCAAGCCCTGTATCAGGAATATGCGTATTTCAGTTGAAGATATATTACGCTGGACAAGTCGCTGGATTGTCTTGAGATTTTCTGAATTGGATCAGGTGAGGTTTATGGCTTTGGATTTTTTCGCAGCCACTCTATTGTCTGAACCTTGATTCAGCGGATTACAGGATTACCATGATACGG
>CAIYFY010000482.1 GCA_903925535.1 uncultured Bacteroidota bacterium | reverse complement strand
GGAACCAGTTGCAGGCTCAGGCCCTCCAGTTGCAGGTAATCCTCCAGACCCAGCAGCTTGTCTTCGCGACAGGTAACCGCCCAGTAAATGGGGCGCTTGCCCAGGTTGGAGGCAACAATGTCAAGAATAGCCAGTTCATCCTTGATGATATACTTGGTATCCTTGGCCAGACTGAACTTGATGGTATCAACAAGCGTCGAATCGCCGGGAGATACAATCTTGTTGTCAATGAATGCCTGTTTGTCAACCGGCAGGTAGAATTTTCTCGTAGGCAGGTAGGAGTCGAAGTCGCGGCCTCCACCGGAAGCCTGCTGGTGGTCTTCACCAATAAACTTGACTACCTGACGCAGATCTCGCTCAACATCCCCGCCCGGAGCACCGTAAGGTGTCTGAACGCGCTTGTACCCGCGCAGTTGTTCCTGCGGAATACTCATCTCGATGGCAGGCGAGTCGTTCACGGCACGACGAAGCTGGCTGATGTACCAGTCAACTGCAATCAGCGACAGGTTTACCACGCGAACATCGGTACGAATTCCCTCCACTTCCTGACAGTACCAGAGCGGATATGTATCGTTATCTCCGTACGTGAAAACGATGGCGTTGGGAGCGCAGGAGTTCAGGAAGTTGGATGCATAGTCGCGGCTGGCATAGTGGTGCGAGCGGGAATGATCGTCCCAGTTTTGCGTCCCCATCAGTACCGGAGCGCTGAGGGCGAGCGCTACCGAAACCGGGGCAGCGGCACCTTTGAGTGCTTTGGATAACAGATCGAACAGTGCCATAACACCCAGACCAATCCAGATACAGTATGTAAAGAATGAACCCGCAAGTACATAGTCGCGCTCGCGCGGCTCATTGGGCGGCTGGTTGGAATAGACAATAATGCCGATACCCGTGATGATAAACAGCGCCAGAATAGCGTAAAACTCCTGAGAGCGGCGTCTGTAGTGATACACCATTCCGAGGATACCGAGCAGGAACGGAATCATGTAGTATTTATTCCTGGACGGATTGTTCTTGTCATCTGTGGTGAGCTTGCTTTGATTGCCCAGTCGCGCCTCGTCAATGAAGTCAATACCCGACATCCAGTTGCCGGCACTCGGATCCCATGCATAATAGCCCTGTTCGCCGTTCTGACGACCGGAGAAGTTCCACATGAAATAACGCCAGTACATCCAGCCAATCTGGTATTTCCAGAAAAATTCCATGTTGTCAGCAAAAGTATACGGACCCTTGGTCTTGCCAATCCACTGCTGATAAATCTTGGGACGCCCCTGGGAGTAATCACCCATACGCGGGAAGAGCACCATCGTTGAGGGGTCGTAAACGTAGTCGGCTTTTTCATCCACTACCTCATAGCGATTTCCCGCCCTGCCGTAGCGTGGCTCCGATTTCATATCAACAGGCTGCGCGTCGAAGTTCGATCCGCGGAGCAGCGGGCGCTCGCCGTACTGCTCGCGGTTGAGGTACGGAAGCAGACGCATAGGATCCGACGGGTCGTTCATATTGATGGGCGGATTGGCATTGGCGCGGATAATCACCATGCCGTAGGCAGTATAACCGATAACCACTACACCCAGTGCCACCACGATACGCTGCAGCAATCCGTTGCCGGTGCGTTCTGCTCTGCGCAAGCCATACCAGATGGCACCGCCAAAAAGCAGGAAAACCAGAGCGATACCGGAATAGAATGGCAAGCCAAGGCTGTTCACGAAGAACTTGTCGAAACTGGCCCACATACTGGGAATACCCGCAATAATCAGCTTCTGAATGGCTACGATGAATACCACACCCACACCGGCGGCAATGAGCGAGCCGATGAATGTGATTTTTTTGAATTTTTTGAAGTAGTACAACATCGCCAGCGCCGGGAATGTCAGCAAGCTGAGCAAGTGTACTCCGATGGAAAGCGCCGTAGAGAAGAAAGCGAAAACCAGCCATTTGTCAGCCTCGGCAGTGTCGGGCAGATTGTACCACTTCAGGGTGGCCCAGAGGGTCATCGCTGTGAAAAAAGTGGACATCGCATACACTTCACCCTCCACTGCAGAGAACCAGATGGAAGAGGCAAAGGCAGAGGCCAGACCGGCAACCAGACCGGCACCGGCAATGGCGAAGGATGTAGCACCTGCAGGCTCCTCTCCGCGGCCAACAGTAGCAAGGCGGGCAAGGATGGTTGTGCTCCAGCACACAAACAATGCCATGAATGCGGTGCTGACAGCCGAAAGCAGGTTTACGCTGTATGCAATGGCAGATGGTTCGCTTGAAACCATGGATCCCACCCAGGCAAAAAGACGGCCTAT
>CAIYFY010000481.1 GCA_903925535.1 uncultured Bacteroidota bacterium | reverse complement strand
GGGTATGATGCCTTTAACTGCCGGCTCTCACCACTCGATGCACATATTCATCAGGTGCGCGCGCACAGGGGACAGGTTGAAACGGCGGCCACCCTGATGGAAATCCTGAAGGACAGTGAGGTGGCCGCTGCTCCCAAAACGAGTGTGCAGGATCCGTATGCTTTCCGCTGTGTCCCGCAGGTACACGGCGCCAGTCAGGATGCGCTGGAGTACATCGTTGGTGCGGTAGTGACCGAGATCAACTCGGTGACCGACAATCCCAATATTTTTCCGGAGGCCGACCTGATTGTATCGGGCGGTAACTTTCATGCCCAGCCGCTCGCGCTGCCGCTCGACCATCTCGCGCTGGCCCTGTCGGAACTGGGCAGTATCGCCGAGCGGCGTATTTATCAGCTGATTGGCGGACAACGGGGTCTGCCGGCCTTTCTTACTCCGGATCCGGGCCTGAATTCGGGCCTGATGATTGCACAGTACACGGCAGCTTCTATTGTGAGCCAGAACAAAACACTGTGCACTCCCGCTTCTGCCGACAGCATCGTGAGCTGTAACGGACAGGAGGATCATGTGAGTATGGCGGCCAATGCAGCCACCAAGGCAAGAAGGGTGGTGATGAATCTGGAAAGGCTGCTCGCCATAGAGTTTATGACAGCGGCACAGGCGCTGGAATTCAGGCGTCCGCTGCGCTCCGGTACGGCGGTGGAGGCCGTACTGGAGCGTTACAGACAGGTCGTTCCCAAACTGGAGGCCGACAGGGTTATCAGCATTGATATGGAACGCACCAGGTTGTTTTTAAAGGAAGAGGTCAGTTCGCCCGGTTCCTTGAGGCTTCGATCATAGCCTGCATTTCTTCCACCAGTCCGTCTTCACTGCCTTCATAGCCAACCGCCTTGAAGGCAATGCGGCCGGCGGGATCAATCACGAACTTGGTCGGGATGCCGGATACACCGAATGATGACACCACCTTGTCGTCCTGGTCAATCAGTACATTAAAGGTGTACCCCTTGCTGTTAATGAAATCGGTGGCAATTTTCAGTTTGTCAGTTCCCCGCTCCCAGCAATCCACGAACAGGAAGGCAACATTGGTGTCGTCTTTGTACAGATTGACAGCCTTCTGCATGCCCGGGAAGGATGACTTGCACGGGCCACACCAGGTAGCCCAGAAGTCCACAATCACCACTTTACCCTTTAACGAAGCCAGTGAAACGGTTTCTCCGCTCATGTTGAGCAGCGAAAAAGCCGGGGCGGGCTCACTGCCCATATTCCGGAGCATTTCCTCTTTTTTGGCGGCTTTTGCTGCCTCCTCGAGTTTGCTGACATAGGCGCTAGCCCCGTTTTCTGTATGGTCCTCCGACATATATGTACGCTTCAGCATGTCTTTCATGCCGCTGGTTGCCTGTCCCTTGATGATGAACTCCTCCAGTTTGTAGCGCAGGGAAGGGTCAGCGGCTTTTTCAAGGTAGCTGGCATACCGCTCGTTCATGTCGGCATCTGACCCCTTGTTGATTTTGATGACCTGTTCCTGCAGTCTGGCGGCTTTGGTATGCTCGCCTTTTGCCCCGAGAATGTAGGCATAGGTGTCTGCATACATGGCAAAACTGTATTCGCGTTGCCGCGCCCATGCATGGGCGTTCATGTATGGAGAGGGGCGCGAGCCGGGCGACGGGGTATTGATCTCCGCGCGAGACAGTTCAGTGGCGATGGACGCCATCTTCATTGCTTCATCGAGTGATTCGCCCTTCTGTGCCAGTTCCCAGGCGAAATTGTTGTACATGGACGCGCGGGCAGGCGCAGAAGCCTTTTCTGCCATGCTGTACATTTTCTCCCAGTTGCCCTGATCACCGTACTTGCCGGCCAGCATCGTGTACAATCCGTTCGTTTCCTGAATCTCTTTGTCGGTGCTGGCGGGGTAATTCCGGGTGTAGTCGTTTATCAGTATTTCAGCTTTGGCCAGATCGCCCTCCATTTCGATGGCGGTACGGGCATCCTGTCGCACCAGCGTACCTTTGGGGTACTGTGCGCGGATTTTCTTTTTGGTGTTGTCGGCTCTGTCTGACTGTTTCGCGCGCTCGTAGAATTTCACGAGCATAAGCAGATCTGCTTCGGAGATGCCCGACAATTTGTCGAGTTCAGCCGTGAGGGCTTCCACCTGACCGGTTCCTTTGTCGCCGCCGTAAAGCGCGGAGGTGGCATTGAGGAGCGCCATGCAGTAGCCTGTTTTTACCTCCGGCTTCTGTCTGATTCCCTCATTCAGCAATTCCAGCACACGGCCCGGATTTTTGTCCAGTCCGGCCAGTCCGCCATACAGCTGCAGCAGGGTGGCCTGAGCACCCAGGGATTCAGGGATTACTTTCCCCTGTTTATCGTGGATATTGACGAAATAGCCCTGTTTTTTGTTGTTATCGTACACGTCATCCTTGTCGGGATCCTCCACGTACAGCATGAGTGCTTTTGAATCGGCGTTCAGGGTGAACACGCCCTTGATGGTATTTCCTGTTCTGGAAATGGCTGCATCCACGGCCTGTACCTTTCCGTCGGCGTATTCAAGAATGCCAAGTACTGCATTTTCTGCACCTGCGGCCGGACTGCCGGAAAAATCAATTTCCACGCGCAGCAGTTCGCCGGCCTGAGGGTTCTGCGGCTGTATCTTCAGGCCCTGTCCGGCGGAAAACAGCGGCAGGAACAGGAAAAGGAGAAAATAATTCTTCATGGTAGTCAGAAATTGGGGCACTGAACACGCGTTCTGCGTGTGCCCGGGTGATAGTAGCTGAAAGAAAGTTCAAATGCACCGCGGGAGTTATTGGCGATCGACAGGTTCGATACGGTGATATCGTAACTGATTCCGAGTACACAGCGGTTGAGCTCGAGCATACCCACAATGGTAACGGCGTCGGCCTGGATGTTGTTGTCAAGCCGGTTTCCCACGCGCGCCCAGGCACCTGCGCGCAGGGCGAGTTCATTGAGGTCGTTGTTGGAATACCGCACGCTCATGCCGAAATCGGATTCGAACGAGGGCCCTTGCTGCATGACCAGCACACCCGGCAGCAGACTGAGGTTGTGCGACAGCGGGAACTCGCCGCCTGCATGGGCTGTCCAGCGCGAGTACAGTGTCTCGGAGTCGTTACCCGTCAGTGAAATGACCGGGTTGTTGAGGTGGTGCATGGCGCCGCCCGCATACAGGGTTGCCCCGTTTTCAAACAGGGCATACCACATGAGTCCGGCATTGAAGTCGAGCCAGGCATTGGATGCGGCATTGGCACCGGATTCGCCGCTGGATGCGTTCAGGTCGGGCGTTTCTGTGCCGTTATCAAACTGGCGACTGAACCACAGCCGGCTCCAGTCAATACTGTTCTGACCCATGCCAACCTGGGCTCCCGCCGACAGGTAATGGTCGGCGCGGCGCGGTCCGCCCGACAGCTGTTTCAGGAATGCGCCGCCCAGATGGGCTTTGTTTTGCATAAAGCGGGCTGTGCCGGCCTCATCGTGCAGGGCCCCGATACCAAAGGTGGCATAGTCGTTGCGCAGGCCAACCTGAATACGCTGCTCAAAAGCGGCTGAGTAGGTTCTGAAGGGCTCCGGGGCAAGAATACTTCCCCACTGGTCGCGGTAATTGCCGGTAACCCGCCAGCTGCCGTTGAACAGACCGGTCATGGCCGGATTCAGATTCCACGGAGAGGCGTAGTACTGCGAGAAACGCGGGTCCTGTGCCTTTAGCTGGCTCAGGAAAGAGAGAAAAAGAGCAAAAAATACAATCGGTCTGGTAATGTTTTTCATTGTGGTGTCAAGATTGAAATTGGGCGATGCACGGGATTTCAGGGCGAAGTAAAAGAAAAATCTTCTGCACACGCATTTTTTAACACGAATTATCTGACAAGTGTCACGTTTCCTTTCAGCAATTCTTTCCTGCCATCCCGGTACAGGGCCTCCAGCACCCATACAAATACCCCGGGATTACAGGGTTTCCCGCGGAAACTGCCGTCCCAGCCCCGCGTTGTTTCGTTCACGGGGAAGTTTCTGTCCTCATAAACCAGCTCGCCCCAGCGGTCATAAACGCTGAAGATGAGAATCTCCTCCAGTTGACTGCCTGTTCCGTGTACTACCAGCAGGTCGTTTACCTGGTCATCGTTCGGACTGAACCCGGTGGGGACGTAAACACCTCTCGGAGTGAATATATTGATCCGGACAGACTGGCTGGCAGCGCATCTGTTCTCATCGGTTACTGTAACCGTGTAGCGGTTGTTGATGGTCGGGTGAATGAGCAACTCGTCGCACAGGCTGCTGTCGGTACATACGAAACTGTCGTTCCACAGGCTGCTCCACGAATAGGCTGGCAAGCCCGAAGCGCCTGTCACGACGGCCTGTATGTACAGGCTGTCGCCCAGCGTGAGGGTGGTGTCGGCGGGCAGCGATACCTGCAGGGGCGGTGGTTGCGACAGACTGCCACTGCCCGAAACGGTGCAGCCGTTTGCATCTCTGGCGCTGAACTGGTAGGTTCCCGCTGCCAGTGCCAGGAAGTTGCCGCCGGGGGTGTACTGTCCGTTGTTCATGCTGAAAGCCCACGGTGACGTGCCTCCCTCCACTGAAAGTGTGAATCTGCCGTTTTTATCGCCAAAACAGACCGGATCCACTCCGGCAACCGACAGCTGAGGAGCTGGCAGCTCTTCAATGTTCCTGGCCGAGGTAATGGTACATCCGTTCATGTCTTTTACCGTGACTGTATAGGTTCCCGCCGGGAGGCCGCTCAGATTATCGGTGGTGGCTCCACTGCTCCACGTGTAGCTGTAGTCTGGTGTGCCTCCCGAAACAACGCTCTCCAGTGATGCATCGTTATCTCCGTGGCAGGTAAGACCCTGCGGCCGGAGGGAAATCTGTAATGGTGGCGGCGCTCCCACAGTAACTGCCGCTTCGGCAGTACAGCCCTTCGCATCGGTGGCTGTAACACCGTAGAATCCGGGCGATAACTGTTGTATGCTGGCTGTGCTGGCTCCGTTGCTCCATTCGAAGGAAACGGCACCGCTGGCGTTGACAATTTGCCCGGTTTCTGCGCTTCCATCGCTCCTGTCGGCACATCTGGCGGGTTTGCCGGTAGCGGAGATGGTCATCGCAGGCGGCTCACCCACGAAGAAAGTGAATGTTCCGGTACAGCCCTGAAAGTCGCTCACTGTCAGGGTGTAGCTGGCGTTGCCCGGCAACATCAGGATGGCAGGTGCGTCGGGAGCACCCGGCACACCCCAGCTGTAGTGGTAGTTGACGGTATTGCCCATGCCCAGTCCGCCCGATATCTGGTTTACTTCTGCTATTCCGTTTGGCACGCCCGCGCACACGGGAATGATGTACGATACATTGACTTGCACCCTCGGGAGTTCAGTCATCTGGAATGAAGCGGTACTTGTGCAGCCTGCCGCGTCGGTGGCTGTTACACTCCATGTGCCGGCGGCGAATGAACCGGCATTCAATCCGGCCTGACCATTGCTCCAGGCGAACTGATATGGCCCCGTTCCGCCCGTGGCTGTTGCCGATGCTGTGCCGTTTGCCTCACCGAAGCAGGCCGCCCGCACCTGATTTACCTGCACCTGAACCGATTGAGCAGGCTGGCTCACGATGCTGGTGATTGTGGCGACGCAGTTATTGGCGTCAGTGACGGTAACCGTGTAGATCCCTGCCGCAAGTCCGCTGATGGTCTGGGTGTTACTCCCTTGCGACCATTTGTAGCTGTAAGGCGCAGTTCCGCCCGTTGCAGAGACGCTTGTTTGTCCGTTGGCGCTTCCAAAGCAGGTGACAGGTGCTGAGCTCACCGCAGTTGTGAGTGCCTGTGGCTGTCCGACCTGAGCCTGAGCGGAGGCTGTACATCCGTTTTGGTCGGTAACGGTCAGGATATAGTTACCTGCAGTCAGTCCGGTGGCAGTCTGGGTGGTCTGTCCGTTATTCCATTGATAGCTGTACGGGGCTTGTCCGCCCGAGGGCTGTATGAAAGCCGTGCCGCCCGGCTGACCGAAACAGGGTGCCGGGCTGGTGGACGGAGTGGCGAACAGGATAGACGGCGGACAGTCGAGCTGTACGGACCAGGCGGCTGTGCAGTTGTTGAAATCAATGACCGTCACGCTGTGAGAGCCGCAGGCGAGGTTGTTCACCGAGCTGGTAGTGGTGCCGTTTTCCCATACGTAACTGTAGGGTGCGGCTCCGCCTGTCACCAGCACAGCGGCATTTCCGGTCTGGGCACCAGCGCAGGCCGGTGCACTGGAGTTGAAGCTGGCAGCCATCGGCACGACGTTATTGATCACCATGGATCCGGTTTCTGTGCAACCGTTGGCATCGGTGGCAGTGACTGTATAGGTACCCGGACACAGGTTGATGGCGGTGGTTGTCCCGGGCGCTATTCCGGGGTCGCTCCAGGTCAGGTTGTAGGGAAATACACCCCCGGATGCGGAGACGGTGGCCTCGCCTGCGCACGTACCCGGGCAGCGCTCCTGCACGACGCCCGAAAAGGCCACGTTCAGATCTGCAGGTGCTGCTATTGCTGCGGTGGACAAAACAGTACAGCCTTTCGCATCGGTGGCTGTGACAGTGTAGGTTCCGCCCGTCAGGGCAGTAATCAGGTTGCTGGTCTGTCCGGAGTTCCACAGGTAGCTGTACGGACCAGTCCCGCCCGAAACAAATATCCCGGCAACCCCGTTGTTGGCCCCGAAACAGGAAATTTGCTTTACCCGGGTGCTGTCGGCGACAAACGCCGGTGGCTCTGAAATCTGTACCTGAATGGAAGACTCGCAGGAGTTGGCATCGGTTACAGACACCGTGTAGATACCTGCTGCCAGACTGGCGAGTGCCGCAGAGGTCTGGCTGTTACTCCATATATACTGGTATGGTTCCGTTCCACCGGATGCTGTCACGGTTACGCTGCCGTCTGTACGGCCCTTGCAGGTTACTCCGGTAACCGGCCCCGACTGCACAACAAGCCCGCAGCCGTTGTAGGTGCTGATAATATTGGAAATCAGGGAGGTACAGCCCGGACTGACGGCCCGGACGTCCAGTTGCACCATCTGTCCGCCGGCGAGGCCGGATACGGTGTGGGAAGTGCCTCCACTGGCGGGCTGCCACACTCCTCCGTCCACACTTACCTCATAACTGCCGGCTCCGGCAACCGGATTCCAGCTCCAGGTCATGCTGCCCATTGACTGGCTTTGCAGCGCAAGTCCGGTGGGAGCGTCGAAAAATGTGGCTACCGTGACCGTCAGGGTGTCGTTGTACTGGCAGCCGAATGCATTGTTGGCCTGTACATGGTACGTGGTGGTAGTGGCCGGTGTAGCAACCGGAGCAGCGCAGTTGTTGCAGGACAGGCCCGGACCACCGCCCCAGCTGTAGGTCACGTTGTTGTTTACATTAAATCCAATACTCCACCACTTCACAGTACCGAACTGATTGGGTGCGAAACCGTCGGATACCCTGAGCGCCCAGTTTCCGTTCACCCCGGCACCCTGCAGTGCAATCCAGTTGCCCTCCGGTTTGTAGGTGCCATTGAAAGGGGCCGTTTGCCCGACGATGGGGGTAGTAGCCGTCGGTGTGAAGCAGGTAATCTTGTAGTTGTCGCCCGAGCCGCCGTTTCCGGTGCTGAGTTCCAGCAGTTGTCCGCTGGGCGCCTGAAGAAATATATTCAGATCTGCATCAAAATCGGTCTCTATGTCCATACAGACCGAGGTAATCTGTACTGCCGGCAGGGTAATAAGGCTGTAGCCCAGACTGCTCACATTGATCGGGCTCAGATACGGGTTGGCGTGCGGGTGGTTGCCATTGCCGAATCGGTATTCGGGATATGCCTCGAAACGGACTTCCTGATTGGGGGGTGCCAGCGCTGCCGCATTGATTACTACCGGAATACCGGAACAAACAGTGGTATCCGGTATTACATCCGACACCGGCCCGCAGGAATGGCAGTCAGGGTGGGTCGGTGGCAGCACAGCCACCGTGAGCAGGGTATCCCAGCTGCACCCGAATGCATCATTCACGGTGAATTTATAGCCTGCGGTGCCTGCATTCTGCGGCGCTGCGGAGATCGAGTCGGCTGAAAACTGAAAAACAGACGGGTGGTTATTCCACGACCAGTTCACCAGTCCGGGCGTAAACTGCTCGATATCCGGATATAACTCGTCTTTGAATTTCAGCGACCAGTAAAAGATAAATCCGTTGTCTATAGGCCACAGGTCCGTTACTGTGATCGTCCATTCTCCGTTCAGGGGGCAGCCAATGAGATCGGAGAACGGGTCGAACGGACTGTAGTCGCCTGCAGGTAGCGTTCCGGCTCCGCCAAGGACTGTATTGGCATATTCAATCCAGGTCGGGTTGGGGGCGTTGTTTACCCAGCAATAATCGTATCCCAGGCCGGGTATGGGAAAAATGTTGTCGTTGTCGTTGGGTTCGCCCAGATAGACCTCCCCGCCAAAGTTACCCGGGTGATCGTGCAGGATAATGCTCTGGCCATTCGGACAGGTGAGGGATATTTCCACATCGCGGGCCCAGGAATGCTCCATGTCAGCGCAGATGCTCTCCAGGTCCGAGGCACTGGTCATGACCTGTCCGGGCGAGAACTCCGAGAAAAAAATGCTGGTTTCATAGGGAATACCGGTGCCATCGGGCAGTGGCAGTGAGTCGGCGCGGCTGCCTTCCACCTCAAAAGAAGAAGAGACGGGTATCACATTGAGCAGGGCTCCGTTTTGTCCGGTGGTGGTGGCACTCAGCTGAATGGTATCCCCGGCGCAGATCGTCTGGTCGAGTTGGGCGTTGAGCTGGAACGAGGGGCGGGGTGCCACCCGTATGCGCTGGTTGATCAGGTTGGTGCTCTTGCAGCCTTTGGCATCTGTGAGAAAGAGCTGGGCGTAATATCCACCCGGCTGATCGAAGCGGTGCGAGGTGTTGGGACCGTATGCGATGCCGCCGTCGCCGAAATTCCATTCAAACGTGGTAGTCTGGTCTGACTGTGCATAGGCGAAATTGTTCTGCGGGTAAACACCTGCTCCGTTGAAAAAGACCCTTTCACCCGGACAAATATCAATCCACCCCGTATCTGCCGGGAATACGGCCGGGTTGGTGGATACCAGATCAGCCAGTACCGACTGACAGGAAGGTACACAGGCGATGGCTGCCGCCCAGCCCTGGCCCGTTCCGTTGCCATCGGAAACAAACGACACCGTGAGGCAGCCGCTCGGGTTGACCGCAGTCGCCTGTATCAGGAATGGCTGCCCCGGGTTGTAATCGGTGTGACAGGCAATGAGCGGAGCACTGATATCGGTTCCGTCGTATATGCACAGCAAATCACCCGGTGCCAGATCGGCCCCGGAGAAACTCAGTCTGATATGCGTGCCGTCGCTGCCATCCGAGCATATCGTGGTGGTCAGATTCTGATTGTTGCCATAGCCCCCCGTCTCACCGCCAGGGTCAAAAAATGTACCCGAACAATCATTCACTGGCGTGCCGTTCATGACGTAATTTTGCGCCTGAACTTTTGCCAGTTGCCAGACCGACAGGGAAGAAATCAGAATCAGTATCCGCAGGTTCATCTGTGAGAAATGGTTTAGTCTTTGAGCAATCTTCGGGGTGTGCGACGATAGTAGCGACAGCAAAAGAAAGGAAAAAATAACAAACAGGTGCAAGAGCATGTCTTTGATCAGCTCGACGAGTTAAAAACAGTGCATTTTTCGACACTTTTCACTTTTTTAGTGATGCAGCCATGCTCTCAGGACCAATAATCAGCGCACTGGATAGTATTAGGCCAACTCCGTTTGAAGGCCACCGGCTGTATCTGAAACGGGATGATCTGCTTCATCCGGAGGTACAGGGAAACAAATGGCGCAAACTGGGGCCCCTGCTCGCGCGGGCGCACGAGGTGAAGCACGGGGTACTCAGTTTCGGCGGGCCTTACTCCAATCACCTGCACGCGCTGGCAGCTGCCGGACGAATTTTTGGTTTCCAAACTGCAGCCGTTATCAGGGGAACACATGTTACCGCCGACAATCCCACGCTTGCGTTCGCTGCAAGCAGTGGCATGAAACTGTTTCCCGTCTCCAAAGCCGATTATGAACGGCTTAAAATGACTGACACCCGCTCGGTGGCTCATTTTCTGGGAAACGAATGGCTTTCCGGCTACGAGTGGCTGCCGGAGGGAGGCGATTCGCCCGATGCCGTACAAAGCTGTGCGGCTATTTCAAAGGAAATAATTGACCAGCTTGACTCACCCGACCCCGGACACCTTTATATATGTGTCCCCGCAGGCACAGGCTGCACTGCAGCCGGGATAATTGCCGGCGCGGCAGGGTGGGGGAACGTGCTGGTTTTTCCTGCAGCACCCTATGGCGTGGATCGTCCGGGAATTGATGCCCGCATACGAAATGCCGGATTTGACAAACAGGCACCTTATGAGCTTGTTTATCCTTCAGGTCCGCTGAAATTCGCTGAAGTAACTCCGGAAATTACAGGATTTGTAAAAAAATTCGCGGAGAGGTACGGAATAGCGCTCGACTGGATCTACAACGGTAAAATGATGTTCCACCTGGCCGAACTCGTTAAATCCGGCTACTTCCCCGCCGGAAGTCGTATTGTGGCTGTACATACCGGCGGACTGCAGGGCATCAATGCGGGCAAGGGTGCCGGATGACGGCTACTATTAGCCGGGAATGCAGATTCTTCGCTGCCCTTTCGCGGCTTATCCTATATTTGCACGATAAACATGTTCAAACCAGGTCTGTTTTCGGCGTTTTTACTGATGATTTCCGGAGTTTGCGCCGGACAGGGCGTATCTTCCCGTGCCCTGCCCGGAATGACATGGAAGCCTGCTCTGCCCGCACAGTTCACCCCGACCCCCAAAATTCGTCCCGTTGTACTCCTGCCGGACAATTCAGCCGACAAATTGCCGTTTTTCTGTCGCCTGGAACACTGTCAGTCCACTTCACGCAGCGGTATCCCCGTCAAGTTCCGCCTCGGCTCTGTGGAATATGTTGACTGGCTGGAGGGTAAGCCCTGGGACCCCACCAAATTCTGAAAACATGAATAAAGTAAAAGTGAACATCTTTATCTCGCACGCACCCGAGGACAAACCCCGGTTGCAGGTACTGCTCAAGTGGCTGTACCCTATGCGCGATGAGGTCAACCTGTGGTACAACCAGCCCCCACCAGCCCCCGAGCCACTTCCGCTGCCCTGGCAAATCCTCCTCTTTTGGTACAAACAACCCGATATGAGGGCCAAATATGCGCGAATTATCCAGAAAAGACGCGAGCGTGCACATATATACATATTTTTATCAAGCTATAAATCACTGATAAACAAATCAGTAGATCAGGATATAGATGTTGCTGCACATCGAAGAATAAACGGGGACGATTTCTCCGGGCCCTTCCTGTTCAATATCATTCTGAGCCCGTGCCGCTGGAGGGAGACTTCCCGGCTGGCTGCCTACGAACCGATGCTCGCAGGCAAATCGGTAGATGAGCATAAAAATCCGGATGAGGCCTGGCTGCAAATTACCGAGTCTGTGGCAGCACTGGCAAAGCTCCTCTCACTGCGCCTGAACGAGGAAAAGTATTACACAGGCAGACGTATTGAAGCCTCTGTAAATGATACCGCAGCGTCCCGGCGTCCGGCGCCCTATCTCGGTGAAGATGCCGAACTGCACGAATTCCGGTATGTAACGCCTTTCAAACCACATGAATACTGGGGATGGGTTATTCTGTTCTTCCTGTTTCTCTCTGCCATGATCGGGTTCTTGCCCGAGAGGAAGCAGGTGAAGCGGAAACCCGAATATGGCCCCTTCCGCGAATATCATCCGGAATATCCGAGGCCACCTGTTGCTCCGCCCGACAATTCCAGAGACAGTTTCAATTTCCCTACACCGGATTAAATACGACACCCGAACAATTTTTCATCACCTTCTTTACATGAAACAACTGATTTCCCTATTTCTCGTCTGCCTCTGTACGGCAGTTTCGGCGCAGGCCGATCGAAGCGAGGTGCAATCCTTTCCCCCCAAGGTATCTCAGGGGCAACTCCTCGGTGAAGTGCCGGCGCTCAGGGACCTGCAGCCGGCAACTACTTTTGCCGGACAGCCTCCCCTGGGTCTTTATGAAAAAAAGAACTATTTCAAGCGCAATCCGCAGAACAACCCGGCTGCCGAGCCAGCACAGGGTGGCGATCCGCTGGCAGCGAAACAATTGCCCGTGGCTGAAGGTGGCGGTCCCGAAATAATTCAGGGGTTCAATATCGAAGGTCTGCGTGATCCTTTCGGCGTGTATCCCCCTGATCCGACCGGCGACATTGGCAAGGACCACTATGTTCAGATGGTGAACTCGGGCGGTGGTGCCTGGTTTCAGGTGTGGGACAAGATTACGGGTGAACCGGTGTATGGCCCGGCGCTTACCGCCACAATCTGGGGCTCGTTCGGTCTGCCCACGCTCGGCGATCCGATTATTTCCTACGACCACGCTGCCGAACGCTGGATCATGATGGAAATTCAGGCCAACGGCAGCAACCCTTTTGCCGACAAACAGCTTTTTCTGGGGGTTTCCGAAACAAGCGATCCCACCGGCGGCTGGAAGGTTTACCTGCTTCAGACACTTGGTTTTCCCGATTATCCCAAGTTTTACATCTGGAAGAACGCCTATTTTATCACGGTCAATGAAATTGTGAACGGCAACGTTTGTGCCGGCTATGCGCTCGACCGGACGGCCATCCTGAATAATGAACCTGTTTTCGGCATTTACCGCTTCGAAATGCCCAATTATCAGTCAATCAACTTCCAGCCTGCCACCGGCGCCGACTGGGATTCGGGTCCTGCTCCCCCGGCCGGCAGTCCGGGCTATATGTTCAGGGTGTACGACGATGCCTGGGAAGGCGGGGTTGACCAGATTCAGTACTGGGAAGTGTTCCTCGACTGGGCCAACAGCGCAAACAGTCATATTGACGGCCCGGTCAAACTGTACCCGGCTCCTTTCGAGACAAGGGTCTGTTACGGATCTTCTCTGTTCGACTGTATCGAACAGCCCGGTAATGCCCCCCGCGTAACGGCCTTCGAGAATAACTTCATGTACAGGGCGCCTTACCAGAATTTTGGCACGCACGAGGCCGTAGTGATGAACCACGTAACCGATGTGTCGGGCCAGACAGGTGATGGAGGTGATGCACAGGTACGCTGGTACGAACTCCGGAAATCGGGAAGCGGCGACTGGCAGATCCACCAGCAGGGTACGCACGCGCCCACGCAGGAGATGAACCGCATAACCGGTACAATCTGTATGGATGAAGCCGGTAATATTGGTCTCGGATATACAGGCATGAGCGAAACGGTGTATCCCGGGCTCTACCTCACAGGCCACCGCAACGGCGACCCCGCAGGCCAGATGACTGTCGAAGAATTTGAAATGGCTCCCGGTGGTGCCAGTCACCAGTCGTTCCGGTGGGGCGACTACAGCAATATGGCCGTTGACCCGTACGACGGACGAACTTTCTGGTTTACGGGTGAATACCAGCCCGATAACCAGGCTACCTGGGGCACCCGGATTGCCTCCTTTAAAGTACAGCGCGATACTTTTGATATCAAACCCGAACTGATCACGTCGCCTGCGCCCTCCGCTTTCCTCGGCGCCAGCGAACAGGTGACGGTGAAAATATCCAATAATGGCCTGCTTCCGGCCACTCAGTTTGACGTGTCGCTGTACTTCGAAGGTGCCTTTGTGGCAACGGAAACCGTGAATGACACGCTCGAAGCCGGCGGTTTCATCTCGCACACGTTCACACCAACGGTGGCCATGACGGTACCGGGAAAGAATTACAACTTCAAAATCATTACCCACTGGGGGCCCGACCAGTTCGTCAGAAATGACACACTGGTGGCTGCCATACAGAAACTCACCGGAAACGATGCTGCGCTGCCAGGCAAGTACAACCTGCCCGGTCTGGTCTGCGGAACTGAAACCGACTTCGCCATTATCCTGAAAAATGCCTCCGGCGCCGATATGCAAAGCGCCAGGATTAACTGGAGAATCAATTCTCAGGCCTGGAAGGTGTACGACTGGACGGGTAATCTGGGTCCCGGCGAACGGGATACGGTCGAATTGTACGCCACTGGCATACAGAACGGCCTGAACGGCCTGCGCGCCTACACCACACTGCCAAACGGTGTGCAGGACGAGCGGATCAATAACGACACGCTGTTCGTCAAATTCTTCGGAAACTCCGACGGAACCTATCTGAGTGCAGAATCCCAAACCGATGTGGGGGTACTGCACTGGGAACTCAGGTCGCTCACCAATCAGTTGCTCAGCATGGGCGATGTGAGTGCCCAGCAACCCAACGCCCGTATTTGCGCCGACGATAACCAGTGTTACAAACTGCTGCTCAGGGCCGTCAACTTCAGCTGGAAGGGCCATTTCGTGCTTCGGAATATTTACGATGAAGTTATGGTGGAAATCACGGAAGCTACCGGACAGGATCAGGTCTTCACCATCTGTTCGCCCGTCAGAAAGAACGCTGACGTGGGTGCACTTGGTCTGGTTACACCGGTTACCGGTGCGGGCCTGACCGCCAGCGAGCCTGTCAGTGTCCGCTTCAGAAACTTCGGGCTTAACCAGCAGAATACCGCAACGGTCTCTTACCGGATCAGCGGCGGCAACTGGGTAACCGAAACCGTAACCGGTCCGTTCGCCCCCGGCGAAACGGCGGTACACACATTCGCCGGGGGAGCAGATCTGGGGAGTGTGGGCGCTGTTTATCTCTTCGAGATGAAGGCTACCGTGGGCAATGATGAAGATACTTCCAATGATACTACCTCCGCCATTGTAAGGAACCTGTTCGGCCGCGACCTGGAAATTACGGAAATTATTCCGTTTTATGCCTGCAGTGATACAAGCTATGCCGATTTCATCGTTAAAATGAAAAACAACGGCACAGGAAACGAACACGAGGTGACCCTGCAGGTGGGCCTGAATGGCAACATACTGCCGTCGCAGGGCAGTTACACACTCTCTGCAGAACCGGGAGCCACCGGGGAAATCAGTCTGACGGTTCAGGGACTGCTCGCCGGCCAGAATAACCTGGAAGTGTACATCAGCGATGTGGACGGACTGGGCATTGACGAAGTGCCGTTCAATAACCAGAAAGTACTCAACTTTGACATTGACCCGGGAAAGGCTGCAATCAATGTGAGCATCACGCCTGATGATAACCCCGCAGAAACAACCTGGGAAATTCTGAACGCGCAGGGTGCCGTGCTGGTCAGCGGAGGCCCCTTCGATCAGCCCTTCGGATATTATGTCGTCAATTCATGTCTTGAACGCGACAGTTGTTACACTTTCCGGCTCCGCGACAGCGGGGGCGATGGCATGCCGGGCGGTATCGTTTATGTGACCTATCAGGGTTCCAGCCTGGTTGAGTATTTCGGCGAAAACTTCGGCTCAGAAATCTCTTTCCCGTTCTGCGCCGTGAATGCCTGCTCCAGCCTGCAAATAAGCCTTTCGGTTACTTCTCCGACCGCTTCCGGGGTGAACGACGGCGTCATCGTGGCCAGTGCAACAGGCGGTACTCCGCCCTACCTGTTCTCGCTGAACAATATCATTTTCCAGGATTCGGCAAGGTTCGAAAACCTGCTCCCCGGATTTTACACGGTTACCTGTATTGATGCCGACAGCTGCCTGGTTCAGTCGGATATCTTTCTGCAAACGAGCAGTTCGGGAGAGCCGGGATCGGTTTCCGGCATGACGGTTTCGCCCAACCCGACCACCGGTATTGCCCATATTCAGATCAACAGTTCCGAAAATGCCGCAACAGCGAGATTCGAGGTTTTCGACCAGTTCGGTAAAATGGTACAAACGGGCCGGATGTCGAAGTGGAGCAATGAATGGCACGGAAATATTGCACTCGACAAATTCCCTGACGGCATCTATCAGGTGCGTGTGTCGGGACTGAAACGCCTGTACATCGGGCGCGTGGTCAAAAACGGATAATCATAACCCGGCCTGCCAAAAAATTTGATTATTTTTTTTATTTGAAAAGAGTTTGGCACGGTTTTTTGAAGAGGATTAACCTGAAAGGGTAAAAAAATTGATTGGTTAATTGTTTTCATGGTTATGTTACAAGCCGTCCTGTCGGAAAGACAGGACGGCTTTTTTGCTT
>CAIYFY010000480.1 GCA_903925535.1 uncultured Bacteroidota bacterium | reverse complement strand
CCCGATCAGGAAGACCTGAACCGCGACCGCTCGCTCAACGAAACCGAGGCGTATTTCAGGTATAAGATTGAATTCCCCAAAACGCTCAAGGACGGACAGGAGGTGATTGACGAGGAGCATCCCGCTGTCAGGGATCTGATTGCCAATACTGTAACCTTTACCAAGAACGGCAAGGAATATACGTGGTACCGCTTCAAAGTACCCCTCGACCTCCGCCGTCGCAAGGCCTTCGGCGGCATTCAGGACTTCCGCTCCATCCGTTTTATTCGTATGTACTGGAAAGGTTTTACCGAGCGAACCACATTCCGCTTTGCTACACTGGAACTGGGCCGCAACCAGTGGAGACGCTTCACCCAGGCGCTTCCAAATACTGATCCCAATCCCTCGGGTGCTGTCTGCGACGTGGGCTACTCCCAGATTCCTTTCGATATCAACGCGGTGAGTATCGAGGATAACTCCGCCCGCCTGCCATTCAACTACACGATTCCGTTTGGTATCCGCCGCGAACAGTCAGTCGGAGCGTTCCCCGATATCCTTCAGAACGAGCAGGCACTCGCCATGAGTGTATGCAGCCTGTCGTACTGCGATGCCCGTGCCGTGTTTAAAACACTGAATATGGACCTGCGTCAGTACAAGCGCATGAAAATGTTTGTGCACGCGGAAGCCCTCGATGCCGCCAACTTCCCGCTCGACTCCACCGACCTGAAAGTATTCATCAGGCTGGGCTCCGACTTTGTGAGCAACTATTACGAGTATGAACTGCCGCTCTATCCTTCCAACGAGCTCAATCTGAATGGAAACCCCGACAGCCGTGAATATAAAGAAGAAGTGTGGCGGCCGGAAAATCAGTTTGACTTCCCGCTCGACCTGCTGGTTAATATCAAGAAAGAGAGAAATCTCAATCCCGACTGGCCACTTAGTACACCATATATATCTGTTGACCCTGAAAGGCCAACAGCCCGTGTCAAGGTGGTCGGCAATCCAAACATCGGATATGTGAAGGGGGCGATGATAGGTGTCAGGAACACGGATGAAACGAACAATAAAAGTAACCTGCACTGCGTCGAGCTCTGGCTGAACGAGTTGCGACTGAGCGGATTCAACGAGAAAGGTGGTTACGCCGGACTGGCCCGCGTTGATATACGTATGGCTGATCTTGGAAATATTTCGGTTGCCGGAAACTACACCAGTATCGGTTGGGGAAGTATTGAGGAAAAGCTGTCGCAGCGCCAGCGGGAGGAGGTAATACAGTACGATGTATCAGCCAACCTTGAGCTGGGCAAGTTTCTGCCCGAAAAAGTGGGCCTGAAACTCCCCTTCTACGCACAATATTCCAACATTACCAGAAATCCTGAATTCGATCCGTATGATCTGGATATCCGCCTGAAGGACAAGCTCCGCGATGAAACAGACCCTGTCAAACGGGATTCTATCCGCGCAGGCGCCCAGGACGTAAATATTATCAGGGGATATAACTTTACCAATGTGCGCAAAGAGCGCAAAGGAAAGCCCCGTACACTGCCCCTGCCCTGGAATATCGAGAACTTCAGTCTGACCTATGCCTTCAATCAGCAGAGGATACGAACTCCATTCATCCTGAACGGAGAGCAGAATCAGTACAAGGGTGCTGTTGACTGGAATTATTCAACCGGACTTAAACCGCTGCAGCCCTTCAAGAGTCTGATCAAGAAGGATAAGTACCTGAAGTTCATAACTGATTTCAACTTCAATCCGCTGCCTGAAACATACGGGTTCAGCACCAACCTGGAGCGACTGGCGTCGGTTACTACTTACAGGTTTGCAGGTGAAGACCCGCAACTCAACACCTATTATAACAGGCGTTTCACCTGGGACAGAAATTACGATCTGGGCTGGACCATCTCCAAATCCATACGCTTCAACTTCGACGCGACCGCACGCAGTTTGCTCGATGAACCACTGCAGTTCGACCAGACAGGAAGGGAGGTTACCCAGACTGAACGAAATCAGATACTCTGGAATAATTTCAAGAATCTGGGTCGTCCGAAAGGCTACACTCATAATGCCAGTCTGAGCTGGACGCTGCCGTTCAAGTCCATTCCTTTCATGGACTGGGTTACGATGAAGGCTTCCTACACCACGGGCTACACCTGGACAGCACAGTCGCTCAAACTCCAGAATCTGGATGCCGGCGATTTTCAGGACAGGCTGAATGAACGAAACCTTGGCAATGTCATTCAGAACAATAATACCAGACAAATCAACGGCGACTTCAATCTGGAGACGCTCTATAACAAGAGCAAATACCTCGCCATGATCAACAAGCCAGCGAAGCCTGGCGGTAAAGGTGGCAGCGGTGGCAAGGCCGACGATCTGAAAGCACCTGGTGACGACGGCGGTGGCGCTGCACCGGGCGGCGGCAAAGCAGGTGGCGGCAAAGCCCCCGGAGGAAGAGGCGCAGATGCCGGCAAATCAGCTGCAGGCGGCAAGGCTCCGTCCGAAAAAGGCAAGGATCCCGCATCAGACCGCAGCAAGCAGGATGATCCGGCGGCCAATCCGGCCAAAAGTGCTGCGGGACCTGCCGGTGCAACCGGCACCGATGGCAATGCTGCACTTCCGGTTCGCGACAAGGCTGGAAATGCCGGCAAGCCGGGCGGTGGTGATCCGAAAGCAGGCGGAGGCGATCCGAAAATGCAGGGCAAGATCACAGAGCGCAATGACAAGGGCGGTAACAGCGATAAAAAGAAGGACAGGCAGCCTTCCATGGCCGAACGTATAGCCTTGCGCCCGCTCATGCTGGTACGCAAAGCGCGTTTCAACTACACGGAAACTTTCACCAGTATGGTGCCGGGCTTTACACCGGATGCCAAACTGTTTGGCCTCAGCGAAGGCTTCGCAGCTCCCGGCTGGGAGTTTGTGGCAGGTATGCAGCCATCCAGTGAGTGGCTGGATGATGCCGGAAGGCAGGGCTGGATTACCCACCGCCCGGAACTGAACCAGCAGGTTACCAGAAACTACACACAGAACTTCGATGCCGGTGTCACCATCGAGCCATTCCGCGACTTCCGGGTGGAGGTAACAGCCAACAGGCAATACACCAAAAACGGAACAGAACTGTTCAAGGACCAAAACTTCATCGTTCATCCGGATTCGGTGGATTTTCAGCACCGCGCCCAGCGTGATATGGGAAGCTACACCATCTCGTACTTTTCGATGCAGACATTGTTCAATAACGATATCAACGGATTATTCCAGCGCTACGAACAGTACAGACCCGTTATATCGAAACGACTCGGTGTCACGGCCAATGATCTGAGTGAACACCCGGTAGACAAGGGATTTGTCAACGGATACGGAAGAATCCAGCAGGAGGTACTCATCCCGGCGTTTATTTCCGCTTACACTGAGTCCGATCCGAATGCTGTCAATCTGGATATTTTCAAGACACTTCCTTCCGTTAACTGGAAGCTGAACTACAACGGATTGAGCAAGATCGGAAACCTGAGCAAGATTTTCTCCAGCGTACAGATTTCGCACGGCTACAAGAATACACTTACGGTCAATTCCTATAACACAGACCTGTTTTTTGAACCGTCCAATCCGTACCAGATTGATGAGCTGAACTTCAACTACATTGCGCGGTATGAAATTCCGCAGGTGGTGATCAGGGAGGATCTGCAGCCGCTGTTTGGTCTGGATGTGAAAATGAAGAATGAAATGACCTTGAAGGCAGACTTCAAAAAGTCCCGCTCGCTGGCCATGTCCTTCATTGATTACCAGCTGGCCGAAAGCCGCTCAACCAGCTACTCGGTAGGATTTGGCTACAGGATGAAAAACGTGAACATCCCGTTCCTGACGGGTAAAAAGAAGACGCAGGCCAAGAAGAAGACGACGAAAAAACCGGATCCGAATGCCCCTCCGACGCCAGGTTCTACCGGCGGAGCTGGCGGCACACAGGCCAACGACCTGAACATCAAATTTGACTTCGAGGTGCGCGATGATATCACCATCAACCACCTGCTCGACAGTCCGAATCAGGCGGTACCGACCCGGGGTGCCCGCACAATCAGCATTAACCCGGCAGTTGAGTATGCGCTGAACAAACGTCTGAAACTCCGCCTGTTCACCGATTACCGCAAAACGGTGCCAAAAACATCCCAGTCATTCCCGATTACCACACTGAGTTCGGGTATTACCGTCCAGTTCTCATTGAATTAATACATGATGAAAAAGACCATTGCCATACTCACCGGCGGCGATTCCGCAGAAAGGGTGATATCGCTGAAAAGCGGGCAGGTAGTGAAAGACTCCCTGCCCGCCGATAAATACCGCGCTTTTCTGATAGACATTCAAAAGTCGGACTGGCGTGAACCGGAAACAGGAACACCTGTTGACAAAAACGATTTTTCTATCACCCTGAACGGTGAAAAAATCCGGTTTGACTGTGCCTTTGCGGCCCTGCATGGCAGTCCGCTCGAAGACGGGAAGCTGCAGGGGTATCTGGAGATGATGGGTGTTCCTTACACCTGCTGCGATGGTTATGTGAGTGCACTGACAATGAACAAGCACAATACAAAGACCCAGCTGGCGCCGCATCAGATACCGATGGCCAAGTCAGTGCTGCTGCGAAAAAATGAGTCTTTTGATGAAAGCACCCTGTTGTCTATGGGACTCCCGCTCTTTGTAAAACCCAATGACAACGGCTCCAGTTTCGGTGTTACTAAAGTGAAGACGGCCGGGGAACTGTTGCCTGCCATAGAGGAGGCATTCCGTTACAGTCACGAAACAGTAGTAGAGTCATTTTTGCCCGGGAGGGAGTTCTCCAACGGTGCCTTGAGGGTTGACGGAGAAATCATCGTGTTACCAGTCACGGAAATCATCTCCGAGACAGAGTTTTTTGATTTTGCTGCCAAATACGAGGGAAAATCGAAGGAAGTCACACCGGCAGATCTGTCTGACCAGCTGACTGCCAGCTGCCAGGCCTCCACCAGGCGTCTGTACGATCTGCTCGGATGTCGCGGGGTGGTCCGGTTCGACTATATATTGACCGGTGAGACATTTTATTTTCTGGAGGCGAATACCATTCCGGGTATTTCGCCTGCCAGCATTGTTCCCCAGCAGGCGCGCGCGCACGGGTGGGAGCTCGGAGAATTCTTCAGTCTGCTCATAGAACAGGCGCTTAAACAGTAAAAATTTAATCTGAATTCATACTTATGCTGAATCTGACCAATCTGAAGCACGCCGGTTCGGGCAACTTCTTTCTGATTGCCGGCCCGTGTGCCATTGAAGGCGAGCAAATGGCCTTCGACATAGCGGGCAGGGTAAACGAGATATGTACCAGGCTGCAGATACCCTATATATTCAAGGGTTCATACCGGAAGGCCAACAGAAGCAAGAAAAGCTCCTTCACCGGTATCGGAGATGAGAAAGCCCTTGACATACTCAAAAGAGTGGGTACTCATTATGATATACCCACCACTACTGATATACATACAGATGAAGAGGCTGCACTGGCTGCAGCTTACGTGGACATACTGCAGATACCGGCCTTTTTATGTCGCCAGAGCAGTTTGCTGGCAGCGGCTGCGCAGACAGGCAAAGTCGTCAATATCAAGAAAGGGCAGTTTCTCAGTCCGGAAGCCATGCAGTTTGCTGCCGAGAAAGTACGGGAGGAGGGCAATCCGAATGTGATACTGACCGAGCGGGGTGCCATGTTTGGCTATCAGGACCTGATAGTTGACTACAGAGGCATTCCTGTTATGCAGTCGTTCGGAGCACCTGTAGTGCTCGATTGCACGCACTCACTGCAGCAACCCAACCAGAGCACCGGTGTTACCGGAGGCCGGCCTGCGCTGATAGGCGTTGTTGCCCGTGCCGGTGTGGCGGTGGGGGTAGATGGCCTGTTCATAGAAACCCATCCAGTGCCCGCCGAAGCGAAGTCGGATGGAGCCAACATGCTCCCGCTGGACCAGCTTGAGGCACTGCTGGAGCAACTGGTTCGCATCAGAGCAGCCATACGTTGAGGCGTTTGAGAAGAATCCGGTGGTACCGACTGACCAAAACAGGCAATTCTTCGAATATTGAAACAGGGGGAATAAGGCGTTTTTTGCGAATTTTTGGGGTTGTCAGAACTAAATTCCTCTTTTTTTGAAGAATTAAAAATGAATTTCCAAAATGCCTTGTATGTAATTGTACTTCATACACTATTTTTACCGCCGGGAAATCAAATCCTGGT
>CAIYFY010000479.1 GCA_903925535.1 uncultured Bacteroidota bacterium | reverse complement strand
GCATGTTGTGTGATTTTTTAGGAAATGTCGGGTTCGTTCTGTTTTGCTTCTGAGGGTTAACCGGGAATCGGGCAAATTATGCTATATTCCCCGTCTTTTTCTGTTTTTTCGAACCCCTGTGTTTCAGACGCACAATTCAACAGAAAGATACATTAGTTAAAACGAAATCAAAGCAAAAAGTTTCATTATTTAAGGTTTTTTTAATCCGTTCCACTTAATTTCCTTTCCTTTGTGCCGTAATTTTAATATTTGATAGATGGCTGATTTCCAACTGAACACCATTGAGGAGGCGCTGCAGGAGCTGCGCGCAGGTCGTGTGATTATTGTAGTGGATGATGAAGACCGGGAGAATGAGGGTGATTTCATCTGTGCAGCCGAAACGGTTACGCCCGAAATCATCAATTTCATGGCCACGCACGGCCGCGGACTGATATGTACGCCCATGGATGAAAAAAGGGCTGATGAGCTCGGACTGAATCTGATGGTGAGTTCCAATACGGCGCTTCATGAAACGGCTTTCACCGTGAGCATTGACCTGATCGGGCATGGTTGTTCAACGGGTATCAGCGCTTACGACAGAGCCACCGGCATCCGCTGGCTTACCAGTCCGGCAGCAAAGGGCAGCGATTATGCCCGTCCCGGCCATATCTTCCCGCTGCGTGCGAAATCGGGCGGTGTTTTGCGCAGAACAGGCCATACAGAGGCAGCTGTTGATCTGTCGCGCCTCGCCGGCCTGTATCCAATGGGGGTCCTTGTTGAGATCCTCAATGCCGATGGCACGATGGCCCGACTGCCACAACTCATGGAGGTGGCCAGGGAACATAACCTCAAAATTATTTCCATAGACGATCTCGTGGCTTACCGCATGAAAACGGAACGCCTTGTGAAACGGGAACTGGAAACGACCATCAACACTGTTTACGGCGTTTTTGACCTGATCGCCTATACAGATGTTACCTGCGGCGATACGCACCTGGTTGTCAGGAAAGGCACCTGGGCACCCGACGAGCCCGTTCTGGTCAGGGTTCACTCGGCCTCTGAAACCGGCGATATTCTCGGTACACTGCTCGAGGATTACGGATCTCTGATCAGCAAATCGCTGTCGGCAATCGAGAAGGAAGGCAAGGGTGCACTTGTTTATCTGGTGCAGCACGACAAGGGCGGACTGATCTCCAAACTGTCGCACCTGAAGCAGCTGAACGATGAAGGTCGTCCTGAAAAATTCGAACTGCATTCTCCGCTGGGCAAAAAAGACTTCGGAGTGGGCGCCCAGATTGTCAGGGATCTTGGTATCAGTAAAATCCGCCTGCTCACCAATCACCCCAGACGCAGAACCGGGTTTATCGGTTACGGACTGGAAATCATTGAAAACGTCGAACCGGGTTAGACTATCCATCCACTTATGCCATTTCGCTCTGGTTTCGTCAATATCATCGGCCGCCCCAATGCCGGCAAATCAACCCTCATGAATGCACTGGTGGGGGAGCGCATGAGCATTATTACACACAAGCCACAGACTACCCGCCACCGCATTATCGGTATTCTGACGGGAGAAGATTTTCAGATTGTATTCTCTGATACTCCCGGTTACGTCAAAAAGCCGAACTACAAGATGCACGAATCCATGAACAAGTTCGTGGAAGGAACGGTGGAAGACGCCGATCTGATGCTCTTTGTGTTTGACCTCACGGAGGAGCTGGAAGACGATAACCCGGTTATTGAAGTCCTGAAAAAGACGGAGGCTCCTGTGTTGCTCATTCTCAACAAGAAGGACCTCGTAGCGCCACAGCGTGCGCAGGATGTTGCCGGCTGGTGGAAAAAACGGATTAAAATGGCCGGGGTAATCGAGATATCAGCCCTGCAAAAGGAAGATACCTCGGCGCTTCTCTCAAAAATAACGGAAATGCTGCCGGAAGGCGAACCCTTTTACCCGGAAGATCAACTGACCGACCGGCCGGAGCGCTTTTTTGTCGGAGAGATTATCCGGGAAAAAATTCTGATACTTTACGGCGATGAAATTCCTTACTCCACGGAAGTGGTCATCGAAAGTTTTCAGGAAACGCAAACGAACGCCGGGGAGCCGCTCGCCAGGATTCAGGCCAATATTTACGTGATGCGAGACTCTCAGAAGGCCATTATCCTCGGTAAAGGCGGGAGTGCCATCAAGAAACTCGGTACTATGGCACGGGTGGAAATAGAAAGATTCCTGCAATCCAAAGTGTTTCTTGAAACCACGGTCAAGGTACGCGACAACTGGCGCGACGACGAGCGCTCGCT
>CAIYFY010000478.1 GCA_903925535.1 uncultured Bacteroidota bacterium | reverse complement strand
GGGCTTGATGAGCGTTTCACCCAGCGACATCACCGGGAACTCGAGCGGGAAACCACCCGCACGGATGACACCCTGCTTCACAAACTGGGCCAGCTCGCGGAAATGCGAATTGCAGGGCGTCAGTTCAGACCAGGTGTTACAGATGCCGATGACAGGCTTACCCTCGAATTCTTCGTCGGGAATACCCTGTTTTTTCATCCAGGAGCGGTAAATGAAACCGTCTTTTCCATCGCGGCCGAACCAGTGGCGGCTGCGGAGATTGTTGTGAGGAAAGCGCATGTCGGATGTTGCGTTTGAAAAGCCAAATGTAATGACTATGCGATTATTATCGTAACCGTGAGTAAACATACATTTACAGACAAAGGAAGGCCTGTTGATCCTGATCTGACAGACAGACGACAGTATTTGACCGAATAAATGATGCGGCCATAGTTCACAGAAAAAGAGATCATCAACTTTTACGACCGCCTGCTTGCATATACAGTACAGTACCAGCCATGTAAAGGGCGCCGGAATAGCTGGAAACCGGGTTTCCGACTGCAGCGTATCACGCTGCTGGTGGTGGATGGCCAGATTTCAACCTCCGTTGTATTCAATATTATCGTGTCAAATACCACTTCAGGTATATGAAGGTGCTCCCAACAAGCACCTGTTTTAAGAATCTATATAGACAATTTCATGTACAATTTACCTCAGGACAGTATGGGGAACGCGAGGGGAAATACATTTGTATCGAACAGGTCGGGGTGATTTCCACGTGGGAAAGCACATTCACCGGAGTTCTCACCTCGAAAATGATACAACAACCCGAAAAGGAAGTAATTAACGTCAATGAACGCCTGCACCTGCAGGACCCCGCTCCACTGTACGACCGACTGCTGAAGCGCGGGCCTTTTTTCAATGGCACACACTGGATTCTCACCAGGCACGCACATGTTAACGCCCTGCTCCGCAATCAGGCACCTTCGAAGCGGACGGGTAACGAACCGCTCGCAAATTCACTCAGGAAGAACATCCTGTTCAAGGATCCACCCGACCATACCAGGCACAGGGCAGCTGCTCAGGAGTTCTTTTCACCCAGGTCGATGCTGCTCGAGGAGGAAACGATCACAGAGGTTGCAACGCGCCTTATTGCCAGCGTGAAAGAGAAAAGACGAATGGAGTTTATATCCGAATTCGCCTCACGTCTTCCGGTTGCCATAGTTGCGGATTACCTGGGCGTTCCGGAAGACAAACACGATTTCCTGTTCGGGTTTGCACGACAGTTTATCTTTGAATTCAGCAATGATCCGGAAATGTCTGACAGGGGTGTCAGCGAATTACGCAGCTACTTCACCCTGAATATTGATGAATTCATGCGGAAGGCCAGTCCAGGCAAACTGCTGGAAAAGCTCGCAGAAGGGCACCGCAATGGTATGCTGGCCAAAGAGGAATTGATAGAGATGTGTGTATTCCTGTTTGCAGCCGGAAGCGAAACATCCGGCTGCCTGCTTGGCTCAGGTTTGCTGACACTGCTTCAGCACCCCGAATCGCTGGAGGCAATCAGAAATAATCCGAATCTGATACCCAACGCCATAGAGGAAATGCTCCGCTATGAATCGCCGGTACCCATGACGACCATGCGCTCAACCACCGAGCCGATGGAAATAGACGGGCTTGTTATTCCCGAAGGCCGCCCCGTCATCGGAATACTGGCTGCAGCCAACCGGGATCCCGAAAAATTTCCCAATCCGGGTGTTTTTGATATCCATCGGAATACAACAGGGCATTTCTCATTCGGAGGCGGTATCCACTACTGTCTGGGGGCTTCATTGGTACGTCTTGAGGCCAAAGTAACCTTCAGGATACTATTTGAACAACTGCCAGATCTGCGGCTCGACAACGGACATCTGCCGGGCAGGTGGTTGCGCAGCATGAGTGGCTCCAATAAAGGCTTTGCATTTCACTGGCGCGAGCGCGTACCCACGCGCGGACTGGAATATCTGAATCTGAAATGGTAAAAATAACTCCTGCTGATATATATAGTATAGAAACGGCCATGGAACGGGCGCTGGAATTTTTGAAAGCGCACCAGTTGCCCTCCGGTGAGTTCCGATGTATGGTGGCAGACAATATTACGCTGGATCTCAACCCGAGGGAGGATCCGAGTCCGTTTTTGACTCAGCATATTCTGTATTCACTGCAGGAAACCCTGCTCCCGGGGAGCGATAAAGTTATCCGGAAAGCATGGGACTTTCTGATGTCGGAAGCATGGCCCGGTAAAGTATGGAGATTCTGGGCCAAAAGAAGTCCGGGCTCTCTGTTCATTCCTCCCACAACCGACGACACCTCCTGCAATGCCCACCTGATGAAAATACGCGGGGAAAAAACCGGCCGTATCCGCCATATTATCAGGGGCAACCGCAATGCTGATGGCCTGTATTACAACTGGATACTTCCCCGTGCATATCACCTGCCGTATCCGCAAATCTGGCCGGCGATGATGCATATAGTTCGAAGTCCGTCGAAACTCCGGCTGTTTTTCAACTCCGGATTCAACAAACCGCACCCGGATCACGTGGATATAGTGGTGAATGCCAATGTGGTCCTGTTCCTCGGAGAATGCAGCGCGACCACCTCCGCCATCAACTGGATACATCAGGTGGTTCGGGCCGGCACAGAAGCGACTTCTGACCGGTACTATCAGAGCCGGTACATACTTTATTACGCACTCCTGCGGTGCGACCGGGCCGGAATCAGGGCTTTCGATTCACTCAGGGAACTGATCGTCGGACGCCTTCGGGATGATCTGGCCGATCCGGCATCGGAAAAACTGACCGGGATGGAAAAGGCACTCAGCGCGCTCATACTGGCCGAATGGGCCCCCGATGTGCCGGAATTACCGGAGGCAATCAGATTCATCGTCGGAGCACAACATACCGATGGCAACTGGCCAACTGCCGTGATCTTCTATGGTGGATACAACATGGAAAAATGCCTTTTCTGGGGCTCTGAAGAACTGGTAACGGCCTTCTGTATGGAGGCCCTTCACCGGTACAAAGAAGTATTGATCACACGTATCAATCCGGAAGATGTAACATGAAAGAAAGTCCGCCCGGTGAAATTCACTTTTTCCACATTCCCAAAACGGCAGGCACCACCCTTTCCTCACTGATAAGAAGTGCCTATCCGCCTGCAGAATGTATTCCGGCGCACACAGTTCTGGAACTGGCAGCCATGAATCCGGCTGCTGTACCGGGATACCGCTGTTATACCGGCCACTTTTTCTCGCTGCTGGAGCCGCTGGCCGGAAGACCGCTTCCGACGGTCACTGTACTGAGAGACCCCCTCGATCAAACACTTTCGCTGATCAGGCATTGCCAGCGGATAGACCGAATCGGAGGTGTAGTGGCACCTCTGTATGCCCGCGGACTGGAATGGGCGTGGAAGCGCCTGCCCTTGCTCAGAAAACACATAGAACACCGGTGGACGCCGGTGGTGATGAACAATTTTCAGACGCGTGTTCTGGGAAGCGATATCCTCCATCCGGGCAAACTGAATCCCGATTATTATGGTATCACCTACCCGTTTCTCGAGACCGGGTTCTCTTCGCCGGACGCTGATCTGGACCGGCTTTTTGAAAAGGCCAAATCCAGGCTGGACAGTATGGCTGTTGTGGGAACCGTGGAACAACTCCCGGATACAGTCAGCCTGATATTCGATGTCATTGGTGCGCCATTGCCGGGCGAAATTCCACGCCTTAATACAGGATCAAAATACAACCACCCGGACAAAGCGAATCATTACCTGAAAGACCTCATCGAAGCACAAAATAAATACGATCGGGCGCTTCACAAGTATGCTGCACAATTACTGGAAAAAAAACTGGAACAAAGGGTACAAAGCCCGCTTCAGGTACATTCTCAACAAAAAAACCAATGAAATACATCCGGCACGCGCTCAGGCTGATCCGTTTCAAGCAGTGGTGGCTGTACAAAATTGGACCGGCACTTGGCATTTTTCTTCTGTTCGGCACCCAAAAACCGGGGTCAGCTGATTCCGGAGACATTACTCACATGCTGTTGCTGACTGCAGCACTTTTCACAGCAGCAGTGTTCACTTCAGTTTCCAATGATCTGGCAGACATAACATCCGACAGGATTGCCGGGAAACCCAACAGACTCAGCGGATGGTCGCGCAGGAGGGCCACAGTGTTGCTGGCAGGTATTTTGTCGGCAGGCATGATTACAGGCAGCCTGTTGCCCGGAACGCTCCTGAAATGCTGTTATCTGCTGCTGTGGATTACCTGGATACTCTATTCGGTTGAACCGTTCAGGGCCAAAAAGAGAGGGCTCACAGGCCCCCTGCTGGATGCATCGGGCTCACACGTGATACCCTGTCTTATGGCTGTACTGCTTTCCGGTTGCGACATTCAGGAACACCTCCTGCCAGTCATACTGACAATCGTGTGGTCATTTCTGTGGGGTGTGCGTGGTATTGCCTGGCATCAACTGTACGATTTTGAACATGACCGAAAATCATTAATCAAGACAATGCCCGGTGTTATCGGTTATGACCGCACGGCCCAATTGGTGAAAAAATTGCTTTTCCCGGCAGAAACAGCGATTTTTACACTGTTACTGACAGTGTTACAACCACTGTTGCTGGCGCCACTGCTGGTATGCATGGCAATAGAACTGACCGGTGACCTCAACGGAGCAGTGCCCAGAAGCATCGTGCGCCCCGGCGGGAAAAACTGGCTCTTCCTGACCGACTGCTACACACTGGTAATGCCATTGAGTACCTTCCTGGTGAAACCTGCATCAAACCTGATAATGGCGGGTATTTTAATTGTATTTTTTTATTCCGGTTATTCCGAACGTATC
>CAIYFY010000477.1 GCA_903925535.1 uncultured Bacteroidota bacterium | reverse complement strand
TAATCCGAAGTTGATTTTTGTACCTGAAGTAATTGGGGTTCTATAAATGTTCGTCAACAGTTACGACCAGATCAAAATGGAAGGAGATGTCGTCATTTACTTTAATCATTCCGAACATCGCTTCGGGCGGGGTAATCCCAAAGGCACTCATTTTTAGCCATTTCTCACCTTTTAGCTGAAACCTGTTCGGACCAAGCATTCTGGCCCTCGCCCTGATAAACTCCTTTGAGTTCACCCGGGCAATGGTTATCATTACATTTGCCTGCACATCAAACCAGTCGTAACATGAACCATCAGCACATTTGGCACTTTGCCAGCTATCCAGCAGCACAACCTGTATGTTGGGATACTGGTCGGCCATCAGCGCTTTCTGAAGGTCTGTGTCTATTTTTCGGTTCTTGCAATTCAGACTCTTCACCCTGAGTGCCAAACCGGCATTCCTGAAACGGGAATAGCCGTTACCCGACTCTGCCTCTATCAGCTGCGCATCAAAACGGTCTTCACAGTCGCACGTGAATGAATTCACATTGGATGTACCCTGAAGGTATAACCGGCTCTGATCCTCAATTCTGATTCTCTTTCTGGCAGAAGGGTTGGTGTCATCAATAAAGCTCAGGAGTACAAGACTCAAAACTGCCAGACTCGTACTCAAAATTCCGGGGACTCGTCTGTGGTTCATAACAGTTTGGCGGGGTTTTCAAACAGCGGGCGTCTCCTTTCGAGAGGCGCCCGCCGATGCAAAAGTCATTTGAATCCTAGAAGCCAATTACTGCCTCCACCATGAAGCCGTTGAACTTGCCACCATTGCGGTAGTCGGCAGTCGGGAAATCGTTATACTGCTGAAAAACATACTCGCCTTTCAGAAGCATATTTTTCGTGGGGAACCAGCCAGCCACCAATGCTGTACGGGAAATGGTTATGGTTGCATAAGAACCATCCGCATTCAGTATCGTACCTCCGGGTTCTCCAGACATCGTGATGTATCGCGCACCTACGTATGCCTGTTCATTTTTCAGGAAGCGGTAAACACCTTCCACAGCAACCTGATTGAAGCTGCGGTCATTCCAGCGACCGTCCTTGACGTCTGAATAGACGGCACCTTTCACTATTTCATAAGTACCAAATACCTCAAGTCCCTTGTACTTCACGAACGGGTTAATCATGATAGCTGTCACTTTGTTCGACATATTCGGGTTGAAACGACCTGAAGTGAACTGGGCTGTAGCGGTAGATGCCACACCGGTTGACTGAAGGGCCGGCTCCATTACCATGAAGTAGTGAGAACCGGTACGGTCACCGGCATACAGTGTATTGCGCTGGATGTTCGGGTTGTTGTACAAGGAGGCCGACAGGCGGAAACGAAGATCGCTGAATGTCTTGTCGTAGGCAACTTTAGCGAAGATGGAAGGAGTCTTCTTGGTAGGAACTACGCCGCTGGCATTAACAGCATCCGGGTATTTTTCAATATTGCCATTGATGAATCCGGAACTCATACCAACCATACCCATGAGGCCGTCAGCAGGGAACACATAAAACTCACCGCCAATTTCAGTCGCAAATGCATCGAGAATCAGGTTCTCACAGAACGGATTAAACATCGTGTTACCGCCATCCGAGCGACGGAACTGCATATCGCCAAAATTGGGCTGGAAGTGCCCGATTTTTACGCGCATGTAGTCAGAGAACCACTTCGGATTGCCAAACATGGGTAACTTGTCGAACTGGATGTAACCGCCTTTTACCCAGAATTCGTTGTGGTGACGGGCAGACATGTAGTTTTCCAGTGCCACGCGAACGCCATCGCCAATCTGGATGTCAAAGTTCAGGTTGGCCATCGCCAGATTGAAACCTCTGAGTGTAACGGAAGTGCTGTCTTCAGCCTTCACTACACCGTAAAGCAGGTTTTTATTGGTAGCGTTGGTGGCTGAAACTTTTGTGTAAACAGGATTGTTGGTGTGCGTCAGCGACTGGAAATCCTGTGTGAAGGAACCGCCAATGCGCAGCTTGAATCCGGTGTACTCCGGCTGTTCCGCTTTCTTGGATGGTTCAAAAACATTGATGCCATCTTTGTCCCATGAACGGGCGTACTGAATGGCGGGCTGCTGTGCCATGGCCTGTGTACCAAAAAGCAGCGCAAAAAGCAGGATAAAATAACCGTTTTTCATAAGAAAGGTCGTTTTTGATTGTTTTTATTGTTTCAACGTTACCTGAAAGATCACTTCCACCTCGTCTCCGGTGGTCATGGTTCCCATCAGGGCCGTTGGAGGACTGATGCCGAAATCTGTCATTTTGATTTTTTTGGAGCCATTGAAGCTGATGCTCTGATCGCCACCAACCTGACCCCACACGTACATATCCACTTTTCTGGATGTACCAGCGATTTTCAGGTAGCCTGTCGTGTTGATATCGTAACCACTGCCACGTCTGTTTATGCCCGTAACCCGCTCCAGAGAGTACGCAACATTGGGGTTGCCGTCTGCCCTGAGTGCATCGTACATTTTGTTGTCCATGATTGAACCCTTGGTACTTTTGATTGTCTTAACCGGTATCTCAACATACAGGGAGTTAATCGCCTTGAGCCCCGATGCGTCCGTTGTCAGGGAACCACTGCCGCGAACTTCGTAACCGCTGCAGTCCCAGTCGTGAACGTTGGATGTACCCTTGATCTTGATGCTGCCTCCCGTGGCGCGATAACTCTGCTGCGCACTCGCAAGCGATGCCAGCAAAAGGAATAAAAATGCAATCTGATTTTTCATCTCGTCTGAATTTTGGTCAAAAGTACCCGCACCAGAACCTAGCCCCCGGTGACGGCACTTAAGACATCGCTTGATCGTTGTCATTATCACGGGTGACCAGACCAACCATGCAGGGTGACGACAGGCCAGATTTATATTCAAACAGTTAAAAATCAACGATTTATAAATAATCTTGTCTTTTGCTCGCCACAAGCCTTGCCTTTTCTCGGTTTATGCCTGTGTATTGTTTCATCCTGTTTTATTCATTTTTTATCATCTGTCAAACCAAAGGTTATGCGACTTTTGCGCTCTCTAACGCTCTCTGCTTATGATCACAACTGTTCTTCTGGGCCACAAATCGCTGTATGCCAACTTGTCCGAGCCCATTGATCTGACTATTCCCCTTAAAAATGGTCCGGATAATCCCAATTGTTTCTGGGCTCCCATGCCGGAATTTTCGCCGGTAAGGGCCGGCGATTTTGTGGGCAGCACCGCAGAGGGGGGGGCCGTGAATTTTTTTAACGTGAAAATTAATCCGCACGGCAACGGCACGCATACGGAATGCGTAGGCCATATCGCCAGGGAACGGTTTGTCCTTGCCGAGTGTCTGAAGCAGTTTCACTTCCCGGCTGTTCTGGTCAGTGTGTATCCGCAGCGCACCGACGATGGCGACAGGGTTATCCTGAAAGAGCATCTCGAGAACTGTATTCCGGAGCCCGGAATCAGTGCCATACTAATCAGGACTATGCCAAATGATGTTTATAAAAAAACAACCAACTGGTCTGACTCCAACCCGCCGTACCTGCACCATGAGGCGGTATCTTTTCTCGTTGAAAAGGGCATCAGGCACCTGCTGATTGACCTGCCCTCCGTGGACAGGGAGGTGGACGGCGGAAAATTGATGGGGCACAAGGCCTTCTGGCAATACCCCGGCAATACACGAACGGATTGCACTATTACTGAAATGATTTATGTGCCGGGGGAAGTAAGGGATGGCTTGTACCTGCTGAATATCCAGACGCTGGCTATAGATCTGGACGCAAGTCCGTCCAGAATAGTGGTATATAAACTTGTCAGTAATCCTGAAGGTTAACTTCTTCTTTAAATCCGGATACCTTGTTGGCAGCATAGGCAAATATGCAGGCTGTCCAGAAGGAATACATGGAATATACCAGTGCCGGTTTTACCATTTCCTGATTACCAAGCATGGTGCTGGCGATAAGGAAAGCCAGTGTGGTGTTCTGCACTCCGCTCTCCATGGCCGCCGTGATACGCGAAGGATGCGGAAGTCCCATTTTTTTCATGGCGAAATAGCCGAAAAAGAGGCAGTTGGCATTCTGAATCAGTGCAATGGGTGTAATAATAATGAAGTCTCCGGGTGTGAGTCCCGACCCTCCGTGTTTTTCTCCGGCAAATAACTTGATCACAAAAACCACTGCCAGCAGCGATAACATGATATACTTGGATGGCTTGCTTATCTTTTCGGCCGTGAGCGGAAATCTGCGCCGGATGAGTATCCCCAGTGTCGCAGGTATGATGGTGATAAAGAATATATGGGCAAACGTATCCCAAAACGGCAGGTGAAGGTCGCTTGACTTGTCCATGAAAACATGGAGACCCAGATTGACAACCACCGGAATGGAAAAAAGGGTAAGCAGGCTGTTCACAGATGTAAGTGATAACGATAACGCCACGTTTCCCCGCCACAGGTAGGTCAGAAATCCGGATGTAGCTCCGCCCGGACTCGCAGCCAGAATAATGAATCCAACCTTGAGCTCATCGGAAACAGGTGCAATCAGCGCAATGATGAATGCTATAACCGGCAATCCAAGCATCTGCGCACTCAGGGCCGTAACAAATCCCCGGGGTTTCCTGAATACACGGGCCACATCGGAGAAGGTCAACGACAAGCCCACGCCGAACATGACCAAAGCCAGTACGGATCCAACAGCAATATCAACAAGCAGCGTAGGCGACAATGACACTATTATTTTTTAAGCACCACAAAGGTAAGCCGGTTTGTTATACTGCGCATTCGCTGACAGCTCCGGCCGGTGGAATTAATATTGAAAGCAAATTTTTCGGCACTACCCTTTCAGTTTTTCGTCCAGAAATCTGGTCATCATGGTATACAGGTGAATCCTTGCATTTCCTCCGCCAATACCGTGATTTCTGTTCGGGTATATCATGCTGTCAAATTGTTTGTTCGAAGCAATGAGCTTGTTTACCATTTCTGCAGAATGCTGAAAATGCACGTTGTCGTCGGCAATACCATGTACAAGCAGGTAGTTTCCCTGAAGCTGATCGGCAAAATTAACTGGCGAGTTCTGCTCATAACCATCCCTGTTCTCCTGATATGTCTGCATGTAACGCTCGGTGTAAACAGAATCATACCACTTCCAGTTGGTCACCGGCGCGACCGCAATGGCCGCTTTGAATACCCCTTTACCCTTCAGTAAACAATTGCTTGACATATATCCACCATAGCTCCATCCAAATATCCCAATACGCTTCGGATCTACATACGGCAATGTGCCCAGATATTTCGCAGCCTCTGTCTGATCGAGTACCTCATAGTGACCCAGCTGTTTATAAGTCATTTTTTTGAAAGCCTCCCCGCGGGCTCCTGTACCCCTGTTGTCCACACAGGCAACCACGTATCCCTGCTGTGCCAGCATCTGGAACCACCAGTAGTTGGCGCCTCTCCAGGAGTCGGTTACCTGCTGACTTCCGGGCCCTCCGTAAACGAACATAAGCACCGGAAGCTGCTTCCCTGCGTATTCACGGGCTTCCGGACGTATCATCCAGCCGTTCAGGGCAATGTTTTCCGATGTAGTGAACTGAAAAAATTTCACAGGCAAAACTCCGTATTCAGACATCTTCTCCTGCAGTGTTGTGTTTTTTTCCAGCTCCCGCACTACTTTACCCTCCCGGTCGCAAACACTGTAAACCGGGGGTCTGTTCGCGGCAGAAAATGAATGGACGTAGTAATCATAGGTGCTGCTGAACTGCGCTGAACTGGTACCTTCTTCCTGGCTGATCTTTTTCAACTTGTCTCCTCCCGGATTTGCTGTATAAATCTCTTTTCTGGACGGATCTGTCATAGCCGCCTGAAAATAAACCTGCCCGTTTTTTTCGTCAAATCCGTAATAGGCGGTTACCTCCCAGTCCCCTTTGGTAATAGCAGCTACCTGCTTTCCGCTCATATCGCAGCGATACAGATGATTATAGCCGCTTTTCTCACTCTGCATGATAAATCCGGTACCGTCCGACAGAAAATCTACATCATGAAGGTCTATGTAATACTGGTTCTTTTCCTCCAGAAGCAGCTGGCAGGATCCTGTCTGTGTTTCGGCCAGCCAGAGCCGCTGTATGTTCTGGTGGCGGTTCATCCAGGTGAGACAAAGCTGTCCTCCGGGTGTCCAGACTATTCTCGGTATGTAATCGTCAAAGCGACCATCAACGGAAATGCGGCCCGGGATAGCAACTGGAAGCATCCTCCGATTTTCGAGGCTGTATATAAAAGCTCCGACTACCGCATTTTTTTCTCCCACCTTCGGGTATTTAAAGGCAACCTGCTCGGGATATGCCCCGTTTTTATACATATCCATCTTCATTTCCGGTACTTCACGCTCGTCAAAACGAATAAATGCGAGGTGTTTTCCGTCAGAACTCCACTGGTATGCCCTCACCAGCTCAAATTCTTCCTCATACACCCAGTCCGACGCCCCGTTAATAATTGCATTTTTCGCGCCATCTGTGGTAATGCGCACCAGCTCTCCGGTGGTCAGATTTTTATAGTAAAGGTCATTTCCGCTTACAAATGCCACCCCGGTTGCATCCGGAGAGAATGTTGCATCTCTTTGCTTTCCTCCCTCAAACAGTCTGACAAGCTGGCGGCTTGTCAGATCAAGGACGTAGTAGTCTGCCTCGGAACTCCACCTGTAAATCTGGCTGCTCCCCACAGAAAGCAGCATCTTCGATTCATCACCGGAAAACTGGTAACTGTCGAAGGCGTTCTTCCAGCCGGCTGCTCCACTGTTCAGGCTGGCAGCATTTACTATGGTGTCGGTAGCCTTGCCGGTGCGCAAATCATACGCCACGATAGTACTGCCCTCCTGCCGGGTATAGCGCACACCGTCTTTCATAAAATTGAATCCGGGTACGCCTTTGGCTGAAAAGGTTCCTTTCTGCCAGATGTCTTCCAGCGTAATCTGCTTCTGTGCAAACAGGGAAACAGGAAAAAGAAAGAGAAGAATTAACCTCATAAATGGTGTTTTTGCATTTTGCAGTTCGCAAATCTATCGGAATTTAGCCGAATGGTAATCTGTAACGGGTTACTTTTGCTTTTTAATTACCCGCAGCCGTGAAAGTACACCATATTTTGATTCCTTTATTGCTACCCTTTCTCTCCCGGGCCCAGGAAGAAAATACGCTCAGGCTCACGCCGGAACGCCTGAATGAAAATGATGTCATGAACCTCGATTTGTCCCGGAATGAAACGGTGGTCATTTCAGCAACAAGGAGCCCGGAAAAGGCCGACGAACAACCGTTTACTGTATGGGTCATTACCGCCTCAGAGATCTTGCAGAACGGTTTTGTAACGCTCGGCGACGTCCTGCGGGCAGCACCGGGTATCCGCGTTTCTCAGCCCGGCAATGCCCTGGAAGGAGAAACATTTATGGTGAGGGGGCTTTCAGGCAATCAATATATGAAAATACTGATTAACGACGTGCCCGTCAAGGCTGCCATTGCACCGGGTATGTCCATCGGGGCTCAGCTGCCCATCCGGCAGGCAGAAAGAATAGAAGTAGTGTACGGTCCTTCGGGCTCAACCTATGGCGAGGAAGCCTGCGCAGGGGTCATCAATATTATTCTGAAAGAAACCGAGCGTCCGGTTTACACGCAGGCCGATTTGTCTTTTGGAAGGTTTAATTATAACAGCCTCGATCTCATGTTCGGCGGCAAACTGGGCCGTGACCGCAATATATTCAGGTATAGTATCTATGGCAGCAGTACAATCCGCGACAACGCGGATTACTACTATGATTCGGAGCTGTTCAACACAAACAGGTACCTGCCATTCGGCCTGGACTCAAATCTTTATGTCCAGAATAACAACTACAGAGGGGCCTCCTCGGCCAAGGACAGTATAGCACGCACCAATACGCTGTCGCACGAAAGCCGTTTGTTCGGCGTGAATATGACATGGCGCGGACTGCACTTTACGTACCACCGGCTGGCCCGTTTCGACCGGAGTGTACTGGGCCTCAACCCGCTGGCGGTTTCCTATGCCAATCCATCGAACAGAATCGCCGAGCGACTGGAAACTTTTTCCCTGGGTTTCCGAAGAACACATGCCAGATGGACTACCTATAATACGTTTGCCCTGGAAAGTTATCAGATCAGAAACTCTTCCACAACCAACTATGTATTTGATCGCCTGAGCGCAGCCAATTTTATCGCCCGCCGGCAACCCGGCATGTCTCAACAGGAGGAAGCGGAACTCCTGAAGAGGATTTACAACTGGTATGCATCCGATGAACGATATACCGTCGCCAACGGCGCTGATCTGCGGATTGAATCGCGTATCCAGGCTTCTGTCGGAACCAAAACCCGCCTGCACGCCGGCGGACAGGTTCACGGCGGAGCCGGTGTACCGGCAGGAGGATATTATCAGGTACCCGTGTCTGTATCCCTGGATGGATCGCTGAACCCGAACCCGCCGCTGGCCATAACCCCCGAAACGGAAATACTGGTTGATGGCAATTTCTTTGCCCACCTGGATTACCACGGTTCCAGGCTCCACCTCATCGGCGGCGGCTCGATGAATATTGCCTCCGGTCAGAATATCAGGCTCGACCCCAGAATCGGTATTTCCTATATGATTGACAGCGCCTGGATTGTTCGCGCCAATGTATCATCCGGATTCAGGCATGGTTCTCTGTATGGCAACTTTAACTCTTTCATCATTGATCCGGCTGTGAATCCTGTATTCAGACTGACCGCCAACGCCGGCGCGGGCAGTACCGAGTCTTTTCTGGGATCGGAAATAGGGCTTCGCTACAATATATCTGGTGGAAGTGGCGCAGAAATACTCGGTTTCTGGCAACAATCGGAGAATCTTTACCGACCGGGATACCTGTTGCCCGGCGACAATAATACCTGGTACTACGGCTACATGAACGCACCCGGAAAATCCGGTACTATCCTCGGCGCTCAACTGATTTCCAGAACCGGTAACAAAACGATACTGAATATCCGTTTTTCCGGAAAAACAGACCGGTATGTCAATATAACCGGCAGGTCGGAGTTCTATGTACAGTACGCTCAGGGAAGAGAATCTCATGGCTATAACCTGCCCGACCTGAACTTTATCCCCAATATGCCTTCCTGGATTGTTCAGTGGCGCAACTACATAAAAATTAACAAACAAACTGAACTGAACTTTGCCTACACGCATGTGGGCGACTCCAGAAGCAAATCAGTGATTTATCGGGATCTTTACCAGCTCGGCTCCCGACCCGAAATACTCGGCCGGTTCAGTACGGTGGATCTCACGATAAGGGTTTTTCTCAGCAAACAGTTTCTGCTCTATTGTAACATCCAGAATCTGTTCGACCGCGAACACACCGGACTCGATGCCAGTGGCACACCCGATGATCTGATTTATAACCCCCAGCCCGGAAGATTTGTGCGATTGGGCGTCAATTACAATATGAACTGATTTCTTCTCTGAAATCATACTGCTTTGTAACTATTGTCACCGTAACTGTTCTCGCGCGCCCCGCACCTTTGTACTGTCAATGCAATTATTCGCCGGACCGGTAAAATCCGGCGATTCACCATAAAAGGACAGTCATGGAACAACCAATGATCTTCAAACTCAAAGCCGGCCTTCAGAATAACGGCGTTACTTTGCTCAATGCAGCCGAAGTAGATTCTGGTATAGAATCTGCCACTCCACCCGAGTTTGGCGGAAAAGAGGGCTTCTGGTCGCCCGAGACACTGCTCACAGGCGCTGCCGCAGGATGCTTTATCAATACTTTCCAGTTCTTTGCCAAAAGAATGAAGTTTGAATTTGATGACATCACCTGCGAAGCCGAGGGTGTAGTTGAGCGCGTGGAAGGCAAGTCTGTTTTCACCGGGATCACTCTCTATCCGACTATTATGATCGCCGATGAATCGCTTCGCCCGACCATCCTCGACGCCGTTGAAAAGGCGCACCGCTACTGTCTGGTTTCCAACTCGCTCAAATGCCCGGTGCAGATCAGGGAAAATGTCCTGATCGCATCTATCGCGGAATAAAACTTACTGTACCAACACATGAAAGTCAACTTTTCAGACATTATCAACAGCGAAACACCCGTTCTGGTGGATTTTTACGCAGACTGGTGCGGACCATGCAAGGTCATGGCTCCCATCCTGCAGGAGGTAAAAACCAACATGGGCGATGAAGTCCGTATTATCAAGATTGATGTGGACAATAATCAGTCTCTGGCCGGCCAATACCGAATCATGAGTATCCCGACGCTTGTCATGTTTAAAAACGGGAAGGAAGTTTGGCGTCAGGTCGGTGTTATATCGGCATCTGCCATCACGCAGAAAGTGCGCGCTGGCGCATAACTATGAAAGTAACCGTCTGAATATGAAACAGGGGCGTCGGTCAAGTCCGGCGCCCCTGTCATTTTATCAGCTCAGGTAGTTTCTGATGCTGTCTACCGCATCTTTCAGCCCGGCAGCATCCGTACCGCCCGCTGTAGCGAAGCCCGGCTGTCCGCCACCACCGCCTTTCAGGTGTTTCTGTGCAAGCTCACGCACTATGGTGCCGGCATTTAACCCCTTTTCTTTTACGAGATTGTCGCTGATTTTAACTGTAAGCGATGGCTTTCCGTCTCCGGAAACAGATCCGAAGGCAATGACGGCATTTCCAAGTTCCCGCTCCAGCTCGACAGCAAGGGTCTTGACAGCATTGGCATCATTGACCGGCAATACCTGTGCAAGGTAATTGACCCCGTTAACCTGCTGTACCTGATTTCTCAGTCCGTCGCGCAGTCCGTTGGCCTGTTCCTGAAGCAACCGCTCGATCTGTTTCTGCAATCGCTTGTTTTCGTCCTGTAAATCGGCTACTGCCTTGCCGGGATCTCTCGGATTCTTGAATGCGCTGTCATACACCGACAGTCGTTCCAGTTGTTTGTCAATCCACTTTTCAGCACCTTCTGCAGTGGTTGCCTCGATACGACGTACGCCTGCGGCTACTGCTGTTTCGGCAGTTATTTTAAAGAGACCTATCTGGCCGGTATTTTTCACATGACAACCACCACACAATTCGCGCGAATATTCCGGGTCAAATGTGATCATCCTGACAGTCTCCCCGTATTTTTCACCAAAAAGCATCATGGCGCCTGCCTTTTTCGCCTCTTCGATGGGTAAACTGCGAGCCTCTCCCAGTGCTATATTCTCCCGGATTTTGCGGTTCACAATGGTTTCTATGCGCGCAATCTCTTCGTCCGACACTTTCTGGAAGTGCTGGAAGTCGAAGCGAAGTGTCTGATCATCGAGGTATGATCCCTTCTGCTGTACGTGGGTACCCAATACCTGACGGAGTGCCGCATGCAACAGGTGGGTGGCCGAGTGGTTGTTTTCTGTCAGACGGCGTTTCCGTTCATCCACCATGCATACCACAGAAGCGGCATCCATGTTTTCCGGCAGTCGCTCGAGAATGTGAATAACCAGGTTATTCTCTTTTTTGGTGTCGAGTACGCGCACGCGCTCATCGCCAAATACCATGTAACCGGTGTCTCCAACCTGTCCGCCCCCTTCCGGGTAGAAGGGTGTCCGGTTGAGCACAATCTGATACTGCGGCTGCTCCTTTACCTTTACTGTTCGGTACTTGGTGACGTGACTGTTTTCTGTCTCAAGTTCGTCGTAACCCACAAAAGCTACATCCGCTTCGTCGCGCAGTACCATCCAGTCGCCTACCTGCTTGGCGGCATCCTTTCGGGAACGGGCCTTTTGTTCGGCCAGTGCCTGCGTGAAGCCCTCCTCATCTACGACAAGTCCTTTTTCACGGGCAAGCAGGCGGGTCAGGTCTATCGGGAAGCCGTACGTATCGAGCAACTCGAATGCCTGGGCTCCGGCAACAGTTTTATCCTTTATGTCAAGCTGGTCGAAGCGCTTCAGTCCGGACTCGAGCGTTCTCAGGAATGATTTTTCTTCCTCCAGCAACACCCTGACGATGAAATCCTGCTGGGCTTCCAGTTCCGGGAATATATCGTTCATCTCTTTGGCCAGTACCGGAAACAAGCGGTACAGCACCGGTTCCTTCAGCTCGAGGAATGAGTAATAATAACGCACACCCCTGCGAAGTATGCGCCGGATGACGTAACCGGCACCGGTGTTGGACGGCAACTCTCCGTCTGCAATCGCAAAGCTGACCGCACGGAGGTGATCAGCTACCACACGCATGGCAATATCTTTCTTCAGTGTGGCAGGATCAGCATCCGTATTGGGATAGGTATCCTGATATTTGTGTCCGCTCAGATCACCCAGCAAATTGAAGATGGGTAACCACAAATCGGTAGCGTAGTTGGAGCTGGTTTGCTGTACGGCACGGCACAGGCGCTCGAAACCCATACCCGTATCAACAGATTTGGCAGGAAGCTCTTCCAGTGATCCGTCGGCTTTGCGCACAAACTGCATGAATACGTTATTCCAGATCTCGATCACATTCGGATCATCGGCGTTCACAAGCGCACGCCCGTCCACGCGGGCGCGCTCCTCGTCGGTGCGCAGGTCCACGTGAATTTCTGAACAGGGACCGCACGGACCCGTATCGCCCATCTCCCAGAAATTTTCTTTTTTACCGAAACGAAGGATCCGGTCGGTCGGCAACATGGTACTCCAGACGTCATAAGCCTCCTGATCAAACGGAACGCCCTCGGCCTCGTTACCGGCAAAGACCGACACATAAAGACGATCCTTGGGTATCTTGTAAACACCCGTCAGCAATTCCCACGACCAGCGCAGGGCCTCCTGCTTGAAGTAATCGCCAAAGGACCAGTTGCCCAGCATCTCGAACATGGTATGGTGGTAGCCATCAAAGCCAACATCCTCCAGATCGTTGTGCTTGCCACTCACCCGCAGGCACTTCTGTGTATCGGCTATGCGCTTCGATGGCGGAGTCTGGTTGCCCAAAAAGAAATCCTTGAGCGGCGCCATACCCGAATTGATGAACATAAGTGTTGGATCACTCTTGGCCACCATGGGGGCAGAGGGAATAATTTTATGCTCTTTGGAAGCAAAAAAATCGAGAAACTGACGGCGTATCTGTCGCGATGTCATGTCTGGGTAGTTGTGTTCTGTTAATAAACGGGGTTTATCTGAGCCTGTCCGACGACCTGACCAGCTCCTCATCTTTTCTGATGAATCTGTTGGCAATCCACAAAAGCAGCACGGAAAGTGCAGGCAAGGCAATGCCCGGCTGATAGTGGATGTTCACCACCTCCGAACCTGCTTCCCGAATCAGTATGAAGCACTGGGTGGCAACGCTCACCGCCAGTACGGTACTGGCAAATATGGCCAAAGTGGTGATACGCGACTGCGCCGGACGGTTTTTATACAGAAAAACAGCAATCACAGCCAGTGCAAATGCCAGACCCGTGTTGATTTGCAGGCCTGCCCGGTCGTTCACACTGAATACACCATCGCCGAAGGAGCCCGAGAGGCCGGATGCCGCCTCCGCGTATGGAAATACAAACTGCAATCCCAGCAGAATAGCCGCCAGGAGCAACAGAACGGTTTGAATACGTTGAATCATGAAAATGCGGTTTTGTTACCGCCGCAAAAGTACGGTGATTTGATGTGAAATGCGCCGTATGTACGAACGCTGTATCTTACTTGATCGGATATATCTGCGACATGGCGTACGCAAATACGCCGAAAAGTATGCTGCCAATAATAAGCCCGAGCGACATCGGACGGTCGTCGCTGGTTTTATACATGAATAAACCGGCAATCAGTCCTGCGGGAGCTAGCAGATACCAGATGATGACGTACTGAAGAGCAGCAAATACGGCGAATACACCAGCTGTCCGGAGTAATGTGGGAATGACTTTGTTCATATCCGTTGTGGTTTTATCTGAAAACAGGCTCAAATATCTAAAAAAAACAAGGTAACCTATCCGTTGTTCAGGACGGTGGCTGAAACCGGACACGCGAGCGTATAACAACATGCCGAAAAACAGTTGTTTATAGTGCTCCGATGGAGTCAAACAAGGCATTTCTGTCCTTCACCCGTATGGTTCTGCCGCTGGCAGTCACCCAGCCGTTTTCTTTAAACTCCCCCAGTGCACGCACTGTCGTTTCAATGGTGGCACCTATCATGTCTGCCAGATCTGTTCTCGAAAACAAAATGGTAGCAGGCTCATTGCCGGATTCCCTGAATTGTACATCCAGAAACAACAGTCCTATAGCCAGCCGTACTCTGACGGGAAATTTCGCCAGATAAACTGTTCTGTTTACCCAGGCTGAAAACTCCTGACTGAGCGTGAGCAGCAGGTTGTATGAAAAGTCCTGACGGGATTTCACAAGCCTGATGAATTCTTCCATCGGGATGAATGTCGTCTCGACATTTCCGATGGCCATGCCTTCAATTGGATAAAGCTCTGACGTGAAATTCTGGCGATATCCCAGCCAGTCACCAGGTTTGTACATATATACCACCTGCCGGTGCCCTCCGGGAGTGCTGGTGGATATTTTCACCAGACCGGACTTCAAGCGATACACGCCGCGAGGTACGGATCCCTGGGCATAGAGAATGTCTCCATCCCGGAAACTTCTTGCCTCCGATACTTTTTCGATAGCCTCCAGTGTGTCCGCAGAAAGCCCGTTCGTCACCAGTTCATGGTTAAAAGATACAGACTGTATTAATCTGCCGATAGATTCAGTGTGCATAAGACGATCATGTTGCGGATTATTAAAAAAGTTTGTCAGGGTGTATCCAGTATTTCCAGCGACCAGGCTTTCGGTTTGTCTGAAAACAATGCTTTGGTCTTGATCCAGGTTTCCGAAAAAAGTTCCGAATCTCTGTAATTGTTCAATGCTGTCTCGTCATCCCAGTAGCTCAGCGTAAACAATACATTCGACTGTCGGGTATCTCTGAGCAGTTCCATGTGCCGGCAACCGGGAAAGGCCCTGATTTTCTGTTTGCTCGGATCAAAAACTTCGCGGATGAACTTGTCTGTATCTTCCTCGCGGAAGGTCATTTTTACGATGCGCTTTATCATGGTCAGCGTGCGTATTTTCTTTTTCTGCGCCAGTTGAACGTCCAGCCAACTAAAGCCAGCAGTAAAAGGGGTACACCCACATTGATTCCTTTCCAGAAACTACCCTCTTCCCTGGCTCTTACTGTATCGAGCAGCCTGAGTTTTACCTCCTTGGTGCGGGCTTCTATCACGCCGGTCGGATCTATCAGGTATTCCACCGCATTCAGCAGCAGGTCTTTATTCGCATAGGTAGCTCCGTCCATGTGGTTGTAACCCAGCGGTAGCCACTGTTTTTCCTCCGCGTTTCGAACGTGGTTGGCCGCCACATCTCCGTCGCTGATAACCAGCATGCGCGTGGGTACGCTGGCATTTTTGAAGGAAAGTCCGAGTTGCTCCAAACCCGCCTGCATCTCTCCGGATACGCGGTTTTCATAGGCCGACGGGAATACACCCTCCAGCAGAAGCCCGACGGTCTGTTTTCCTTTGTCAAACTTTTCAGGATCGGGCTGGTATTTCAGGATTTCAAAATTCAGATCTATCGGACTGAACTGAAGCCGGCTGTACCGGCTGGTGGTGAGTACTGCTGTCTTCTTTACCGGCGTTTTCGTCCGTATGGTATCAATGGAAGAGCAGAACCGCAAATCTACCCGGTCGAGATTTTTCACAATCGGGTGATTGCTCGCAGGCAACACTGCCGGGTGATAATACCACGGAAACGGCGCAAACTGGGGCGAGTTGCCCACCTGACCCACCACGAGCTTGATTTTGCTGCACTCCAGATCGAGCACCAGATCCGGTTGTATGCGCGCACCGTATCTGAAAAGCATATCCTCTATGTTCAGTGGATAGTCCGACGGAACAAATCTGCTGGTCAGCTGCATGGAATCCAGGCTCGCACTGAGCCGGTCCACCAGCCAAAGTACGCGCCCGCCGCTCATCACGTACTGGTCTATCTTGAATTTGTCTTTCTCAGAAAAGGTCTGCGTCGGCTTGGCTATAATCATCAAAGCACAGTCTTCGGGTTTCACCTGAATCACCGAGTCCAGACTGATGCGGTCGGTATCATAAAACGCGCGGAGGCTTCTGTCGAGATCGGCAACCCTGGTCTCATCCAGCTCTCCGTGGCCTTTGGTGAACAGGATAACCGGCCGCGCGGGTGCCTGTATCTTCTTGATGGCATTGGCAAACTTGTACTCCAGCAGGGTGACTGAATTGTTGATAACTTCTTCCGGCGAGAGGGTGGACGATTCATTTTCCAGCAGTTTTACCACCACCTGCCGACTGCCAAAGCGAAATATCGCAAAAGGGTAAATCAGTTTCTGGGTGGTTTCTCCCTGATCAGCCACGCGCAGGTTCACCGGCTGTATGCCAATCTCGGCCAGTGCTTTTCTACGGCCGTTTACCTCCTCCAGACTGCCTGCCGACGGGTCTTCAAAGCGATAGTCGAGGTAGCCTGTCTCTGAACGAAAATCATCCAGCATCTCTCTGGTGGCTGTCTGCAAACGCTTGAACCCGGCCGGAAACTCTCCGTCGAGCAGTATCTGAACGTAAACCTGATCGTTCAGCCCGCGCAAAAGTTCGCGCGTGGGCTCCGTAAGCGTGAAGCGCTTTTCTTCCGTCAGGTCGAAATGGGTGTAGAATATGTTGGCCAGTATGTTGACAAACAGAAGTATGCCACAGAACAGACCAAACTGCAAAAGTGATTGCGTACGTTTGGAACGACTCATTTCTTGAGTGAATTTGGAGGGCAAAGATACGGCAAGGCGAGATATACACCGTTAGTCCAGCCAAAACCATCCTGATTGGGATATTCTCCGCCCCCTCCCGGCTGATTCAGGTCTGTTACGTTGTATTTTTCCATCATTTTTCCGGTATCTGCGTATATTTTCTCGTTCATATCCCGCCAGTTTTTCCTGATGCGGTCGGCAAGGTCTGTGTAGCCGTACTGCATGAGCCCCCGACATGCCATGTACTGCAGCGGCGCCCAGCCATTGGGCTCATCCCACTGCTGCCCGGTTGTCAGGGTGGTGGTGACAAGTCCGCCCGCCCGCAAGAATTTTTCTTCTATGTGACGGGCAACCGCCGCAGCCTGCTCGCCGGTTGCAATACCAAAGAACAGAGGAAATACGCCTGCCAGGGTCCATACACCGGTTCTCCGGTTCTTCACGTGATTGTAATCGAAAAAGAACCCGTTATCCTCGTCCCAGAAGTAATCCTGTATAGCTTGCCTGCGCTTTCTGGTGCGTTCCTTGAATACGTCGGCCGGTACCCGGTCCGGTAATTGCCTGTGTATATTCAGCAGTGTTTTTTCCAGAAAATACAACAGGCAGTTCAAATCTACCGGAAGTATATCGGTGGTTTGTATGGTCTCCAGTCTGTCCGGATCGGCCAACCACCTGCTGCTGAAATCCCAGCCCGATTCGGCCGCCGCCCGGATATTTCTGCAGGTAACTTCTGCTGGTGCATTGCTTTTCGATGCTGTGTGCACGTCCTCGGCGTAAGCCTCGGGCCTGGGTTCCGGCCTGTCGTCCCAGTATCTGTTCAGACTCGTACCGCCGGGGAGTGTGACCAGCCTTCTGTGTTTTGATCCTTCCTCTGCATGGCTCTCTCCCGACATCCAGAATTCGTACTCGCGCTCCAGCTCGGGCCGGTAACGCATCAGCACGTCCTCCCCTTTCATTTCCGAAAGCAGTGTCACCATCAGTGAAAAAAACGGAGGCTGCGAACGACTCAGGTAATAGGTTCGGTTCCCGTTCGGTATGAAACCGGTGTGATCTATCAAAAAGGCAAAGTTATCAACCATGTTCTGCACCATTTCCTCTTTCCCGGATATCTGTAACCCCAGCATGGTGAAGTAGCTGTCCCAGTAATACACTTCGCGAAATCGCCCGCCCGGTACTATATACGGATTGGGCAGGGGTATCAGGGTTGCGTTTTTTTCTGTGGCAACCGGCGACCGGAGCAGTACGCTCCATAGCTGCTCTATATGCTGGCTGATCAGTTTTCCCCCCGCGTGATAGCCTGTTTCCGGCGTTTCCGGTACCGAAAAATGGCGCATAACAAAGGCCCTCAGATCAAATCCGGCCTCCGTTTTTTCTTTATCGTAATCGCGGAGCACTTTTTCGGGAGCTGTACGCAATGCACAGTCAACAAAGTACTTGGAATCCGCAAATATTCCGCTGTTCTGTACGTCTTCGTACAGCGGCGAAAGGTTGGTTATGTCAAAATATTCATTGACCATATATTTTTTTTGGTCTGAAGAAAGGGTCAGGAGGCCTGACCGCGATGCTGTTTCCTGAAGAAATAAAGTCCGACTAACACAACTGCAATCGGTAAAAGGGAAAAATAAAAGGCTTTTTCTCCGCCGAACCGTCCGAATATGTGTCCGGTTATGATGGAGCCTGTCGTACCACCCAAGGCTGAAAATACAATGATAAGTCCCGACATGAGTCCCTGCTGCTGTTTCGGCAGTCCGCTCAGTATAAGCGAGTTGATCGCCGGATAAATCGGCGCCAGAAAGAATCCTATCATCGGAAATATGAACGCTGCGAGCGGAGCGTCGCCCCATCCGGTAGCCGATGCTCCGTTTACTCCCGCCGATAATGGTATGGCTGTAAATACCAGGGCCGCAGCCAGCAACAGACACCCGTTCAGCACCACGTACCAGTTCAGGCGTTTCATGACAAGCCCGGCCAGTGCCCGGCCAAGTGCCGTCCCGCCGGCCATGATGCTCGCCATTTGTATGCTCAGGGTGGTGGGCAACTGCAGCACTTTGCTGTTGAAAGTGGGCAGCCAGCTCATGATGCTCTGCTCGATCAGCACGTAAAAGAACGCGCACAATATGAATACCAGTACAAGCGGTACCGCCAGCAGCCGGAACATGGCGGTTATATCCTGCAAGCCCGCCTCTTTTTCTGCCGGTTTCGCCTGCGATTCATCCAGCGGGGCTGTCAGCAACAGAAAGAATGCAGCCAGTGTGATGCCGCCAAGCAGCCAATAGACGTTCATCCAGCCGGTACTGGCCGGATTGGCATCATCGGCAAAGGCACTGAAAATAAAGTAGCCGGATAACACGCCTGTCATGAACACCGCTTCCACAAAATTCATCAGGCTGATATGCTCTTTCTCGTCTTTGGTAATGAGACCAATGGTACCGAAAACAGACATCTTAATCAGTGCAAAGCCCGATCCGGCGGCAGCAAACAGCGATTTGGTGGCCCAGAACGACGGCACCAGCGGTATCATAAAGCAAACCGCCGCCACAAATCCCAGTGAAATGAGCATGGACCGTTTGTACCCGATCCGCGTGATGAACGACGAAAGCAGGAAAGACACCGCCGCTACACTCAGATCCTTGAAGGCCTCCAGTACGGATGCCGAGCCCTCGGATACACCGAAGTTGTTCTGCACCTGCAGAATAACCGTACCCACGCTGTTCAGCAGGATGGCAAACACGAAATAGTTGAGGAAAAGCGATGCTTTTATCTGCCAGTGACGCATAATCAGTTCAGTCTTTCTATAATACCCGCAATGCCCTGTCCGCCACCCACGCAGGCTGTCACCAGCCCGTAACGCTGGTTGCTCCGGCGCATTTCGTTGATAATCTGTATGGTCAGCTTCGCGCCCGTGCACCCGAGCGGGTGACCCAGTGCCACAGCGCCCCCGTTCACATTTACAATGTCTGGATTCAGACACCCTTCCTTGATAACAGCCAGCGCCTGTGCAGCAAACGCCTCGTTCAGCTCCACCGCCTCTATCTGGCCGAGCTGCATACCCGCCTGTTTCAGTGCTTTCGGTATGGCCGCGCACGGACCAATGCCCATGTGTATCGGCTCCACGCCGGCTACAGAACAGGCCGCAAGGCGCGCTATGGGCTGGAGGCCGAGGTTTTTCACCATCTCTTCCGACATGACCAGCACGAAGGCCGCTCCGTCGGAGGTCTGTGACGAGTTGCCCGCCGTCACAATGCCGCCCTGGGCAAAAGCAGGTTTCAGTTTGGCCAAACCCTCTGCGCTGGTGTCGCGGCGTACGCCCTCGTCTGTATCCACAGTGTAAGCCCGCTCCTGTCTTTTGTCGTTTTCAACCCACACCTCCGGGACGCTCACCGGAACGATTTCATCCCTGAATTTGCCCGCATCTATCGCGGCAGCCGCGCGCTGGTGACTTCGCACGCTGAAAGCATCCGCCTCTTCACGGGAAATACCCCACTTGGCAGCTACAGCCTCGGCAGTCAGGCCCATCCCTACCAGGTAATCGGGGGTTTGTGAGGCAATATTGTAGTTGGGCGCCAGCTTGTAACCCGTCATGGGTATCAGCGACATACTCTCGGCACCTCCGGCAATGAAGCAATGCCCCATGCCAGCCCTGATCTTGGCCACGGCAATACTGATAGTTTCCAGTCCGGAGGCACAGTACCTGTTCACAATCATGCCCGGCGCATCCTTGCCCAGCGCACGGTTGGAAATAATACGGCCCATCTGCAGTCCCTGCTCCCCTTCCGGATTCGCACAGCCCACAATACAGTCATCCACCAGTTTCGGATCGAGTTGAGGCACGCTGGCCACCAGATGACGTATCACATCTACCGCCAGATCGTCGGGACGATAAGACCTGAACCCGCCTTTTCCGGCTTTTGCCACCGCCGAGCGATACCCGGCTACAATATAAGCTTCCATAAATTGATGCAGTTTGATGGTGAAAGATACGGCACAACAGTTGATGCCTGCCTCCGTATCCGGCTGTAAATTTATCGGTATTTGTGAAAAAATGTCTGTTAAGACTTATTTTACACGTAAAAGGGAACAGTTCCGGCGTTTTTTTGTTGGTTTACACTGATTTCTTTTGTGAAAACACTTTCTTTCCTCTCACCGGCCTCCGGGCCATTCGGGTAATACGTGAAACACCTGCTCTCTTATCTCAAAAAATTCTTCTGGCGATACCGCTGGAGATTTCTGCTCGGAACCATTTTTGTCGGACTCGCCAATGCCTTCCGCGTATGGCAACCCAAGGTAATCGGACAGGCCCTCGACACGGTCATTGAACGGGTCAGGTTCTACAAGGAGCACGGCGGTATTGAAGCACACCCCGAGGCATTCTCGGAACTGGGCCGGCAAATTGCTCTCTTCGGAGCTGCCGTAATCGGTCTCGCCATCCTGATGGGCCTGTTCATGTATTTCATGCGCCAGACGATCATTGTGATGAGCCGCCTGATCGAGTATGATATGAGAAAGGAGATTTTTGCTCATTACACCCGGCTAGATCTGGCTTTTTACAAGCGAAACAGCACCGGCGACATGATGTCGCGCATATCCGAGGATGTCTCCAAGGTGCGGATGTTCCTCGGACCAACCATATTGTACGGTCTCGACCTGATTTTCCTGTTCATCCTCGCCATCTCTTCCATGGTCAGTGTGAGTGTGGAACTTACCCTGTGGTCGCTGCTCCCGCTGCCCTTCCTAAGTATCTCCATTTATTGGGTCAGCTCGATTATCAACAAGCGCAGTGAAAAAATACAGCAGCAACTGGCCGTACTGACAAGCACGGCTCAGGAAGTTTACAGCGGCATACGGGTGGTTAAAAGCTATGTACAGGAAAAAGCCATGGGTCGCTGGTTCGCCGACCAGAGCGAAGAGTACCGCCGCCGCTCACTCGAGCTGATTCGGGTGGATGCTTTTTTCTTTCCGCTCATGTCGCTGCTCATCGGCGCGAGTATCATCATCACCGTATATGTTGGCGGACTGTTGGTAATTGAAGGAAAACTGACCGCCGGAAATATCACGTCGTTTGTCATTTACATCAACATGCTGACCTGGCCGGTTACGGCTATCGGCTGGATTGCCTCCCTGACCCAGCAGGCATCGGCCTCCCAGAAACGAATCAACGAATTTCTGAAAACAGAACCCGCTATCCGGAACAGCCATGTTGCTGAATCGGCAGCACCCCTGCGCGGTAAAATTGAATTCAGAAATGTCTCCTTCACTTATCCGGATACGGGCATAAAAGCACTGGAGGGTATCTCTTTTACGCTCGAGCCCGGCCAAAAAATGGCCATTATCGGCCGCACCGGCAGCGGAAAAACCACGCTGGCCGACCTGCTCGTGCGCATGTACGATGTGTCCGACGGACAAATTCTCATAGACGATCAGGAAATTGCCCGCCACGACCTGTACAACCTGCGCCGGCAAATCGGATATGTCCCGCAGGATGTGTTCCTGTTTTCCGACACGGTTTTCGGGAATATCGCCTTCGGCCGCGAGGGCGTCACCAGAGAAGAAGCCGAGTTTTTCGCCAAAAGTGCAGCTGTTCACGATGATATTTCCGGACTTTCCGAAGGGTATGATACCATTGTGGGCGAAAGAGGCGTCACGCTCTCCGGCGGACAAAAGCAGCGGGTCAGCATCGCCCGCGCCTTTGCCAAACACCCCAATATTATCCTCCTCGACGACTGTCTTTCAGCCGTTGATACCAACACCGAAAGTCAGATTCTCGGCTACATGCAAACAGCACTGGCCAACAAAACAGCCATCATCATCACCCACCGGATCTACTCCATGCTTCAGTTCGATAAAATCATCGTCCTCGAAGACCACCGCATCGTCCAGTCCGGCACCCACGATGAACTGCTCGCGCAGGGCGGATACTACGCCGAGCTGTGGGAAAAGCAGCGGCTGATGGAGGAGGAATAGGGGGCAATTCCCACTGCAAGGAGGAAAACCACACCACCCATAAAACAGCCCTGTAAGGGCGAAATACACTAACGGGGGGCGCAGCCACTCGACACTAACGGAGGCTGCACCCACTCGACACGAACGGAGGCTGCACCCCACTCGACACGAACCAAAGGCTACACCGGCCGATGGAGGAGGAACAGGGGGCAATTCC
>CAIYFY010000476.1 GCA_903925535.1 uncultured Bacteroidota bacterium | reverse complement strand
GGGAGTGGTGCTCTGACTGGAAAGGCGATTATTCTTCCGGTTCACAGACCAATCCACAGGGGCCTTCCAATGGCGCCGACCGCGTCATCCGCGGCGGGTCGTGGAGCAACGTCCCGCAGATCTGCCGGGTAGCGCTTCGTTACAACTACGCACCCGACGGCCGCAGCAGCTACGTGGGGTTCCGTCTTGCCAGGACAAAGTAACACTTTGCTTTTTTACCCTTTTACCCTTTTCCGGAGCGAAGCCCCGGAAAAGGGTAGTACATCACCAGTAAAACAATTGAAAATGCCGATAAGAATCTTCACGCTTCCATTTAATGAGGAGACGCAAACATTCCACGACGATATAGTTTCCCAATTTTGTTTGAATAAACGAATCCACAAGATTGATTCGAAGTTTTTCACAAGGAATCACCAGCCATTCTGGACCATTGCTGTGCATTATGGCCAGATTCTTGCAGAGGAAAAGGTGGCCGGAAATGGAGGTGAAAATCCGGAAAAGCATCTGGATGAACAGCAAAAAGCGCTTCTCGTACGCCTGAAAGAATGGAGGAAGGAAGTAGCCGGAGGCGTTGGACTGCCTGTTTACATGATAGCGACCAACACCCAGTTGATCTCACTTATCGTACAGAAATGCGTTACACTGGAAGGGCTCAAACTGGTGCGTGGTTTCGGGAAAACCAAAATGGAAAAATACGGCAAAAATATAACAGACATTATCAGGCAATTTTATCATCCGGCATGACACCTCCGCAACTATTGGAACACTGGTATAAAACCAGCGACTGGCTGCTGGACAAATGCGACCGTTTTCCCAAACACACCCGATTCACCCTGACAGGTCGTATCGGAAATATGGCTTTGGATATACTGGAGCTGCTGATAGAGGCCACTTACTCCAGAGAGAAAAAGGTTTTGCTGGTCAAGGTGAATATTCAGCTCGAAAAGCTGCGTTTTCTGTTGCGTATAAGTCACGAGCGGCGCTATCTGAGTATCCAGCAATATGAGTTTATTCAAAAAGAACTCCTCACTGCAGGCAGGATGTGTGGAGGGTGGCTCAAATCATGCAAAGAATAGGTAATCTATTTGGTCAGCTGTGCACGTTTGACAACCTGCTGCAGGCATGGAAAAAAGCGCGGAAGGGATGCGGAAATACCCGTGAAAGCGCCAATTTTTTTTGTGAACTTGAACGAGAGCTGATCTCACTTCAGTCTGCTCTTCAGACTGGTGCCTGGCACCCTTCGCCGTACCGTTTCTTCGAAATATATGACCCGAAACAGCGGCAGATTGCCGTAGCGGAATTCAGGGACAGGGTAGTACATCACGCTGTTGTCCAGGTGCTTGAACCTCACTTTGAACGTGTTTTTATCCACGATTCATATGCCACTCGTACTGGCAAGGGGGTACACGCAGCAGTCTTCAGAGCAAGGGAATTCCTGAAGTACAATGACTGGTACCTCAAGTCGGATATTGAAAAATTTTTTGACTCGGTGGATCACCGGATTCTGATTGAAATGCTTGAACGAAAAATAAAGGACAGCAGATTTCTTGATGTTTGCTCAGCCATTATCCTGCATGGCGGAAATGACGGCAAAGGATTGCCTATTGGCAGCCGAACAAGTCAGTTCTTTGCCAATGTGTATCTGAATCAGCTTGACCATTTTCTGAAGGAAAGAGCCGGAGTAAAGTATTATGTCAGGTACATGGATGACTTTGTGATTTTTGATGACAACAGGCAACGCCTGAAGGATTTAAGGGGTATTACAGATACTTTTCTGGCAGAAGAATTGAAATTGTCTCTTAAACCGGCTGCTACATTTTTGAACCAGCATCTGAACGGAGTACCATTTCTTGGCAGGAGAATTTTTCGCAGTACCATCCGTTTGCATCAGAAACATGCAAGAAGAATAACCCAAAGACTTGCTTGCAGGGAAAAACAGTACTTGTCAGGCGATATATCGGAAGACTTTTTTCTCCAGTCGGTAAACAGCTATTGGGCAATGCTGTCCTATTATCCGGATCTGGAAGGATTCCGAAACAGCGTTTTGAACAGTCATACGATAAAGGGGTAAGCGCAAAGGCTCCAACCGCGTCATACGCGGCGGGTCGTGGAACAACAACCCGCAGAACTGCCGGGTAGCGAATCGTAACAACAACGCACCCGACAACCGCAACAACAACGTGGGGTTCCGTCTTGCCAATACAGGAAAACTGCCCGGAACTGCCGTCTCCACGGATGCGGCAGGTGTGGCCGTTTCTGTCCAGTGCTTGCTCCTGCTCCGGTTCTGACCGGACGAATATTTGCACGACCGGTGCGTCTGGTAACTGCATGTCCTGTGCAGTGAAGGCCGTACCGGTTTTTTCATATATATACGGCTGCAATTTCGTATATATACGATCCGTGGTGACACATAGACTTGCTCCGCCTATATATACGCTATATATACAACGCGATTTGCTGAAAATGGGTGCGGTAATACTCTTGCATTATTTTGTACAAAAAAAGGGCCCCCTCACGGGAGCCCCTGCAAAGTGTAAAAGGGTAAAAGTACAAAGGGTTACTTCGTCCTGGCAAGACGGAACCCCACGGTGCTGAGGCGGTTGCCGGGTGCGACGTTGTAACGAAGCGCTACCCGGCAGATCAGCGGGACGCTGAGCCACGACCCGCCGCGAATGACGCGGTAG
>CAIYFY010000475.1 GCA_903925535.1 uncultured Bacteroidota bacterium | reverse complement strand
CTTCATACCAAATATCGGAGTATAAGCTTCATTGAGCTGCCTCGCTTCTTCAAAACTGACTTTCATTTTCAGGCTGATCCTGCAATACAGGTATGTTGCCAGTGTTCTGAACAGATACTTGTAAATAACATACCAAAAGGCAAGTATAAGCAGTACTGACAGAATTCCGGGGCCTTCATCCGTGTAATATGGCATCATTGCTGCTATTGCAATAATAAATGTCGGGATTATGGAAATCAGTTTTAAAAGCAGATCGAAAAAATGTGTCCAGACCATTTGTCAGTATTTTTTGGCAAACAGCAAAAGATTTTATCGTGAAATTTTGAGATGATGCGCAATGCCCGGTGCAAAAAGAAAACTTCTCACTCAATCAATACAAAACCCGCCCATGCAAAGGGATCCATAAACCGCCGGCGCATTTCCTGCTGGGTTTGTCTGAAAGCATCGGGTATAGTCATTTTGTTTTCCAGCCAGTTTTTATAGAATTGGGTCATAAACTCCGACGTCTGAAGATCGGGTATTTTCCAGAGACTCATAATCAGGTACTTTGCCCCGGCTATCTTGAACGCACGCTGCAGTCCGTAAACACCCTCGTTACCCTCTATGTCACCGAGGCCAGTCTCGCAGGCGGAAAGTACCACCAGCTCGGTGTTTGACAGATTGGTCTGGCTGATTTCGTAGGCGGTGAGGATACCGTCCTGAAGACCGGTCTTTACAGATTTACCGGTGTTCCAGGCGTGATTACCACCTGCCAGGATGAGCCCTGAGCGAATCAACGGGTTGTCTGATTGCCTGTACACGTTTTTTTCTGTGTCCCTGCCCGATTCCTTTGGGTCTGGCAGGAAGAAACCGTGCGTGGCAATATGTAATATACGCGGTGAGGCTCCAGTACTGCTCAGTTTGTGAAATGCTTCCTCTGTGGCATCGTATCCGGTGATTCTTTTGGGTGCGTAGCCAAACTTTTCAAGCGTTGCAGATATTTCTGCTGTTTCTTTGACGGTGTACGGAAGCGTATCCCAAAACTCAGTGTACGTCTCCGGTGAGTCGGGACGGGAAAACCGAAGTTCTCCGCGGGTCGCATAAGAAAAGGAATCAAGCTGCTGAATTGCCATTTGCAAAGCAGTGGAATCTGCATCGTACTGAATACCTCCCATCACCACTGCATTAACATTGGGCATTTCCACCTTGCCGGGTTGCACCAGCGACCGGGTACTTCCAAGCTGTACAAGCCGGTATCGGGCTGCCAGCGTGGAATCCTGCGAAACAGAAAGGGCAGCAAGATTGATTCGGTGCATCAGTCCGGCACTGGAATAGTACACCTTGTCAACACCTCGCAGCGAATTCTCGAGCGGTTTCCACAGCAACTGGTAAATCGAAACATTCTTTTTTTTGCCCCCGCCTGCCACTATACCCCTGTCGTTGATGCTGTACAACCGGCCCACGTAATCATGCTTTCTCAGCCCATCTTTCAACAGGAATGCATCGAGTTCCCTTTCCTCACACAGAGAGATATACTCCGGAGCATCTGAACCTGGTTTTACGATCAATGCCGCATACATAAAACTGTCTTTCTCTTCAGGGAGCAGCACCTGAAAACGTATGAACTCAATGGCTGCT
>CAIYFY010000474.1 GCA_903925535.1 uncultured Bacteroidota bacterium | reverse complement strand
TTTACACTCAACTGGTTACAAAGTTTTTTATTTGTTATCCCAAAATCAGGAGATGATATAAAAAAAACAGTAGAAATTTGTCAGCGACACACCTACTTTTGTAAATCTCATCCGAACACGCTGCATTCCGCGCAAAAAATTGATTATGAAGTCTTTACTACTGCTTGTTTACGCGTTGATTTTATCCGGCACTTCGCTGTTTGCCCAGGATTCGCCCCCGAACGCCATGCCCGGAAAGTGCTATGCCAAGTGCCTGATGCCCGATCAGTTTGAGAATGTAACGGAGCAGGTACTCGTCAGAGCGGGTTATAAGCGACTCACGGCTGTTTCCGCCGAACTGGTGTCAGGTATTGAACAGCTCGAGGTGAAGCCTGCAGGAAGGCGACTGGTGTCCGAGCCTGCCAGATATGAAGTCGTGGAGGACCGAGTGATGGTGAAATCACCGGGTAAAAGCAATTCAGTTTATGAAACTGTGACTGAAAATATCCTGATCAAGCCGGAAGAAATCCGGTTTGTTGTTGTGCCGGCTACTTACAGGGATACTGTCGTTTCCTATGTTGTGGAGGCGGCACATACCAGACTGGAGGTGCTGCAGCCGGCTTACGAATCGGTGACTGAGCGGGTGGAAGTTAAGCCGGCCGGTGTGAAATGGGTAAAGAAACTTGCGGACGCCACCTGCCTTGGCGCCAACCCTGATGACTGTTATGTATGGTGTATGGTTGAAACACCGGCGGAGTACGCAACTATCACCAAGCGCGTCAACAAAGGTTGCGACGGATCAGGCGTGGCCGATGCCGGATGTATTAAAACTGTAGAAGTACCTGCGAAAACTGCAACTAGAACGGTTAAAAAGCTTGTAAAAGATACCTATATCAAAGAAGAAAAAATTCCTGCAGCGTACAGACCCGTGACAATAAGGCGTGCCCGGGAGGAGGTAGCTGCAGCGGATGCAACGGTAGCGCCCGAATACGTTACCGTGAAAAAGCAGGTTATGGTAACCCCGCCCACTGTAAGGGAGGAAATAGTGCCGGCAGAAACGGCACCATTCACCATTAAATCTGTTAAAAAAGAAGCATCTCTGAAATCAGAGGAGGTGCCGGCCGAGTATATTACCGTTACCAGAAGAAAACTTGTCAGGCCTGGTGGATTCACCGCATGGCGAGAAGTCCTTTGTCCTGACAGAATGCCAGCCTATACCATAAAGCAGGTACAGACAGCCCTGCTCAAGGCCGGTTATTTTCAGGGAACTCCCGATAATGTGATGGGAGAACGCACGAAAGCCGCTTTGGCCAAGTTTCAGAAAGACAAAGGGTTACCTGTCGGAAACCTCGATCTCGAAACCCTCAGGGCGCTCGGAATTACGGCCCATTAACACCCGGCCACTGTTTTTGGAATAATATTTGCAGTATTTATCCCGAAACTTTTGAAAACCTTGCCCCTGTCGGGGTTTCAAACAATCATTGTAACTAAATGGAGAACAACGGACCTTTACAGTACATGGTGGACTTTACCCTTCCATCTGAATTGTCAGAAGAATTTATCCAGAAAATTCCATCGCAGCGCAACCTTGTAAACCGGCTTATCGGTGAGGGGAAAGTGCTCAACTATTCCCTTTCACTGCAGGACTCCAAATTGTGGGTAGTCTTCTGCGCCGATACGGAGGCAGAGCTACTGGACATGGTCTATCGCCTCCCCCTTACGCGATACATGAGTGTCAGAATCAGCACTTTGTCGCTGTACAGCAGCTCCAGAGCCAATCTGCCAGCCTTCTCCGTCAATTGATATTATGGCAGGTTTGCAAGGCTGGTGCTACTTATAGCGTCGGCTGAACAGCACCCTGAACACCCGGCTTCTCTGCTGTCCTCATGCCATGCCGCAGAGGCAGCGGTGCCGTTCAAATGGTTTGCGGCGCTTTGTTAAAAAAAAGCGGTAATTTGTTTTTTTCTGAAAAAAGTCGTTTTTTTGCCTTTCCAAGGAATCTGTCGCAGTTACCGGGGCTTTCGCCATCGCTAATAAAAAACGATCAGTTCCAGGGAATTAACTCTGAAAAAACCAGCCCCGGACATTAAAATACCGGGTTTCACCTAATCTTTTGCACTGAATATGAGGATAAGGTTCGCTGGTGTTTTCTTTTTCTGAATAATCCGGAAGAAGCGTTTCAATTGCTTCGCTTCTTTAACTGATCAGGAAATCAAGGCGAATTATCTTAACCCTTACCAAGTGCGTTTCGTCCGCCTGAGATTGACAAGATTTATGACAAGGCAGTCATGGATTTGCCTGGCAAACAATGAGCTTTATGGGCAGGAAAGAAAAGTTTGTTTACAACATTCACACACTTACCTATGAAAAGGTAGTAGTTCCGGTCAAGACCAGGGTCTGGCAGGCTTTCGGCGTGTTTTCTGTCGTAATAGTGACGTCGCTGGCTATGCTTGCTGTGTTCTACACACTCTTCCCATCACCGCGTGAGGCGGATCTGATGCGCGAGATAGAGCAGATGGAATCCAAATACAAACAGATGAGCGGGCAGGTTGAGGTGATGTCCAAGGTACTTGACAATATTCAGGAGCGCGATGCCAATGTACACCGTATGGTCTTTGGCATGGATCCTATTGACAAGGATATATGGGAAGCAGGTACAGGGGGGCATACCGCTCATCCTGAAGTTGATGCCTTCAAGTTCGGAGGTGCTGCCGTTGGTGAGGCACTTACGAGAATAGACTTCCTTAGCAGACAGTTGGTATTGCAGAGTAAATCCCTGGATACCATACAGTCTTTGGCGAAAAGCAAAACGGATATGCTCGCTTCCATCCCCAGCGTAAAACCAGTGAGGGAGGACAAGCTGCAGAAAACAATTGGTACTCTTTCCGGCTTTGGCTACAGAATCCACCCGGTTTACAAAATTAAAAAGTTCCACGCCGGTCTTGATTTTCCGGCACGCGTGGGCACCGCTATCCAGGCTCCCGGCGATGGTGTGGTTACTGAAACCGGCTGGCATCAGGGCTACGGAAACTGTGTCAAGATAAGCCACGGTTTCGGGTATGTCACGTTGTATGGCCACATGAGCCGCATCAATGTTCGTCCCGGTCAGAAAGTGACAAAGGGTCAGAAAATAGGAGAAGTGGGTGATACTGGCCTTTCTACGGCTCCTCACCTTCACTATGAGGTACATTACCGCGGCAATCCGATCAATCCGATTAACTTCTGTATGGATAATCTGACGCCGAAGGAGTATCAGGAAATGGTAGAAGCCGCCAAAGTGGCTAACCAGTCGCTGGATTAAAAAACTCCCAATCCGGATAAGGAACAAGTGTCTTTTATATCCTCCATCGGTACTCCGGTGGAGGATATTTTTTTAAATTATTGCTGTGTCTTGTTTGTTGCTGCCTTCACCTGTATTTCCACGGGTGTAGTATCCAAAATACCTCTGATACATCCTGCTGTGAATAGTTTTGTATGCTGGAGCCCGTTTTTGCTTAACCGCAGAGTCACGCCGAGTACGGCGCAGAGTTACGCAGAGAAATCTTCTCTGTACAACTCTGTGGTTAACAAAAACAGGCTGATCGCAGCACTCCGGGTTGAGCCGAGCCTGCAGAATGGGGTTTCGGAGAATATTCCCGAAAAGGAGCCGGAAAAACAAGGTGGTGTTGGTGGGGGTACGTGATTATGACAAAAAAAGAGGGGGAGCGTCATGATGACACTCCCCCAAATCTCTGTCTGACAGAAATTAAACTTAGTTCTTAGTCAGCTTGTACGTATAAACTGCACTGCCGAGGTTCAGCTCAATGGTGTAGTTGCCGCTTTCAGCTACTGCGATGTTGGCGCCGCCATACTCCAGTGAGCGGTTGGCATCGTTATCACCGAGATTTACTGCCCAGTCGTTGTTGGCGCGGAATTTCATTTCACCCTGCACCAGATCAAGTGTTGCTACCAGTTTGCGGGTAGCCGGGTCGTATGTCATGTTTTTATCCACATCCCAGCCACCGACAGCACTTCCAATGATGCTCCAGCTGGTTTTCAGGTTGCTGTGTGTGAGTGCATTGAGGTCCACATTCAGCTTGTACAATCCGGCATCGGCCAGCGGAATATCGGCGCCGTCTTTCTCAAGCGTGCCGTCGAGGCCGTTGTCGCCCCAGTTATTCGCCCAGCTTGGGCCCTTGGTAAACTTGTACTTCTCGTTCGGATTGGCGAAGTAAATATAGCCCTCATACTTCTCGTCGCTGCGGGCGGAGAAGATGATGGTATTGTTATCGCCCGGGTTCCAGCCCTGATAGCTGCCGGGTACCTGCAACTGCGGATAAACAATAATTACCGGATAGGGTGTGATGCGAACAGAAACCGGTGCGGAATATACTACTTCCACATCCGGATTCACGCGGGCCGCCAGACGAAACTCAATGTTGGATGGCTCGTCGGCGGGCAGGCCCTTTGAAAGGAGGATATTGTTTATTTTACCGTTAGTCACGCCATCCAGCGAGAGGGCGTTCACAGTGCCTACCACAACAGGATCTGCAAAGTTGTTACCCGCTTTGTCGAGCTCGAGGGTATAACTTACTGCTGCATCGAAGCCATAGGAGCCTGCTGTCCAGGTAAAAGCTGAAAAAATATCATTTGCCTTACTCTCTGTAAGGGTAAATGCAGCGCTTGCTGCCGGTGCGGTTATTGCAGGAGCAGCGCCCAACTGGAGTACAGGGTCTTTTGTTTGCTCCGAGCAGGCGGAGAGCAGCAGAGCCGTACCAAATATGAAACCAAGAAATTTTTTCATGTTTTTCGATATTTATCCCGGAGTTCCGGGAATGACGAGAATAAACATCATTCCCGGAATAACCGGAGAGAAGGTGAAGAATTAATAACCCGGGTTTTGCTGCAGGTTCGGGTTGGCCCCGCGGTCAGAAGCCGGAATAGGGAAGATGTCAAGGTGTTTCGAAGTGGAAACACCTTCCTTCACGCCGCCTTTCCATGGCCACAGATAACTTGTTTCGCTGAATTTGCCGAAACGTACCAGGTCTGTTCTGCGATGTCCTTCCCAGTAAAGTTCGCGGGCGCGTTCATCGAGGATGAAGTCCAGGGTCAGGTCGGCAGCATTGACGTTGGCTGCTGTTCCTCCGCCGTAGGCACGCTGACGAACAGTGTTCACCAGTTGAGCGGCCTCTGAGGACGAACCACCGCTGCGCAGGAGTGCTTCCGCCTTCATCAGAAGAACGTCTTCGATGCGGAACAGCGGGAAGTCATTGTCCACGAAAGTTGGATGAGAGCCGGCTGCACCAGCGGTTGTCACGTTTCTGTACTTGGTAAGCGCGTAACCCTCGGTGAACTGAGAGATGTCAGCGATTTCAAGCGACTGGCCATCTGTGTAAAACAGGGCGCGACCATCCAGAGAAAGTTTCTCGATGGAGTAGGTATAATCGGGCTTGTCCAGATACAGTTTGATCTGGTAAGTGCCGCCTGACGGGATTTTGATATTGGCGCCGTTTTGTTCAAGGGTTGCGTTGGCGCTGTCATCGCCGTAGTTCAGGGCCCAGTCGTCGTTGGCACGGAACTTCACATCTTTGCCACCTTCCAGTTTGGCTGTAATTTCCTATGCACCTGAAGATGCATTATACGTCATGTTCTGGTCTTCTCCCCAGCCTCCTGCCGTGGCGTCGCCGATGAGACCCCACTCTGTTTTCTGCAGTGTATAGGTCAGATTGGTCATATCCACATTGATTTTGTAGAAGCCCGTAGTTGGAGCAGATATATTCGCTCCGTTCTGGTCGAGCGTGCCATCGGCGCCATTATCGCCGAAGTTGTTATTCCAGTCGGGACCAAGCGTGAACTTGAACGGTGAGTTGTCTTCCGGGAAGTAAATATACCCTTCGTAGGTATTATTGCCAGCCGGAGAGGTCAGGTTGGCTGCTCCGGCCGGGTTCCAGCCCTGATAGTTGCCCGGGACGTATATTTTCTGGTAACTGGCGGTGTTTCCCTCTGTCGGGGCTACCACAACTGACTCAACACCGGCAGCGGTGAATTTATTGATCAGTGCGCTGGTGGTGCGGATACCGCCCCAGCCCCCATCAATACCAAAGTCAGAAGCTTTCATGCTCCCGCCTACACCCGCGTGCACGAGGAAGGTCATGCCGCCCCATGTCTGCGTTTTCAGACCGTCGAACAGAACAGGGAAAATAATTCCTGATGCATTCTGATTGTCGGCCATGAAGAGCTGTGTGTATTCAGGGTGCAGCGTGTAGCCTGCATCAATTACCTTCTGGCAGTAAGCACTGCAGTCGTTGTAGCGATTGCGTCCGGTATAAACTTCGGAGTTCAGGTAGAGTTTGGCTAGCAGTGTCCAGGCTGCTGCCTTGTCGGCACGACCGTACTCATTCTGACGTGGTGCAGCCAGGCCGCCTTCGATATCCTTCAGTTCAGACTCGATAAAGTCAGAGAGTTGCTCCGCATTGTACTGAACAGGGAAAAAGGAACCCACTTTGTCATTTTCTGTAACAAAAGGTACGTTCCGGAAGAAGTCGAGCGCGTGCCAGTAGCTGAGTGCGCGCAGGAAGCGGGCTTCGGCGCGGTATTGAGCCACTTCTGCCTTGAGTGCAGCATCTGCACCGCGGCTGTCAAGTTTTTCCACAGTTGTTTCGCGCAGGTACTCATTACACAGAGAGATCTGGTAATAAATCCTGTTGTACATGGCCGTGATAAACTCGTTGTTGGCATCCCAGTCCTGCTGGTGGTAGTCCTGAATATTGCCGTCATTCCACGCAATGACCGCTTCGTCGGTGGGTAATTCCTGGGCTTTCCAGTACTGACGCAGGTAGGTGGAGAACCCTTCATCAATACCTGCGATATCCGGACGACCCGCCGGACCTTCCTGACCGCTCACGGCCAGACCGGCATACAACTTGGACAGCACCTGCTTGTAGGCAGCAGGATTTTCGTACACCGCCGCTGATGTGATCTCATCCGGATCAATAGGCACAGTGTTCAGATCTTTGAAGCACGACACGGCTGTCAGGGATACCGCAGCCACGAAGAGCATGTTTTTGATTGTCAGCAGTTTCATATATTTCGTCGTTTAGAATTAGAAGTTGGCGCGCAGTCCGAGGAGGAAGGTGCGTGCACGGGGGTAAACATTGTTGTCAATTCCGCCGAATACTTCCGGATCGAGTCCGTCGTAGTTGGTAATCAGCAGCGGGTTTTGTACGGTGGCAGACAGGCGCAGCGATTGAATACGGCGGTTAATATTGAACGTATAACCGGCCGTCACGTGATCTACCCGGAAGAACGATGCATCGCTGATGAAGAAGTCAGAGAAGTACTGTGGCACGGTGAAATCAATGGAGGCTGTGGGTGACAACACGTTGCGCAGCACATTGGTACTTCCGTAGAGCTGGTTGTAGTATGCGTTGTTCGACAGGTTGTTGTTGTAGATGTAACTGCCCAGATTGGCGCGTCCGGCTGCCGAGAAGTCAAATTTTCCGATATTCAGTCCGGTAGTAAAGCCGATCAGGTAGTTGGGTGCCGGTTTTTCGTAGCGGTAGCGGTCGTCGGGGGTAAGCTTCCCGTCGCCGTTGCGGTCAACGTACAGACCTTCGATGGGAGTTCCCTGTGCATCATATACCTGTTCGTAAACAAAGAACGAGTTTGCCGGGTACCCTACGCTGTGAATCTGGATGGTATTACCCACACCGCCTGCAATGCCGCCAACATTCACACCCTGATAATTGGGGTCTTCCGTTTTGGTCAGGCGGGTAATTTTGTTCTCGTTGTAAGCCACGTTGAACCCGAAAGTCCAGCTGCCCTTGTCGCTCTGCCACGGGGTTGTGTTAAGAGAGAACTCGATACCGCGGTTTCCCAGGTCGCCTACGTTGGTGTTGATGAAGTTGGTGAGGTTGGTACCTGCAGCAACGGGAATGTAATTGATCAGGTCCTTTGTTTTGCGCAGATATACCTCGATGGCACCTGTCACACGGTTACCCCAGAATCCGTAGTCAATGGCAGCGTTGTAGGTGGTTGTTTCCTCCCACTTGATGTTGGCATCATAACCTTCCGGACGCAGTGTCTGGATGAACTGGTTTCCGAGCTGGTATTGAGCGGTTGGTGTACTGGCCAGATAGCGCGCCAGATACGGATAGTAATCGTTGTTAATATCCTGCTGACCTGTTACGCCATAACCCAGACGGAGCTTCATGCTGGAGAATGTGGCATTCGGGCGGTCAACTGCCTTCACAGCGAGCGCTGCTGCCGGGAACAGACCCCAGCGGTTGTCTTCGGAGAAGCGGGATGTACCGTCACGGCGCACAGAACCCGTCAGGAATATGCGATCGTTGAAGGAATAGTTCAGACGTCCGAAGAGGGAGAGCAGGTAGTATTCGCGCGGCGTACTGTCGGCCGGACGGAGCACCTGAGATTTATCCACGTTGGTGGCGAAAGCATAATTATTGCGGTAGAAATGCTGCCAGGAGTATCCACCCATTACGTCGAGGTTGTTTTTACCAAACTGTTTGGCGTAATTCAGATAAAACTCGATCAGTTTGTTGCGCTTGGTCTGGTTGTAAACTTCATCGCGGCCTCCGGTAGAGAAGGCAAAGGCAGCATCAGCAGGGATGAATACAGAGCCTGATCCGTAAGAACGGTCGAAACCCACATTCAGGTTGGCGTGAAGCGCTGGCAGGAACCAGAAGCGGTAGTCTGCAGAGGCGTTCAGCAGGTAGCGGCTTACGTGCGACTCGTCGTTCTTCATATACAGCAGTGCCAGTGGGTTGGCAGTGGCCAGTGTGTTTGGGTTGCCGTCGTTGTTCAGCCAGGTGAAGTAACCGCCGTAGGGACCGTCGGCAACAGTAGTGGGCTGTGTCGGGTCAAACTGGAAGGCAGAACCGATTGCGCCGCGGTCGGCGAAGTGGTTCTTGTCAGACATCGCCTTGAAATTGACATTTACCTGCAACATATCCTTGAGGAATGTCGGATTCAGGTTGACGGCAGTTGTCAGACGATTGAAATTGTCTGTTTTCAGGATGCCATCGCGGTCGGTGAGACCCCAGGATATACGGAAAGGAAGTCTGCCGATACCACCGGAGAGTGACAGGTTGTGGTCCTGCATGACGCCGGTCTGGTAAATTTCACTTTGCCAGTCGGTGTTGGCGCTGCCAAGCAGTGCACGTGCCGGGTGATTTTCTCCGTAGCGGGCGAAAATCAGATCGCGGTATTCGTCTGCCGAGAGTACATCAGCCGTTTGTACGATATTGCTGAACGCCAGGCTGCCGTTGTATTCGGTGCGAAGTTCTTTCTTCGAGTTGCCCTTTTTGGTGGTGATCATGATAACACCATTGGATGCACGCGAACCGTAGATTGCGGTGGCAGAGGCATCTTTCAGTACCGTAATACTCTCAACATCGTTCGGGTTTACAACGTTGAGTACGTTGCGCGCACCGGCGATATCATCGTTTGCAACAGGAACACCGTCAATGACTATCAGCGGATCGTTGGTAGCACTCAGCGAAGAACCGCCGCGAATACGGATGGTGGCACCACCACCCGGATCAGCACCGGTGGTTACCTGCACACCGGCCACTTTACCGGCCAGCAGCTCCTGCGGACCCGTGATAGCGCCCTTGTTGAATTCTTTGGGTGTTACCGCCACCACGGAACCCGTAAGATCTTCCCTTTTTACACGGCCATAACCAATAATGACAGTTTCGGTGAGTGCGACACCGGGAAGAAGTCTGATCTCCAGCGTCGTGCTGGCTCCAAGATCAATAGTCTGTTCTGTATAACCAGTATAGGTTACACGGACGGATTTGGCGTCAGCCGGCACTTCGAGGCGGAAATTGCCCTGAACATCGGCTATTGAGCCAGCGGTGGTACCTGTTACGACGATACTGGCGCCAATAAGTGGTTCGCCTGTCTCGGCATCGGTTACCCTGCCGCTGATTTGCCGCTGCGCTATGGCAGTGCTGCCCCAGAATAACAGGGCAACTGCCAGCATGAGGCACGATTTAAGTTGTTTTTGAAACATACGAATTAAATTTGAATGAGTGTTTTCTGTCGGTAATAACCCGGCATACTGGTTGAAAAACAAAATTGTCATTTTCGGTACAAAAGTCATTAAAAAGTATAGTATATCAAAATTATAGAGTTTATTTTGTCTATTTTGTCCGTATTATAAATGATTCCCAGGGGTTAGTCATCACTGTCATGCGACTTGCGTTCTCCGCCTCCGTGATGAGGCTCACCTTCGTGTTCCCCTCCCTCATCGGAACTTTTATGGCACCTTGCGCAGTCATTTATGTTTGAAATGCCCTCCTCCCGGTGTTCGGCGAGTATATTGGCCCTGTTGTGTTCGTGGCATCCATAACAGGTATATGAATCATAGATATTACCTATGTGGCATATGTCACATGAAACATTATGGTCGCTGTCGAGTACGAAATAATTATTGTGTTCAAATGTGGCAGGAGACCAGTAATCTGTCGAGTGGCACTTGCTGCAATTCATCGTTTGTGACGCGTGCAGTCTATCCGAAGGCTTGTCGTGACATGATATACAGGCATTCAGATCTGCGGCAGCCAATTGATTGTGACTGAAAACAGCGCCCTTCCAGTCCTCGGTTCCATGACAGGCCGTGCAGTTTGCACTTACTCTGTGATGGAGGTCGTCTTCTGGTCGCTGATGACACATCTGGCAGTCCTGGCGAAGGTTTCCGGGCAGTACGTCATGTTTGAAATCCTCGGCTATTGATGAGATGCCCTGATGATCTGCATGACAGGAAACACATGAAATATTCGCCAGTTTCTGGTGAAAATGTACCGTCATGTCCTTTTCTATCTCTGCCGGTACATGGCATGAAGCACACTTTCTGTCCGGAAGACCTCCGAACGGTGCATGACAGGCAAAACAGTCATTGTTCAGTGACTGGTGTCCCTGTAGAAGTTCGCCCGGACTAAGCATGGTATGAGGAAATAAACACATCAGGACCACCACGCCGCTCAGAATCATGGAAACAATCAGATATT
>CAIYFY010000473.1 GCA_903925535.1 uncultured Bacteroidota bacterium | reverse complement strand
CTTTGGTGATCTGAACAAATTCATCACCGTTGCAGCCATTTTCGTATTCTTCCTGCAGGTTCTTTTCATCATCAACTTCTTCTACTCCATCTTTAGTGGCAGAAAGGTTACTGTGAAGAACCCGTGGGGTGCCAATACACTTGAGTGGACTACACCTATCGAGGCTGGTCACGGCAACTGGCCGGGCCGTATTCCTACGGTCCAGCGCTGGTCTTATGACTATTCCAAAGATGGTCAGGAGTTCATTCCCCAGTACGTTCCGCTGAAAGAGGGCGAACGTGATATGGGTCACTAAAAAACCACCAGTTCTAAACTTTGATTCATGCACCGCGAGGAAGTCAAACAGTTCGTTCTTTTTTCAGGATTGAGGCAGGCCGTAACTGATTTCGGATTGCTGGTCAAGTTTAAACTGACTCTGTTAGTTCTTTTTTCTGCTGTTATGTCTTACGCTATCGTCAGCGGGGGCAATGTGACCTTCCCGGGCATGTTCCTGCTGACGATGGGTGGATTTCTGATTACCGGTGCTGCCAATGCACTCAATCAGGTGCTCGAGCGCGATTACGACCGGATGATGGTTCGTACCGCCGGAAGGCCTCTTGCGGCTGGAAGGATGAGCGTTTCAACGGCTGTTCTGGCTGCCGGATTGATGGCTCTGGCCGGTATTGTGATGCTCACCATGCTGAATGCAATGGCCGGGTTTCTGGGTACTATTTCTCTGATCAGTTATGCGTTTGTCTATACGCCGATGAAAAGGTCAACTCCCCTGGCAGTAGCTGTCGGAGCCATACCCGGAGCTTTGCCGCTCATCATCGGGTGTCTGGCGTTTGAACAGAGTATTTCGCCTACAGCCTGGATGTTGTTTTCTTTGCAGTTCCTTTGGCAGTTCCCTCATTTTTGGGCAGTTGCCTGGGTGGCTGATGAAGATTACAAGAAGGCTGGTTTCGCATTGCTTCCCGGAGTTGACGGTGCCAGAGACAAGACAACCGGATATTTATCATTCTGGTTCTGCATCTTGCTGATAGTAAATGCTGTTGTTTCCTGGTATCTGGGTTACACTGGTGCTGTCGCAACTGTTGTCCTGTCACTCATCAATATATGGTGGGCCTGGAAATGCTGGAAGTTGTACAAAACATGCTCAAGGGAGGCCGCAAGGGCTCAGATGTTCGTCTCTTTTGCACACCTTCCTTTTTCTCTGATTGTTTTGCTCCTAGACAAACTGTAAACCATGAATTCCGCTGCTGAACGTTACAACCAGAGCAAGATCAACCCGCAAAAGCTGGCACTATGGATCGCCATAGCCAGCATGGTCATGGTCTTTGGAGCTTTCACAAGTGCCTACATCGTGCGACGTGCGGCTGGTAACTGGCTGGAATTCAAGTTGCCGGATGTGTTTTTTGTCAGCACGGCCGTCATTCTTTTAAGCAGTGTCACCTTGCATCTGTCTTACAGCGGTTTCAAGGCTGGCAATGAGAAGAGGTATAAATTGATGATGATAGCAACAGCCATACTGGGTCTTGTTTTCATCGTCCTGCAATACCGGGGTTGGGAAGCTCTGAACGAAATCGGAGCAACTTTCACAGTAAACCCCTCGAGTTCTTTTATTTATGTGATATCAGGCCTGCATGCAGCCCACGTGCTGGGCGGTATTGCAGCGCTCGGAGTGGCACTCGCACATGCTTTTATCCTTCCGTACAAACCTACGCTGCGTCGCAGACAAAGGTTTGAACTGGTTGTTCAGTACTGGCATTTCGTAGATTTGCTCTGGGTATATCTCATCGTATTTTTCATGCTTAACGGAAGTTGAGCAATTCAAACTGGATTACACCAAACTCATTCAATATCATGGCAGATTCATCTGTTACACACGGACATGGCGCTCACGGAGAAGATCAAAATCTGTGGGACGGCGCAAAAGAGCCAATGAAGGCAAGTTACGGGAAGCTGATGATGTGGTACTTTCTGGTATCAGACGCTTTCACATTCGCAGGATTCCTTATAGCCTACGGAGCTCTCCGTTTCAGTAGTCCTACCTGGCCCGAACCCGACTTCGTGTTCGCATCATTCCCGTTTGTAAAAGCACATTGGCCGCTTGTGTTTGTTACTTTCATGACTTTCGTCCTGATTTTCAGCTCTGTCACCATGGTGCGTGCTGTACAGGAGGGTCACAGGGAGAACAGGCGCGGCGTTGTTTTCTGGATGTTCCTCACTATTCTGGGAGGAGCTACATTCCTCGGAAGCCAGGCCTATGAATGGACCACCCTGATCAAATATGAAAATGTTTCTCTCGAGAGGAACCCCTTTGGCCGTTACATGGCCGATGGCGAACTGGTTGATGCCACTGGCAAACCTGTCATGGAGAACGGAGCTCCGGTTGTAGTAAAGAAGGATGATTCCTACCTGCTCCACGGGCATGAGCACGATGGAAAGATAGAGCTTGAAAAGAAGTACATCAAATATACTTCCGGTACTTATGCCGGTCAGGTACATGAAGTAGGACAGGGCCCTAAAGCATTCGGTGCTCTTTTCTTCTTTATCACCGGCTTCCACGGTTTCCACGTATT
>CAIYFY010000472.1 GCA_903925535.1 uncultured Bacteroidota bacterium | reverse complement strand
CTTCATAGACACTTTCCAGCAAGCCAGGTCCTGGTGCGGTGACCACCCGAAATGCGGCACCTCTGATCAGATAAGTAATTTCATTTGCTTCCATGAAATTTACTGGTTTTCTGTGTAAAATCTGCGCAAAACATCTGCGTGACATCTGCGCGAAAAACCATGTACCCGGCCCACCCGTCTCCTGTTTTCGACACTGGGACATCCAAAATAAACATGTTTTTTGACGCAAATAACTGATATACAATATCTTACATTTTTATAAAAAATGTGTCAAAAACAGGAAAAAGGCGAAAACGAGACATTTTTGACTCGGTGAGAGAATCCTGAACAAGCTCGTACGTTTGTTGTACCTTTGCGCCCCGAAAATCAATTCAACTGCTGTGACAGACTTCCTCTCCGAACTTCACCGTCGGCGCACCTTCGCCATTGTGGCGCACCCCGACGCAGGTAAAACCACCCTTACCGAGAAACTGCTGCTCTTCGGCGGCGCCATACAGACAGCCGGTGCTGTCAAAAGCAACAAGATCAAGCGCAGTACAGTTTCCGACTTTATGGAAATTGAGCGGCAGCGCGGTATCTCCGTGAGCACCTCGGTGATGGGTTTTGAATACCGCAACCTGCAGATTAACATCCTCGATACACCCGGTCACGAAGACTTTGCGGAAGATACCTACCGCACACTCACAGCCGTTGACTCCGCCATCGTGGTGGTTGACGTAGCCAACGGTGTGGAAAAGCAGACAGAAAAGCTGACCAAGGTGTGCCGGATGCGAGATACCCCGATCATCTTTTTTGTGAACAAGATGGACCGGGAGGGAAAAGACGCGTTCGACCTGCTCGACGAGATTGAGCAGAAACTGTCGGTCAAGGTAACCCCGCTTTCGTGGCCCATCGGCATGGGACAGCGGTTCAAAGGGGTGTACAATCTGTATGAGAAAAAGCTGGTATTGTTCAGGGCACACGGCAAGCAGGAAGACGAGGATATCATCGTTTTTGAAGACCTTTCCAGTTCGGAACTGGAGTACCACATCGGCGAATCGGCGGCCCGCGAACTTCGGAGCGAGGTAGAAGTTGTGGAAACCGTGTATCCGGTTTTCAAAAAGGAGGACTACCAGCAGGGAACCGTCTGTCCGGTATTCTTTGGCTCGGCCGTGAATAACTTTGGTGTCAAGGAGATGCTCGACTGTTTCGTGGAGATAGCTCCTACCCCGCTGCCACGATATACCGAGGAGCGCCTGGTGAAGCCGGAGGAAGAGAAAATGACCGGATTTGTGTTCAAGATCTTTGCCAACATGGATCCGAAGCACCGCGACCGCATTGCCTTCTTCCGTATATGCTCGGGCAAATTTGAGCGAAACACCAACTACAGACATATCAGACTGGGTCGCGATGTGAAGTTCCCGGCGCCGACCATGTTCATGGCCTCCAAGAAGACAGTGCTGGAGGAGGCATATCCGGGCGACGTGGTGGGCTTGTACGATTCAGGCAATTTCAAGATTGGCGATACCCTCACCGAGGGAGAGCTCCTGCATTTCAAGGGCATCCCTGCGTTTTCGCCCGAGCAGTTCAGGTATGTAGAGAATGCAGACCCGCTCAAGACAAAACAGTTCGTGAAAGGTCTGGAGCAGTTGATGGACGAAGGTGTAGCCCAGATGTTCACCCGCCAGAGCGACGGACGGCGAATAGTTGGCACAGTCGGACAGCTTCAGTTCGAAGTGATACAGCACAGGCTGGAGAGCGAATACGGAGCCAAATGCCGCTACGAACCCGTGAACCTGTACAAGGCCTGCTGGGTGCACACGCAGGATCCCAAAGCACTGGACGAGTTCCTGGACCGCCGGAAGCGCGATATTGCGCGCGATAACGACGACAATATTGTATTTCTCGCCGAAACAGCCTGGATTTTACAGACAGTTCAGGAGAATTTCCCGAAGATAGAGTTCCGGTTTACGAGTGAGTAAGGCAGGGGCTCCCTTGCGGTCAGTATGACTTCCAACCATACCAACTATCAGAATGGGGCTTTGTCGGCGATGCCGACAAAGCCCCATCTCTTTTTTAAACGCTGCGATTGTCATTACGACCAAAGGGAGGAAACTCCTCAAAGCCGTATCTCGTCTTCGTTACCGTCGAAAAAACGGTATTCGGAGAGGTGGAAATCGGAATCGGGCAGCACTTTGATCCATTTGTTGAATTTCATGAACCATTTTGCGCGGCGGCTGGGGAATCCCCGGGTGAGGTATGCCTCCACGTACGGGTGCGTGCGCAGGATCAGCGGCGACTTGGGTCTTGATTGCATGATTGACTCCAGATCGCGTTCAATATCATCGGTGAGCAGGATAGTTGGGCTGACATTACCCGTTCCGCTGCAGGTTGGACAGGTTTCGGCGGTATTGATGACCACTTCGGGACGCGCGCGCTCGCGGGTGATCTGCATGAGGCCGAACTTGGAGAGCGGCAGGATAGTGTGCTGGGAGCGATCCTTGCGCATGAAGTCCTCCATCGCTTTGGAGAGCTGGCGCTTGTGCTCCTGATTCTTCATGTCAATGAAGTCAATCACGATCAGGCCTCCGATATCGCGCAGACGGATCTGGCGGGCGATTTCCTCGGCAGCCTCCAGATTGACGGCGAGAATTGTCTGCTCCACATCGCCGGAGGTCATTTTATGTCCGCTGTTGACATCAATGACGTGCATGGCCTCGGTCTTCTCGATGATGAGATAGGCACCGCTGGACATGGTAGCTGTTTTGCCGAAGGAAGCCTTCACCTGTTTGGTGACGCCGAATGCTTCGAACACAGGTTTGGAGCCGGTATAATGCTGGACGATATTGACCTGATCGGGGCTGATATTCTGCAGGTATGCCTTGATATCGGCGTAAAGTTCCTTGTTATTGACAACAACCTTGCTGAAACTGTCGCTGAGCAGGTCGCGGAGAACGCTGCCGGTTTTATCGAGTTCACTCAGCAGTTTGGCGGGCGGGGTACAACCTTTGAGTTGTTTGAACACCTCTTCCCATTTACCGATGAGGTGCATGAGTTCCTCGTGGAGTTCCTGCACCTTTTTGCCTTCAGCGGCGGTGCGGATAATCAGTCCGAAGTTCTTGGGCTTGATACTTTCAGCCAGGGTATGGAGTCGTTTTCTTTCTTCGGAGCTTGCAATTTTTTTGGAGACGGACACACTGTCGGAGAATGGCGAGATGACCATATAGCGGCCGGGCAGCGTGAGTTCGCATGAAAGGCGCGGACCTTTCGTGGAGATAGGTTCCTTGAGAATCTGGATCAGGAGTGGCCAGCGTTTACTGAGTACCTGGTCAATCTTGCCGGTCTTGACGATTTCGTCTTCGTACTTGAAATTATCGAGCCTGTGAGTATTTATGCTTCCGTTAATAACGCCATTTGACCACTTGATAAGCGACCTGAGTTTTGGTCCGAGGTCGGTATAGTGCAAAAAAGCGTCCTTTCTGTGGCCTATATCCACAAAAGCTGCATTGAGGCCGGGCATCAGTTTCCTGATTTTCCCGATAAATATATCACCAACGGCGAAGTTGTTGTCTGTTTCCTGGTGGTGAAGTTCGGCCAGTTTGCCGCCTTCCATCAGGGCAAGTTCAACCCCGTTTTCCGTGGCGTTGATTATTAGTTCTTTATCCACTTGACATAGATTTTTTCCGGGCACGCCACCTGACTGATATCAGGCAGGGTCGCGATGGCCGGTGCACTGGTTCGGGCAATCTGGCCTGCGCCATTCCACCATACAATAATACCGAAAACTTTCCGGTAGCAACGAGGCTTCCGGAAAGTTTCTTTCGGCATATAAAGCCAACCACGTACCCCGACGCCCGGGTGATTGGTACGCAGGGCGCCCAAGGATGATGATTAACGCTTCTTTTTGTGGCGATTCTTCCTGAGACGTTTCTTACGCTTGTGCGTGGCGATTTTGTGTCTTTTACGTTTTTTTCCGCAAGGCATACGGCACTGAATGTTATTGAGTTATGAGTTAAAAGTTCAACGACTGTTGCAAACAGCTGCGAACTCGTTTGCTTTTTCTGTATTACCCAGTCCCTCATAGGCTTTGGCCAGGAGGCATGGGGTGTTCGGATTCTTCTTGTCGAGGCTCCAGGCCTTCTCAAGGCGGTCAACTGCCCGTTGCCATTGTCCGGTTTTGATGGCCAGACGGCCGAGGGCGTTATAAACCGACGGATTGTCGGGGTACTGCTGCTCGAGTTCCCTGAGCATCAATACCGGTTTCATCGGGTTGTCCGCAGGTGGATTTTCGGCATACACCAGCGCGAGATTTACCTTGTGAGCAGGATTGTCTGCTGCAAGGGAGGATGCATTTTCGAAGCACCTGACTGCCTTTCCGGCAATTTCAGCCTTCTGAACGGCATCCTGCGACTGAACCAGTGCCGTGTAGTACAGCGCACCTGCCACAGACCAGGAAGAGTCCGCTTTTTCGGCGGCAGCCACTTCCTCTGCATAGTATCCGGCAACCATCAACTGGCGGCGTTCGTACCAGAAAGCAGAGATTTTTTTGCGAAGCGCAATACGGGCAGCATCATCGGCGGCACCGTCCAGTTGTTGCTCCAGCGCGGCGAGGCTGCCTGCCTGATCGGGTGAAAGCGATTTTCTGGCTTCAGTAATCAACGTCAGGGCATCGGTGATGCTGCCTGACTGTTCGGCAGACTGTGCCGGAGAATTTTTACGGGATGAACGCATATCAAACCCGAAGTACAACACACAGAACAGAGCCGTGGCTGAAGTCAGGGAAATGATTTGCGCTTTTTGAAACATGTCTGGTAGTGTTTTGTGATTATTAAAGGGTAAAAACAAGAAAAGATTTATTCCTCACCGTCGTCGCTGGGAAGCGAATTTACATTCGACTTCACCTGTTCCACGAACACCTTTGCAGGTTTGAAGGAAGGAATAAAATGCTCGGGAATCTCAATGGATTTTCCTTTCTTAATGTTACGACCAACCTTCTTGGCCCTCCGCTTGATAACGAAGGAGCCAAAACCACGGATATAAACATTTTCTCCGCCGGTCATGGTAGTCTTGATTTCCTTGAAGAGCTCCTCCAGCGTGACGAGAACGTCCACTTTGGCGATACCGGTCTTCTCGGAAATTGCATTCACAAGGTCAGCCTTTCTCATTGTTTACTTTGTTGATTTTGAATGATTTATAACAAAAACCGATAATCTTTCAAAATGAGCGTGCAAAGATCGCATTTTTTTTCGGGCCAACAAGCATTTTGTCAAAAAAATGACTGTTCGGCGGTAGTATTACCTTTAAATGTTATACTATTTCAGGGTGCAAACTCGCAATTTTTCCAAACCTGGCAAAGTTTTTTTTGAATTTAGTTAACAAACGCTTCATACACGCGCTCTTTTTCTACCTTTGTATCCTCAACAGCAACCCGTCAGGCATCCCGTTTTTCGTCTGGCGGCTCCTGTTTATTTTCACTGGAATGCTCCGGTTTCCTCGCGCGATGAACAAGACGATCGAAATCCCCGCAGCGCTCCCAATCAGAAACCGATTATGTTATTATCTATGACCGGCTATGGCCGGGCACTCGGAAGTTTCGGCGACAAAACTATTCTGGTGGAGGTTCGCACCCTGAACTCCAAGGTCACAGACATCAAGCTCAAACTGCCGGGCGATTACCGGGAGAAAGAGGTGGAATTGCGAAAAATAATAACAGATCACGCAGAAAGAGGCAAAATTGACCTGATTATTGATGTTCAGAACGCCGACGGCGGGGCCAACGTCAGTCTGAACGAATCGCTCATACGCGGCTACTACCGGGAGCTGTCCAGGATATCCGCCGATCTCGGCCTCCCCCAGCAGGATATTCTGTCGGCCATCCTGCGCATCCCCAACGTAGTCGCATCGCCGATCTCCGAGATGGATGAACAGGAGTGGGTAGCCGTCTGCGGTGTGCTTAATCAGGCACTCGAACAACTCAGAAAATTCAGGAAGGAAGAGGGCGCGGTGATGGAGTCCGACCTTCAGTCACGCGTCCACAACATACTCACCCTGCTCGGCGAGGTCACACCGTTCGAAGTGGAACGCATGACGCGCGTCAGAGAACGCCTGCGCACCAACATCGAGGAGGTAATCGGCAGAGACAACTACGATCCGAACAGGTTCGAACAGGAACTCGTGTTCTACCTCGAGAAAATGGACATGTCGGAGGAAAAACTTCGCCTCGAACAGCACTGCCGGTATTTCCTGGAACAAATGAATAACAACAAAAACTCCGTTGGACGAACGCTTAATTTCATCTCCCAGGAAATCGGCCGTGAAATCAATACGCTCGGCGCCAAAGCCTACGACTCCGATATTCAGCGGGTGGTTGTCCAGATGAAAGACGAACTGGAGAAAATCAAAGAGCAACTCGCCAACGTGCTCTGATCCGTCGCCGGAAAGATGCTCATCCCTTTTTTGACATTAATGGAGAATTGACTGAAAAATGGCCCCCGGCACTATTGCGTGTTAAAAAACCATCCCGTACATTTGTAGCGAATTTTCGCTAAAACGTCATAACATGGAAACGCAGGCAACAGACACACTCAAGGGTGGTGAATTTCTGATCAAAGACAGTGACTACCGGCAGGTATTCATCCCCGAGGAGTTCAACGAGGAACAACTCATGATCCGGCAGATGGCTGCCGATTTCCTGAACAATGAAATTGACCCCATCCGGGACCGCATAGAGAAGCAGGAGCCGGGCCTCTCCCCTGCCCTGCTCAAAAAAATGGGCGAACTGGGTCTGCTGGGAGCCCACATGCCCGCCGAGTATGGCGGCATGGAGCTCGATACCAATACCAACACGATCATTTCCGAAGTATTCGGCGCGCTTGGCTCGTTCAGCGTACCTTTCGCTGCACATACAGGCATCGGCATGCTGCCCATTCTCTACTTCGGCACCGACGAACAGAAGGCCCGTTTCCTGCCCGGTATGATTGCAGGCGATATCAAGGCCGCGTACTGCCTCACCGAGCCCGGCGCAGGCTCCGATGCCCTGAACTCCAAATCCCGCGCCGACCTGAGTGCCGACGGAAGCCACTATCTGCTCAACGGACAAAAAATGTGGATTTCCAACTCGGGATTCGCCGATGTGTTCATCGTTTTTGCCAAAATTGACGGCGAAAAGTTTACAGGCTTCATCGTTGACGCCAAATCGCCGGGTATCACGCTCGGTGAGGAAGAAGACAAGCTCGGTATCAAGGGCTCTTCCACCCGACAGGTTTTCTTCGAAAATGTGCAGGTGCCGGCCGAAAATGTGCTGGGTGCCATCGGAAAGGGTCACCTTATTGCCTTCAACGCGCTCAATATCGGCCGCTACAAGCTCGGTGTCATGTGTATGGGCGGCAACAAGGTGGTACTGAAGATGGCTGCCACCTACGCCAGCGAGCGACAGCAGTTTGGTCAGCCAATAGGTAATTTCGGCGCAATCAGGCACAAACTGGCCGAAATGGCTATCCGCAACTTCGCCACCGAATGTGCTACCTACCGCACTTCGCAACTTATGCAGGATAAAAAGAACGCCGAGGCCGCTGCAGGCGCCAGTTACGGACAGTCCATGCTGGAAGCCGCCGAAGAGTATGCTATCGAGTGCTCTATCCTGAAGGTGCTGGGCTCTGAGGTGACTGATTATTGCGTGGACGAAAACGTTCAGATTCACGGAGGCATTGGCTACAGCGAGGAATACCCCGCTGCCCGCGCGTATCGCGACAGCCGGATCAATCGCATCTACGAGGGCACCAACGAGATTAACCGGCTGCTGATGATTGACCAGCTGTTCAAGCGCGCGCTCAAGGGGGAACTCGATATTGTGAGCCCGGCCTGGGCTGTTCAGAAGGAGCTGGCTGCCATGCCCTCCATGGAGCGCCTTGAAGGTCCGTACGCCGAGGAGACAAAGGCAGTAGCCGACTTCAAAAAGATTATCCTGATGACTGCCGGCGGCGCTGCCAAGATGCAGATGGACGGCAAACTCAACCTGAAGGAAGAGCAGGAGATTATCATGAACTGTGCCGATATGATGATTGACCTGTT
>CAIYFY010000471.1 GCA_903925535.1 uncultured Bacteroidota bacterium | reverse complement strand
TGGCATTGTCGTTATACCAGGTTTCATACAGGGTGGCACTGGTATCCTTCAGGGCGACAAAATCGTTATAATACAGTGTTTTAAGGTACTGGTGATGCTTCACATACTCGGGTTCCAGCCGGCGTTTCAGACTGTCGGGCAGCGACATGCGGCTGGCTACATGATACAACAAATTGACATTGAAATGATAGACAATATCATCAAACTCCTTCGCGTACACGTCCGGCTGAGCGAGCACGCGCAGGGTGGCCTCTTCATCCAGATTGGGGTTAAAATCGGAGGGCACATAGGTCAGTTTCACCTCCTTCGACGGCTGGAAGAAGCTGGTCAGCGAAGAACTGCCATCGCTGAAAAAGATATTGTACAGCAGGACGAGCGCTACGCAAATCAGCAGCAGCAGAACGACCTGCTGACCTATCTGACTTCTTCCTGAATCCGGGCCCTGATAGGGATCATCTGGTTGATATGTTGACATAAGACTGATATTAATCCAGTTTCAAAACAAGTCCTTTCAGGTACGAACCTTCCGGATGGAACATACTGACAGGGTGATCAGCGCCCTGCGACAGATGATGCAGCACGCGGACGGGCCGCCCCACTTCCATGGCCGCTGCCGCAATGGTATGGTAGAACAGCTCCCGATCAACCACCTGCGAACAGGAGAAAGTGAACAGCACCCCACCCGGTGCCACGCTCCTGAGGGCCTCAATATTCAGGCGCTTGTACCCCTGAACGGCGTTATGGCGCTTGTCGAGGCTCTTGGCGTATGCAGGCGGGTCAATCACAGCTACCTCATAACGCATGGTATGCTGTTTCAGAAAGCGAAGCACATCTTCCGTGTATCCCTCGTGTGTACCGCTGAAAGGAGCATTCAATTCGACATTTTCTGCACATAACTCCATGGCTCTCTGGGAAATATCAACAGAATGCACCAGTTTCGCGCCGGCCTTCAGTGCGTAACACGAGAAGCCTCCTGTGTAGCAAAAAGCATTCAGGACACTCTTCCCGGGTGCGAAACGGCTCAGCAACTGCCGGTTATCCCGCTGATCAAGAAAAAAGCCTGTCTTCTGACCCGTTTGCCAGTCTACACGGAATCGCACACCGTTTTCACTGACTATGTGCCGGTCGGCGGTGTTGTATCCGTCGGAAATCCACCGGTATCCGTTCGATTGCGTTTCGGCATATCTGACCGGCAGCGACTCATAACTCTTGTCAAAGACAGCACGCAACCTGCCCTCGTAAACCGCCTCAAGCGCACCTGCAATCAGGTCAACCTGCCGGTGCATACCGGTACTGTGGCACTGCACAACGGCTGTATCTCCGTAAATATCAATGACCAGTCCCGATAATCCGTCACCTTCTCCGTGTACCAGCCGGTACGCTCCGTCAGTGGCCATGATATTGGTGAATAACGCACGGACAGCCAGCGCATTGCGCAACTTGCCCTCCCAGAAACCGGGATCGGCAATATTGGCCGGCCCGAAGCTCAGCAGCCGTACGGCAATACTCCCGTGATGGAAATGGCCAGCCCCGAGCAGCTCGCCTCCACGGTCATAAACCTCCACTATATCGCCATCTTCCGGATGGCCCTCCACGCGTGCTACAGCACCACTGAAGATCCAGGGGTGAAACCGGCGAACCGGAATATCCTTGCCTGATTTTAAAAAAATTTTAATCATACCCATAAGCAGGCCGCAAAATCGGAATATTCAGCAACAATTTCACGTAAATTTTTGCTAAAATTCGGGCAACCTGCGGGAAATGCACATCGTATTAATGTCAATATCAGAAAAGCCTTTATATTGC
>CAIYFY010000470.1 GCA_903925535.1 uncultured Bacteroidota bacterium | reverse complement strand
TTTTCGAGCGCCTTTCTGTACAGATCCGTCTTGTTGTCGAGCACCGAATTGGCGTACACAAACTGCAGTCGGGCCAGATCGGCATCGTAAAGGCGCGCGCGACGGATCGTCTGGTCGCCCTGGCTCTCCGTTTGGTAGATTTTGAGCAGGTGCTGGAACAGCTTTACAGCCCTCCACTTGCCCGAATACCCGTCCTGCGAGTCGAATACCCTGGTTTGAAACTCCCTGTGCGGCGCGAAGGCAAATTCCTGGTCGAGAATAAACTCATACACTGGTACATTGAGGAAATTCAGGTCGTTGGAGTAGTATTCAATAGCCCTGTGAGCCAGCAAGTCGTACAGCGACGAGCGCAGGGGCTGGCCTCCGATGGAGTCGTTACTGCCCGGGTACAGTACATCGCTGAACCGGGATACCGGTACCGTTTTGAGCAGGTCGGCCTGTTCCACGGAAGCAGCATACAGATCTGATGCCTGTCGCGCAATGCGTGCGCCCGACCAGGTTAGGATATCGCCACCCTCATCGCCCGGCAGGGGAGTCCGCTGACTGATTTCCCAGCGTTTGTTGGCGTGGTACTTGGGGTACATTTCGCCAAGCAGGCTCTGCATGACTGATTTTTCGGGCTGCTGCAGCTTTTCGGCCTCTCTTTCCATCATGAGCATCGCCACCGCAAGTCCGTCTTCTTCCAGCAGGGTAGTGAATTTGCCTCTGTAGAGCAGGCATTTGACAACCTGTGCACCGTTCTTGTCATCGGCAGCCCTTTTTTGCAGCGACTCGGTTTTTTCGAGTGCTGACCGGAGCAGTCCCTCCTGTTCGAGGCTGTCTATTATTTTCCATTCTGCGGCGTAGGCACCGCCGGCGGGCAGGGGAGGCATTTCCATCATATCGGAGACGTCCTGCTCCCCATTAATGGAGACCGGCTTTTCGGAGCGGCCGAACCATTTACAGGAGAACAGAGTGAGGGTTGTGAGCAGGGTAAAGGAGAGAAGGAGGAGAGTGTATCGGGTCATTTTCAGTCAGGATTTGTTTTCGGGAGGTGAATTACTTGCTTGCAGATGCTAAAACGATTTGGTGTGGGAGATATTTCTGATTTAGTTAAAATAATTTGGAGCCGGCATTTTCAGGGATAAATTTCGTTGAATATTGTGCCTGAGTGCCTGTCCCGATACACATCAGTTTGTTTGTAAATTCATTTATACGCCATGTACAAATACGCAGCCTTTTTACGCGGCATCAACGTCAGTGGAAAAAACCTGATTAAAATGGACGCACTCAGAGCATCCCTTGCCACACTTGGTTTACATGAAGTGAAAACCTATCTGCAGAGTGGAAATGTTGTATTCTCTCATGAACTGTCGGACGCCGGCGAACTGGCGAGGCGCATAACCGATATTATAGAGAAAGATTTCGGATTAAAGGTTCCGGTGCTTGTCGGAAGTATTAAATTGCTCGGGAGTATTCTGAAAGAAAGTCCTTTTTATGGGGATGAGGAATGTGATCCGGCCAACAGTTACATCATTTTTCTTTCAGAGCCTCCGGGTGATTACGATGTGATGGAAGTAGAGCGGAAGCGGGTGGATGAATCAGTTTTTGTCACGCCCCGGGCGGTACACCTGTACTGTCCCGGCGGATATGGCAACACCAGGCTCAACAACAATTACTTTGAGTCCGTATTCGGGGTGACAGCCACGACAAGAAATCTCAGGACTGTCACGGAGATACTGAAAATGTAGTTTTTCCCTGCAAATCCAATATTTCATATTAGATTTGCAGGGAAAAATGAGTCAATGAGCCAGATATACATTCCACGGAATGCTGAATCAAAGGTAGAAGATCTGATCTCCCGATTTCCTGCCGTTGCGATAGTTGGTCCCCGTCAGGTGGGTAAAACATCACTTGCACGCCGTTTGGCCAACCGGGTGATGCCGGGTGCATTGTACCTTGACATGGAAAATCCGGCTGATCTGAACAAACTTCAGGAGCCGGGGCTTTATCTGGGGGGACTGCAGGATCGCACCGTTATTCTGGACGAAGTACAGCGTATTCCACATTTGTTTCCCGTATTGAGAGGACTTATTGATCAACGCCGGATTCCGGGACGTTTCATTCTGCTGGGTTCTGCCTCTCCGGATCTGATTCGCGACAGTTCAGAGACACTGGCAGGCCGTATTGCCTACTTCGAGCTGTCACCGCTTTCATTCAGCGAGGTGTCAGCAGCCTCCGATTTCAGGATGCACTGGCTTAGAGGCGGATTTCCTGACAGCCTGTTGGCCCCTGATGACAAATCGAGTCTTGAGTGGCGGGTACAGTTCATACAAACCTACCTTGAAAGAGACCTGCCCATGCTTGGACTGGCTGCCAATCCGGTACAAACCAGGCGGTTCTGGACGATGCTGGCTCACTGGAATGGCAATTTGCTCAACTATGAATCACTTGGCAATTCGCTGGGTGTAACCTCTACAACGATACGTCGCCATCTTGATTTTTTTGAATCGGCCTACCTGGTCCGTAGAATTCAGCCCTGGTTTGCGAATATTTCAAAGCGGCTTGTGAAGTCCCCCAAAGTGTATATCCGTGATACGGGTATTCTCCATGCTTTGCTCTATCTTGAAACCACCGAACAACTGATGGGACACCCTGCGCTGGGTACTTCCTGGGAGGCCTGTGTAGTGCAGGAAATTTCAGCCAGTCTCCCGCCTTTTCATGAACTTTGCTTTTACAGAACACAGGACGGAGCGGAAGCGGATCTGGTTATTGTCAGGGCGGGAGTACCCGACACACTGGTGGAAATCAAATTCACCGATACACCGGTGGTCACCAAAAGTATGCGAATAGCCGCAGCCGACCTGAAAACGCGGCGAAATGTCATTGTAGCACCAGTTCAGGAAAGTTATCCGCTGAAAGACGGCTTCGAGGTGCTGAGTTATAACAGTCTGTATAATTTGTTCAATTCATGAAAAAAGGAATCATAGTTGGAGGCGGCATTGGCGGCCTGACCACTGCCATTGCGCTCAGAAAAGCTGGTATGGATGTCATTGTGTGCGAGCAGGCGCCTGCGCTGCGCGAGGCTGGTGCGGGCATCTGGATGGCGCCGAATGCACTGCAGGTACTGTTTGAACTCGGAATTGCCGATAACATTATTGCTGCCGGCAAAAAGCTGGAGAAAATCAGCGTGGTTGACCTGAAATACCGTCCGATTTCGGTGATTGACGGTGCCTGGGTCAGGAAGAATTTTTACTTCGACACGGTGGCAATTCACCGTGGCGTGCTGCAACATTTGCTGGCCGCGCAATTGCCTGCCGATACCATCCTGCTGAACAAGCGGTTTGCCGGTTTCCGTCAGGATGACCGCTCGGTAGTGGCGCTGTTTGAGGACGGGACTAGTCTGGAGGCTGATTTTCTGATCGGGGCCGACGGCATACATTCCGTTGTCAGGCGACAGATGCAGATAGAGCAGCAGCTGCGGTACTCCGGACAAACCTGCTGGCGGTTCATCGCCGATTTTTCACTGCCGGAGTCAGAAAAGGACCTGATGTACGAAATATGGTCGGACCAAAAAGGGCTCAGGGTGGGTTATTCCCATATCAACGACCGGCAGGTATACGTTTATATCACCGATGAGGCCCTCCCTGGTGGAAAGGATCAAACTGAAACACTGCGTGACGATTTGCTGGAGCGCTGCGAGGCATTTCCGCTGCTCGTCAGGCAGATGATCAATGCCGCTCACCCGGAGAGCATCATACGCTCCGACCTGTACGATTTTCCGCCCATACCGCGCTGGACAGAGGGGAGGGTAGCGCTGCTGGGTGATGCAGCACATGCCACCACGCCCAATCTGGGTCAGGGCGCCTGTCAGGCCATGGAAGATGCGCTCATCTTGTCCAGAAAACTCCATTTTGTGGCAGATATTCCCACGGCCCTGACCGAGTACCAGAAAACGCGCTGGAAAAAAGCGGCCTACATCACCAACACTTCGTACCAGTTTGCCCGGGTAACCAATACTACCGGATTACTCAGGCGTATTATCACCGGCATGCTGCGCGCCACGCCTGCGCGTGTGAACGAACAGCAATTTGAGAAAATTTATACATTGAGCAACTGATATGGGTAAACTTATACTCTTTATCGCCACCTCTCTGGATGGCTACATCGCGCGCCCGGATGGTGGTATTGACTGGCTGGAGAATATGTATAATCCTGACCAGATTGATCATGGTTACGAGTCCTTCATTGGTACAGTAGAAACGCTGATCATGGGGCGTACTACGTATGATAAAATACGAGGTATGGGCATTGAGTGGCCCTATACGGGCAAAAGAACGTACGTGCTGTCATCGAATGACAAATTCAGCCCTTCAACACCTGAAACATACCTCTGTTCTGAGTCGCCGGCGTCCCTGACAGCCCGACTCAAAAGTGAGTGCAACGGGAATATCTGGCTGGTAGGTGGAGGTATTACCTGTTCATCTTTCTTCACCGGGCAACTGGTAGATGAGATTATTTTGACCATTATTCCGGTTATATTGGGGGAAGGAATTCCACTTTTTGATCGAAAATTACCCTTTTCATCCTGGAAACTTATTCGTTCCGAGACTTTCAGTTCCGGGGCGGTGAGTTTGCATTACCGAATTCAGCCATGAGCCTTGTTACACTTCGTCCGTGGACATCCGAAGATTTGCCATCCCTGCTCACGTATGCAGATAATCAGAAGATTGCCAGAAACCTGACCAACCGTTTCCCACACCCCTACACAGAAGATGACGCACGCTGGTTCGTCGGATTCGCATCGGATGAATCAGACAAACTGATTCGGGCCATAGATCTTCGCGGTGAGGCAATCGGTTCCATCGGCCTGCACTTGCAAAATGATGTATTTTTTCGCAACGCAGAGCTGGGATACTGGCTCGGAGAACCATTTTGGGGTAAGGGGATTGCCACCGAAGCAGTAAGACAGATGCTGAAGCTCGGGTTTGACTACTACCCGTTTATCAACCGGATCTTTGCACGCCCATTCGGCTCGAACATTGGTTCACAACGGCTGCTTGAGAAATCAGGATTTCAGCTCGAGGCACATTTCAAAGGCACCCTGGACAAATACGGTGTTGTGGAGGACGAGCTGGTGTACGGAGTACGTCGTGACTTAAAGTATTGACAGCCGTTCAAAATACGCTTATCTTTGTTAAAAAAATGAGGACATGAGATTTGTTGACGTAAAGAATGACGTTGCATTCCTCAAAATATTCGGCAACGAGAACAAGAGGGGCAGGATTCAAAAGGCGGAAGAAATAGCAGAAAAAAGAGCGCAGGAAAATACGAGAAACCAACTGATTGTCAGTTTTCACGAAAATGGAGTACCAATCGGTACCATTGCGGCATCTGTCGGGATTTCCGAGAGCGAAGTACAGAGAATCCTGGATACGCTCTCGTAATGTAGTCAGTGCCCCAGATCCTCC
>CAIYFY010000469.1 GCA_903925535.1 uncultured Bacteroidota bacterium | reverse complement strand
ATCAACGCCGGTGCCGGCGGAACGGAAGCCTGCGACTGGGCCTCCATGCTGTTGCGTATGTACAAGATGTGGGCAGAAAAAGCCGGCTACAAGGTAATCGTACTGTCTGAACAGGATGGTGATGCTGCCGGTATCAAATCTGCCAGTCTTGAAATCAGGGGTGACTATGCCTACGGTTGGCTCAAGGGGGAAAACGGTGTGCACCGCCTCGTGCGTGTGAGCCCGTTCAACGCCCAGGGCAAACGACAGACATCTTTCGCATCCGCTTTTGTCTATCCGCTTATCGAAAACGATGAAATCGAGATCGTGGTAAGTCCCGATGATGTCCGCTGGGATGTATTCCGCGCTTCCGGTGCCGGTGGACAGCACGTAAACAGGACTGAATCAGCAGTCCGTGTGACGCACATTCCAACCGGTATTGTGGCCGAATGTCAGGTTGACAGAAGTCAGCACAGAAACCGTGAAATTGCCATGAATCTGCTCAAAAGCCGTCTTTATGAACTCGAACTCCGCAAGCGTCAGGCTGAAAAGGAGAAGATTGAAGCGGGGAAGAGTAAAATTGAGTGGGGAAGCCAGATCCGTTCGTATGTTCTTGACGACCGGTGGGTAAAAGATCTTCGCTCGGGCTATAAAGTGCACAACCCGGATGCAGTACTGAACGGCGACCTCGATGAATTTCTGAAGTCGTACCTGATGTGGGAACGGAATCCTACAGAAGGCGTTGAAGACGAGGACTAATCAGAATCTGCCCTCCAGAAAGGCTCTGGCCTCGGATGCAGTCCGCTCGGGATTTTCTTCCTGAGGCCAGTGCCCTGTGTTGGGATAAATCCTCAAAGCCGAACCGGGAATGTTCTGGTGAAACTGGTAGGCGTGTTCCGGCGAAATGATGGCGTCTTCTGCTCCCCAGACGATCAGCGTGGGTGTCCTGATTTCGCGAATAAATGATATCACCGGCGGTCTGTTATCCTTGACTGATGCCCGGTCGGTGTACGCCTTTCTGTTTCCTGGCCTCAGAAGCATTTCCTGATGCCTTTTCACCAGCGAATCTGTTACCAGTGCATCATCGGCATATACCTGCTCCAGAAATATCCTGATTCCCGACTCCGGTGTTACGCGCCAGAGTGCCCTGTTGATCACGGGCGTGCTCGAGAAATAGTCCATCATTGTACTCGATTTTTCCTCGAAGCCGGGCGCATTCATCAGGACAAGTTTGCTCACCCGCTGTGGTTTTTCAGAGGCATATTGCCATGCAATTTGCGCTCCCAAACCATTACCCACCAAATGGAAACGCTCCAGTCCCAGTCTGGCAGCCAGACTGTCCAGAAACTCGACATACATGAAGGCGCTGTAGCTCCCGCGCGGGTGCGGACCCGTAAGCCCAAAGCCGGGGAGATCCACACTGATTACCTTGTAATACGGTCGCAGGGTATCCATCCATCCGTCCCAGGTGTGCAGCGAACTTTGCGCATCGTGCAGCAATACTACCGGATCCCCGGTACCCGCAATCCTGCAATGTGCCAGCATTCCATACACTTCCACAAACTTTGAGTCTGAACCGGCATAGACAGCATTCAGTTGCTCGGCGGGAATATCGCTGTGGGTATTTCTGAACAGCCACACCACGGTGACAATCAGAAATACCCACCTCAAGATGCGTGAAAGCCCCCAGATCTGAAGTCTGAAGCGCTCCCTTTTTTGGTGTTTGTCAGGGTTGTATCGCATGCAGCGGTCACAATCTGTTTCTGACGAAGGTAACAATTCCGGCTGACAAGGCAAAACCTCCCAGTGCTCCGATAAACATTTGTGTTACGACAGGTCCCAGTGGCTGGCTCGCAGGATTTGCCAGACTTTTTTCGATGCCGGCAATCTGGTCGCGGATGGCATTGGCCTGCTGCGGATCCCCTACTCCACCTTCCAGATCCGCCTTCAGTTTTGCAAGTGCTGTCTGCAATTCCATCGCTGTAAGTGAACTGTCGTACAAATGCAGTCCGTAATCGAACAGCCAGAAACACAGATTGGTAATCAGGAAAGTGATGAACGGTATTCTGACCAGTTCTCTGAAATCGCGCGCCGAACCATTTACACTGATATCGCTTCTGGAAGCCAGAAACATGAACCAGGCGTAAACAATCAGACTGCCATAATACAATCCTGTATGATGGTAAGAATCCTTGTCAACAGTATAGACAAGGGTATAGAGGGCGACAACAGAGAACCCACCCAAAAGTCCGAACCGAATGCCGGGGTTGGTCAACATATATCAATTTTCTTTTTTAAGCGCGGCTGCTGCGATGAGGCCAATAACCAGTCCCCAAAACAAACCGCCGCCTGCACCTGAAAGAAGTGTCTGGGTCAGGTCTCCAATTTTGTCGAAGCCCTGGAGTGCTTCTTCCATTGCTTCCGGCGGAACACTGCTGCCGATAGAGCTGTTGGCAAAATTCTCCTTCATCTGGTCAATGTATCCCGGATCAATAACCGTGACGAGCAGGTAATTCCACAAACTGGAGATGAAAGAGCCAGCAAATACGACAATCAGTCCCACCTGGAACGCCTTTCCATATTTGATATAGCCGCCATCAAGCTGGTCGCGCTGATGCTTGATCGCCATCACCGCCATGATGATTGAAGCGGCTAAAGGTAAAAGGGAGCCTGTCAGCATCCCTGAAATGGAAAATATATTCAGGCCGAACAGGTAGAAAGCCATTGAAAGTGCAATGGCAATGAGTCCGTTGTAACCACCGTACCGAAGTACCGTATCCCAGATCGGCTTGTCAGGGCGCGCAGTGTCAATTGAGTCGAGTGTAGTCATGATTTACAAGTTTTGAAGCCAGTATATTACCTGAGCGACAAAATCGGTCAGGAGTGAGGGCTCTATCACCATCGGGAAGAAAAAGCCAAAAAGTGCTCCGTAGTAGTGTGCGGTATGATCAATATTGTCTCGCGACTGTTTGGCCTCATACGCGCTGTACCACAGATACAACGCCCCAAAAATAAATGATTTGATTGGAATGGGGATGAAAATGAAATAAATATTGCCCACCGGATGGAGCAGGATGGAGGTAAAGATCACGGCAGCCACTGCTCCGGATGCACCTACGCTGGCAAAGGAGGGTGAATTTTTGTATTTGAAATAGGTCGCCGATGAAGCGGCTGCCGTGGCTCCCAGGTAATAAAGCACATACATGCTTGCACCACCCTGTCCGAAGCCGCTGAAAAACCAGCGCTCCACCACTTCTCCGAAAAAATAGAGCGAGATCATGTTGAAGATCAGGTGCATCTGGTTCGCATGCAGGAAGCCACAGGTAACCCAGCGGTGAAACTCATTGTTTTTCCGCTCCTGCCAGGGCCAGTGTTTCAGGCGAAGGAACAAATCGTAATTATTGAAAGCCATCAGCGTAATACCGACGGTCACTCCAATGATGATGTAGGTCGTGTACATAATTATTCGTTGTGGTATGGTTCGTTTCTGAGTATGGTCATGGCTCTGTATAGTTGCTCAACGAAAAAGAGTCTGACCATCTGGTGACTGAATGTCATTTTCGACATCGAAATTTTATCATTTGCCCGACTGTAAACTTCAGGTGAAAACCCGTAGGCGCCGCCGACCAGAAAAATCATTCTCTTCCCGTAACCGGCGAGTTTTTTCTCCATCCAGCCGGCAAACTCAACGGATGTATGCTGTTTTCCGTTCTCGTCGAGCAGAATAAGCAGGTCGTCATCCGACAATTTACCCAGTATTTTCTGGCCTTCCTCGTGCCGGAGTGCGACGCTGTCTTTCTGCCTCTTCACATCCGGAACTTCGGTCATACTGAAGGGGATATAATGGCCGAGTCTTTTTTCAAAAACAGCAATTCCTGCTTCCAGATACTTTTCGTTTGTCTTGCCGATTACCCATAATTCTATCTTCATGGCAGAATAAATTTGCGTTTTCGGCCCGGCTGCAGCTCCTTGAGCTCTTCTGCCAGGTATAAACGGTCAGGAAATGCCGCTACCAGTCGTCCGGACACGCTGATTGCCAGTTCAGGCTTGCCTTTTTGCCACAATTCGGTGAGCTGTTGTCTGACATATATGGCAGCCGGTGTGCCAAAATGATCTTCCAGGTAATCACTCAGCAAACGGATATATTGCTGAACAATAAAACCGGGATTTTCCTCGAAGAAATATTGCTCGTAACGCTGCAGGAACGGTACAGAATGCTCTTTTTCAATGAGTGCTGCCAGTTCGACGAGCTGACCCTCGGCGGCATGCAGAAATGCCAGTTGCTGCCCGGCATCCTTGTCAGCGAGCAATTGTGTCAACTCCTGTCTGATGGTATCCCACCCTGCACCTGCTGCTTCCCTGAGTTTGTAGTAAACATCCGTTCTGCCAGTCTGAAGGAAGCGATCCTTCAGCAATTGGACTCTCAGGTCGTTTTTGCCCGATTTTTCGGCAATGATGAGCAGAATGTCCTCCATTTCCTGCCGATACCGGCCCTCAAAGATTCCGGCTTTGAGAAAATGCTGACCCGCCTCGATGGTTGTGTCCCATTGTTCCAGATAGTAGAGTTCAAGCAGGGCAAGTCTTATTCTTTCGGGTACTTCAGTATAGTCTTCAAGTACCCTGATAACGGAGCCGGGGAGTTTGTGACGCGACAGTGACACCAGGAACAGGTGCAGAAGAAATGGCTGTGCAGGGAACAGTGTCCGGTCAAAATGATCGCGGATTTCCTCCCGTTTTGTCGGATAGCTCTCCTTGTCACTCAGGAAACGCAAAGCCGGGCGTACTAGTTCGGTTGTCAGCAGCCCGTTTTCGCCCAGACTGAAAATAAACTCCCAGATATTTTCGCGAAGTTCGGGTGACAGTTCACTGGCACTGTTGCGCGTCAGTTTATCCAGTGCAAGCCGGGTGAAATAAGCCAGGGCCTCCTGGCGGTTACCCTCTGATTTTGCCTGCAAGGGCAAAATCCGGTTCAGAATAGCGGTAGAAACCAGAAAAACACTGCGAAAATCTCTGTCGCTGTCATATTTTTCCAGTTGTGCCTCCAGTCCGTCGAGCGCCTTTCTGATTCGTCTGAAATCGGGATCCCGATACCCTTTGGTTGGCATGGATTTGGGGATCACGGAGTCGAGTACCAGCAGAAAAGGATTCCCGGATTCTGTTACAGAGCCGGCAAACCATGTTTTCAGGGCCAGCCCAAAATCGCGGTCACGCCGGGCATAGTCCCTGACAAATGCCTCCAGTGCTTCGTGACTGGCATGTTCCAGTACCGACTGTACAGTAAGTCTGCTGATTTCGTTGCTTCTTGCGGCTTCCGCTTTTGCCCGCTTCTCTTCTGCGCGCTGCTCCAGGAACTGTCTCAGTTTGAGGAGGGTGGCAGCTATGTGTGCGCACATGAGCCTGCGCCCGGGCGTAAAGCACTCACAGGCATAAGCCTTGATGCGATGCGTGGTGATGATCACCTCGGTCTCAAAGTTGCCATCGGCGGTATTTACGCTGGCGACCCAGAAGTGCGGCTCAATCTCGCGGAGATTTCGGACGCTGCCCGACTGACACAACAGATCAGCGGCCTCCCAGGTGGCAGGACTGATATTGTGTTCGAAATCTTTTAGCCAGAAGCGCATTGTTGAGACTGATAAAACTGCAAATATACGCTTAAAACGTCATCACAGGTGCTCCATTGCCGATTCAATATCTTCCCACAGCCAGTCCGGATCTTCCAGTCCGATGTAAAAGCGGACGAAGGTGTAGGGCATTGGCGGATTGTCTCTGCCCGGAATATTGTAAAACCCGATTGTGGGTATCATGAGAGATTCATGTCCGCCCCAGCTCACCGCCATCAGAAACCTGCTGATACTGTGTATAAAGGCCTCCATTTTTTCCATGCTGTCTGTGCGAAACTGTACCGAGAACAGGCCGCCACAGCCACGCATCTGCTGCATGGCCAGTTCCCGCTGCGGAAATGAATGATGGAAAGGATGCCAGATTTTTTCCACTTTTGGATGCTTTTCCAGCTTTTCCACAATGTACCGGGCGCTCTCGTCACTTCTTTTTACACGCAGTGGCAATGTGCGCAGACCGCGGAGCACCAGGGCAGCATCATGGGGCGCTATCATATTGCCCAGGGTCATCAACTCCGAATCAAATATCTTCTTCACCATTGCCCGACTGGCGCAAAGCACACCTGCCACCACATCTGAGTGACCGTTGATGTATTTGGTGCCGGAATGAAGGACGATATCAATGCCGAAGTCGGCAGGATTCTGGAATACGGGAGAGCTGTACGAGTTGTCAATCATGGTCACGAGCCCGTGCGCGCGTGCAATGTCTGCACACGCACGCAGGTCCTGAATATCGAAAGTCATGGTATTCGGACTTTCCAGGAACAGAATTCGGGTATTCGGCCTGATAGCCGCTCTGATACTTTCGAGATCAGTCCCGTCCACAAAGGTGTGGTCCACTCCGAAACGGGTAAGGAACTTTTTGAGGAGCGCGTGGGTCCAGGAGTATGGGGCCTGCTGACAAACCACATGTTCGCCGGCCCTGATATTGGCGATCACGGCAGCAGAAATGGCGGCAGCTCCACTTGCGAACACCAGTGCATCTTCCGTTCCTTCCAGGGCGGCGAGTTTCTCGCGCAGAATCTGAACTGTCGGATTGTTACCCCTTGAATAGACATGATGGTGCAGCTCGTCTGAAAAGGCGGCACGGAACTGATCCAGGTTATCAAATGCGAAATTACTTGTCTGAATAACCGGAGGAGCAATGGCGTTGAAGTACTGACTGCGATTTTCTCCCAAATGCGTCAGTATGTGGCTTAAATCTTTGTCGGGCATATTGTCATTGTCATGAAAGCCCCAAAGGTCGGAAAAATTACCATTCAATAATGGTTCCTGCATACGCAAGTCCGCCACCGAAACCAATGAGCATGATTTTGTCGCCTTTTTTCACTTTGCCGTTCATGATACCCTGATACAAGGCGATGGGAATGGAAGCGGAGGAAGTATTTCCAAAGTCAACAACACTCTCCAGTACCCGGGATGACGGGAAACCTGATTCATTACAGATCGCCTCAATAATCCTCAGATTGGCGCTGTGCGGTACGAACCAGTCAACCTGATCCAGGGTCAGACCGTTCATGGCTGCCAGGTTTTTCATCTCGGCTGCTACTGTGGTGACAGCCCACTTGAATACCTTTCTGCCATTTTGAACAATACAACGGTTCATTTTAAGCTCATGCCCGTCAATCTCGTGTGCAAAACCCGAGATATAGAGATCGGCGCCGCCTTCTCCGCTGGCGCCGGTGATGCAATGCCCTACATTGCCCGTTTGATCCGCTTCAATCAGTACAGCACCGGCGCCATCGCCAAAGAGTACACAGGAGGTACGATCGGTGAAGTCAGTTACGCGGGATAGCGTTTCGGCGCCAAACACAAGAATTTTCTTGTGCAAACCGCCGGCAATCAGTCCTTTGGCCACCACAATACCGTAAGAGAAGCCCGCGCATGCCGCGTAAAGATCGAGGGCACCCGCTTTCCTGATATCAAGTCTGTGCTGCACCCGGCACGCCATACTGGGCATGGGTTGGTCGGGACTTACAGTAGATACCAGAATCATGTCCACATCGGACAAATCCTTGCCGAATTTTTCTGACAAATCCTGTGCAGCGCGTACGCACAGATCACTGGTGAACTCATTTTCACCTGCGTGATAGCGGGTTTTGATACCCGTTCTGGACAAAATCCACTCATCAGATGTTTCAAGGAAAGATTCGAACCAGGAATTCGGTACCGCTTTTTGCGGAACAGCCATTCCGATTGCAGTCAGGCGTGCGTTTGACATTATTAACATGATTGTGGCGTCTTATAGTGGTGATCCAGGCGCCCAATAAAAAAACTGCTAGGAATGGCAAAGTTAACACAACAGTCTGAAATTTCAGATTGTTAAAGAATCTTGAAATTATTTAGAATAATTCTACCATTCTTCCCTTCCAAAGATATT
>CAIYFY010000468.1 GCA_903925535.1 uncultured Bacteroidota bacterium | reverse complement strand
GCGATCGTTTCACCCGGTTTTACCTGCTCCAGCTGCCGACGCTGGCGGTTGTGCAATTTTTCCATGAAGCGCCTGTCGCGGGTTTCCCTGTATCGGGCCGGCCAGAAGCTTCTAAGGAGAATGCCGAGCGTGTCAATCCTGTTCTTCGGGAGTACACCGGAGTTTCGCTCCAGCAGCAACTCGAAGGCCTCCAGTCGCTGATCGGCAACTGTCGGGTCATTTTCGGTGAAAAATTCCAGAAAAGTACAGTAAAGGTCAACTCCCGGATCTACAGCAAGTCCTGTTCGTCTGATAACACCAACCAGTTCGATGGTGAATTGCACATTGGCTTCATACCTTGCAAACTCGGGAGAGCCGGGTTCAAAAAGCGTCAGCCTTCTGCCGTAATGCAGCAACTGGCAGATATGTTCCAGTTTGGCTGTGAGGTAAAACGAGTCGAGACGCTCGGTAGCAGCAAGCAGGTTATTATCGCCCTCTTCCAGACTGCTTGTCGTTTCGTACAGTACTTTTTCATGTTCTGTCATGAACCGGAAGTACATGAAGTCCATGAACTCATATTCATCGAAGCCGGAAAGCTGCTGTTGTTCGTCGAGGGCATCGCGTACCTGCTTGTTCAGATTCAGGAAGAAGTTTTCCGCCTTGCGTCCCTTTCTGTAACCGGTTTCCCGTGGCATGATTAACTGCTTGTCTGCCGCCGCCGACTGTGTATTCTGGTGCAGCCGCTCGTTGTAGAGTCGCATGAGCGCCAGTTTGTGCTGTATGTCGTGCAGTGAGACCTTGTCGTTGTTAGTTGCCCGGGCATCTCTGAGCTGTGTGTAACGGAAAGCAACGAATTTTCGTACCACATTCATCAGCTGCGTCATAGCGCGCTGAAGCGAGCCCACCGGATTGGCCGCATTCGGGAAAAAGTGCCGCGCAGCCACCTCACGGTCAATTTCAGGAGCATTGAAATGTGGATAATACGGTCGGAGATACTCAAAAAGAGAGGAGGTCTCCTCCGGTCTCACATCATTGAAGATGGGCGAGGAAACAAAAGAACGTAACACCTCCATTTCTTCGCTGTTCAGGAGCTGCAGGGTGCGTATGAGCGGACTCTGGTACACTTCGCATTATATATTATGGCCCGGGGTTGTGCTGCTGCGAATTTCGGCAGAATTCTCGTATTTCAAGTATTTAGCTGTATATTTTGAAAACTTTCTGCGCCAGCGTCAATTTCTGTTTTTCCTCACAGGCGTAAAAGTATATTGCCATATACAGCCATTAGTGGCCTTGTTCTGCCGTTTACTCAAAAAGGCCTGCCGTATTCTGTGGAAGTAATGCCGTTTTCTGTGTTTTGCGGCAGACCGGGTGTGCCCCCATCTTTGTGTCATCAAAAGGGAGTTACAGCGGATTCAACTGATTTCTTTGTGAGGAACGAATCTGATGAATCCGGGTAATACCCTTTCCTGAAAAGGATTGCCACATACCTGTCCGGCGTTTTCCGTTTGATTGAAGGAGTGTAGTAGCTGACTAAAACGGGAAAACATGAGAACGAGGAAGGGAAAATCGTTTCATCATCAAAAGCGGAAGAACGGGAGCGCCGGCAGGCAGGCATTGAAAAAGACTGAGGTTGGAAGTAATTGAAGTTTTTGTGTTTGAGATCCGGAGTGCGTTACCCCCACCTTTGCAACATCAAACCAAACGAAAGACCAAAACACGCCTAAAATTGACTCATTTACCCAAAAACCACCAAACCACATGAAGACGAATCCCGGAAAACCAGTTTTGAAACAGACAGGCCAACCAATGCGCTTTCAAACCTGAGGACCATTTCGAAAACCGGTACCGCGGCATATAGTCACATCCTGTATGTCCCGTATTTCCACTTGAAACGCATTGCCCGCCCGGGAAAGCCCGGGCGGGTTCTTTGTTTTTGAGCGCATCCGGGCTTTTTTGGCTGTGTCAAATTATACCTGTTTTAAGCTCCCGGATGTATTCTCATGCTCTTATCACGGGCATGGAAGCGGGCAGTTTTCCCGGTTTTTCATCGGTCCATTCCTCCGCTTTTCTGATCAGTCTGTTCAGGTCATCCAGCCTGAACCGGCCCCGAACCGAAATCAGGCCTGTTACTTCTTCTGCGTGGAAGAAAATAACCAGTTTCCGAAGTACGCCTTTTCTCTCTTTGGCCATGATCTGAAAACGGTCTTTTCCGCTTCTTACCGCGATGATTTCTTCCAGTTTGCGGTGACGGGCTCTGCTGTTGAACCGCTCTCTGTCTCTGGCAGTTACCGGACTGCCGTCCTCAAAAATCAGTACTCTCGTGGTACCCATTCTCCGAAGCAGCATGCGCTCTTCCGGCTCACGGGCAAAAAGCGAACCGATAACTGAAACAGCTCCGGGTATCCGCAGGGCTATTGCGCCGTCGTAACTCTTGTACTTCCAGAACAGTCCGGCATCCTGCGTATGTGCAAATGAAGCGCACAAAAGTGCCGGAATCAGAAGCAGTATCCTTTTAAATTCAATAAAAGTCCTCATTCCTGCTTCTTTTTGATTTTGTCCAGGTGTTCAATCCCTTCCACATCGAGGCTTCCCGATAGTCCCGAAATCTTTGCCAGATCAATCTTTCCCATCAGGCTGAGCATGACGAATTCATCGGGAGCACCGACAAGCAGCAGAAGTTCTTCAATGACGGTATCAGTCTGGTTTTCCCGGGTCCAGATTCTGACGTGTTCATCGCCATCCCGTACGGTTACCAGCTCCTCGTATTCCTTCACCGGAATTTTGCTGATGGCATCATTGTACAGTTCCAGTCCGTTGAGTACACTGTCTGCAGCGAGCACCCTCAGTCCGCCCAGATCTTTCACTATATCGCGCATCTGGTTCCACTCTTCGTCGTCACTTGACACTTTCGAGATCATACTGAAGAGCTTGGGCGCCACATACACCACTGTAAATCGCTCGTCTTCAGCGTATTGATTGAAAAAACGGGAGATGGCGTCGTTTTGTGCCCGCAAACTGAATGCAGCGGCGAACACAAGCATGCCCATCAAGGATAATCTGATTTTCATAGTCTGATAATTTTCAATGTTGAGAATGAGTGCGGATCAGTCCGCACAGCGATTGATCAGCCGCCCTTCCTTTTGTGGAAAAGATCCATGGCTTCGAGGTGTCCGGTACCTTTCGACACCTCCCGGCGCGTCTTTTTTATGCTGGAAGATACCAGCGCAAGAGCGGCTTTTACCTGTAAGAGCGCCTCCTGCGTTTCCGGATCCGCAGTGGCTGCAACAGTTTTGATTCGTCTGGTTTTCCGGGTTTTTACCGGTGCCGGCTTTGGGGTTAACGTACTAGCAAGAACCGGCTCATCGCTGGTTATCGCCAACGCTGTATTTTCAGTTGTATTAATCAGGCTTTTCCCGGCTGTAGTTTCAGCGGGAGCCGGGCTTTGCAGGAGCCAGCCCGCTATCATCAGCAGGGCAACAGAGGCGGCCGAGAGCCAGTATCTGGCAGATCGGCTGACGTGAAAGCGCACAGGAGCCGTTACCTGTCTTTCCTTCCGGACAGCAGTGAAGTATGGCTCGTACTCCCGGTGCGACGGGTAAATTTTCCCCGCACTGAAGTAGGCCAGCAGTTCGCGTTCTTCAGACAGGGAGGTTTCTCCCTCCCAGTATTTTTCCAGTAATTCACTGATATATTTTTCCTCTGTCATGGGTGACTGATTTGTAGTTCCTGAACCAGACGTGTTCTGATGGTTTTTCGGGCTCTGTGCAGATTTATCTTCACCTGATCGGCCGGCATGGACAGAACATTTGATATTTCCTCGTAACTCATTTCCTCGATATCGCGCAGATGCATTACCAGCCGGTGCTTTTCGGGCAATTCCTGTATCATTTTCCTGATCTGTTCGCTCAGATCCGTGTTTTCGGTCTGTATGGCCGGCGAGGGCACGGACCCGGTCTCTGCCCTGTTTTCAACAGACAGGATCTGCCTGGTTTTGCGCCGTCTGTTCCGGTCGAGTGATCTGTTTTTGGTCAGTGTCATACTCCATGCTTCCCAGTTTCTGACTTGTTGCGACTGATTTTCGGAGGTTTTCAGGATGTTTTCCATGACTTCCTGTACCACGTCTTCGGCTTCATGTGTGCTGCCGGTTATTCGCAGTGCAAACCTGTAAAGCTTGTCGCGCAGCGGGATGATATATTGCCTGAAGATTTCCTGATTCATTCTGAAGTCTGAATTCAGATAAAAAGACGTTCTGGCTCCGAACTTGTTACAGTGAATCCTGTTTTTTTTCTGATAAGCGGCGGAATCATTAACTTTGCGGCTCTTTATCGTTTTCACAAACATACACGTCAAAACAACATGGGCGATACACACGCACCCGACGATTGGAAACTTGAACAGGAGGAGTGGCTCGAGGCACTGGAGGAAGTGCTGGAAGGTGAGGGGAAAGGCCGCACAGCGGAGTTATTTCAGCGCCTGAGAACTTTGCTGGCCCGCCACGGCGTTGCCAACGGAGGCGCTGCCCTGAATACGCCCTACATGAATACTGTCGGCCCGGACGATCAGCCTGCCTATCCCGGTGATCTGGAGCTCGAGCGCCGCATTGAAAATATCAACCGATGGAATGCGCAGGCCATGGTGCTTCAGGGCGCCGACAAGGATCTGGCGCTTGGTGGTCACATTGCCACCTATGCAGCGTGCGCAACCATGCTTGAAGTGCTTTTCCACCATTTCCTGCGCAAGCGCTCGGCCGATTACGGCGGCGACCTGCTTATGTTTCAGGGGCACGCCTCCCCGGGGGTGTACGCGCGTGCAGCGTTCGAAGGCCGTCTGCCGGTTCAGGCTATTGCCGATTTCCGGCAGGAGTTGCTGGGTGGAGTGAGCTCTTACCCGCACCCGCGCAGAATGCCCCGCTTTTGGCAGGCACCTACAGTGAGCATGGGTCTCGGCCCCATGACGGCTATTTACCAGGCTCGTTTCATGAAGTATCTGGAAAACCGCGGCCTTAAAGCACCCAATGGCGGTAAAGTATGGCATTTTATCGGCGACGGGGAAATTGACGAGCCTGAAATCTACGGTACAATAGGTATGGCCAGCCGCGAAAATCTGGACAACCTGGTATTCGTGGTGAACTGCAACCTGCAGCGTCTCGATGGTCCCGTGCGAGGCAATGGTAAAATTATTCAGGAGGTGGAACGTCACTTCCTCGGTGCCTCCTGGGAGGTCATCAAGGTGGTCTGGGGCAGTGAATGGGATGAGATATTCGAAAAAGATACGGAAGGACTGCTGCTCACCCGTCTCGAACAGATGGTAGACGGCGATTTCCAGGAAATGTCTTCCGTCAATAACGGCGCGCATATCCGCAAAAAGCTCGTCGGCGACGATGAACGAATTGCAGCACTGCTGGCCGATTACTCCGATGATCAACTCCGCTCCATGCGCCGTGGTGGTCACGATCCCCTCAAGGTTTACACTGCTTACGAGCGCGCAGTACGCGCGGGAAAACCGGTGGCAATCATTATCCAGACGGTCAAGGGATATGGCATGGGACAAGCGGCAGAAGGTAAAAATACCGCTCACCAGACCAAGGATCTGCAGGACAAGAACCGCCTGGAAACCCGCGACAGATACGGAATTCCGATCAGCGATGAAGATGCGCTCGCTGCCAGATTCTGGTTCCCGGCACCCGACAGTGCCGAGGCGCAATATCTCCATGCGCGCAGAAAGGCTTTGGGTGGCTACCTGCCCGAACGCAGTGATGAATATCCCCGCTTTAATCTGCCCGGACTGGAACTTTTCGAAAAGCAGACCCGTCCGGAGGAAACAGCCAAGCCGGTATCCACAACCGGTGCCATGGTGGATATGATGACTCAGATGATTCGCAATGCCGAAATAGGCAAGTATGTGGTGCCGATTGTGCCCGACGAAGCCCAGACGTTCGGTATGCACCCGCTTTTCAACTCCGCCCAGATCTGGAATCAGCGCGACCAGCTCTATACTCCGCTGGAAATTGGTTTCTCAACCATCAAATACAAGGAGTCAAAAACCGGACAGGTTCTTCAGGAGGGTATCAATGAGGATGGCGCAACGGCGTCGTTCACAGCAGCCGGAACTGCCTATTCTCTTCACGGTATTCCTACTATACCTTTCTACATATACTATTCCATGTTCGGCTTCCAGCGCGTGGGCGACCTCGTATGGGCAGCAGCCGATATGCTCTGCAAGGGATTCCTGCTCGGTGGTACTGCCGGCCGGACCACACTGAACGGGGAGGGACTGCAGCATCAGGACGGGCATTCGCACCTGATAGCCCAGACGGTACCCAGTGTGATGTGTTACGATCCGGCATTTGCCTATGAACTGGCAGTCATCGTGCATGAAGGCATACGCCGCATGTATGTCGAGAATGAAGCCAAGATATACTACATCACCCTGTATAACGAGAATCTGCAGATGCCGGTTATGCCGGCAGGCGTGGAGGAAGGTATCAGACGCGGTATTTATCGCTACAAGGCATCGTCTATGAAGCCCGCAAAAGCAGGTGTCAAGGCCCAGTTGCTTGGATCGGGAGTTATCATGCGTCAGGTACTCGCGGCAGCTGAGTTGCTCGAGTCGGAAGGAATCAGTACCGATATCTGGTCTGTGACATCATGGACCGAGTTGTACCGCGATTGTGTGGCTGCCGACAGGTGGAACCTTCTTCATCCGACCGACAGTCCAAGGGTTCCGTATCTTCAGCAGGCTGTTTCAGGCAGTGAAGGTGTCTTCGTGGCTGCCAGCGACTGGGTCAAGCTCACACAGGGGCAACTTGCGCCCTGGATGCCGGGAGATTACACTGCACTTGGAACCGACGGCTTCGGATTGTCTGAAAGTCGCGAAAGTCTGCGTGACTACTTTGAAATATCACCGAAATACATTGCCTATGCTGCCGTGCGTGCGCTTCACCGTCAGGGTAAAATAAGCGACAAAGGCATCAGAGACTTTATGAAAAAATACGGTATTGACAGTGAAAAGGCAGATCCGATGTCGGTTTAACCGTCTGATTTGCCGCTGCTGACATAAAAGAAATCCGCCGGGCTCTTGCGAGTACCCGGCGGATTGTTTTACTGCTAATAAAATGAGGGCGTTGTTACGCCAGCTTTTCCAGATCTCTGATCAGGATACTGTTCCTGTTGAAATAAATCAGATTCGACTTTTTAAGGTCGTTGAAAACGGAGGTTACTGTCTGTCGGCTGGTACCTGTGAGACTTGCGATCTCCTGCTGTGTCAGGTAGTGTTTCACCAGCGTTTCGTAACCTACGCGCCTGCCTTCCCGGCCGGCTGATTCCACCAAAAATTCGATGATACGTTCCCTGGCATCCTTGAGTACCAGTTTGGCGAGGCGCTCTTCTGCCCGCTGCAGTCGCTGGGCAAGGTGTTGCATAGCCGAGATCACCAGCGAAGGATTTCCCTGCATCAGGGACTGAAAATCTTCATTTTTGATGACCAGATACTCCACATCATCGTGAAGCGCCTGAGCAAATTCGCTTCGGCTGGTTTCTCCGGAGAGAACGAGGTCGCCGAAAACAGCACCCGGAGCCAGAATCTCCTTGATCACCTCGCGGCCATCGGCCGAAAAAGCACCCGTTTTTACCTTGCCTCTGACGAGGAGGTACAGACAGTCGGCTGGTTCATCGTGCATGAATATAAAATTATAGCGCGATGATTGTCTGTGCTGGGCGAGTTGTGCAACGCTTTCCAGCTCTTCGGAGCCGAGAGCAGACAGGAGCTGAACAGATTTCAGAAAGTAAATTTTTGCGTCTTTGTCCATGATCACAGAATTTGAATTGGGCAATTAGTGTCGGGCTCTATATTCAACCTGATGGTACAAAAGTACCTGCAAGGCCGGCTGACAAAAAGTACAAATTAGCTTGATTGTCGCAAAAAAATAATTTAAAAAATAATCTTAAATAATTGTTTTTCAATAGTTTGGTAAAATAAATTGATGGATATTTTTCCCTTGTTTTGTATTTTAATTGCTAATATTCACCGACAGTTACGCTGTACACTGCGGTTTTTCGGGCTTTCCCGCGTCCGGATTATCATTCCAAAAATTAGAATAATATTTTGAAATCAAGGTAGTTAAACGGACTGGTTCAAAACTTTTCGGACAATTCCTGATAGTTAACAAATTGTAATTTTAATTTATCCTGTTTTCATACTGAAAAAAGCGTACCTTTGCGGCTCTTTTCAAAAAAGCGTTTCGCCACAAGGCATTTTCATGAAAAACATCCGCAACATCGCCATTATTGCCCACGTTGACCACGGCAAAACCACACTCGTTGACAAGAT
>CAIYFY010000467.1 GCA_903925535.1 uncultured Bacteroidota bacterium | reverse complement strand
CTACGATTTACATCAGCTGCTTAAACAGGATGAGTACTCGGAATTCTTTCATTCGAAGGACTTTGATGAAACTCTTCTGAAAGTAGCCAGCGAAGATGTTACAAGTTTTAGAAACAATAATAGATGGCTGAATTATCATCCTCAAGAGTCCCTGATTTTCAAAGCCCCGGAGAGTGTATGGAATGAGTTGAAAACGACTTACAGCATTGACTTTAAAAACTTGGTGTACGGAGAATTACCCAAAGAAGAAGCTATTCTGGAAACATTAAAAATGATTCAGATAAGATTACAAGCAATTTCCTGGACAATAAAAGTTGAACCCAAGAAATGAAATTCACCGAGGAAAAACTGGAAAAGGCGTTTGCCGAGTTGCTGGGGCAGGAGGGCTTTCCTCACTACCCGGGCATTGGCATTGCCAGAAAGCCGGAGGAGGTGCTGATAGAAGAAGATTTGCAGTCATTTCTGTTGAGCCAGTACGCCGATGAGGGCTTGACGGCAAATGAAATCAGGTCTGTCATTCTCAGGCTCAAATCCCTTTCTGCATCTGATCTGTACGAAAGCAACAAAACCTTTTTGAAAATGCTTTCAGACGGGTTTATTCTCAAGCGGGAAGACAGCAGTCAGAAAGATATATACATTCAACTGATCAACTACGCAGGCTTGAATGCGCACAGGCAACCGGAGGCCGATCAGTTGATTTCCATCGTTGCCGGGCACGAAAATCAATACCCTGCTGATAACAATATCTACAAATTTGTCAGTCAGCTGGAGATCGCCGGTTCAGAAAAACGTATCCCCGATGGCATTGTCTATATAAACGGATTGCCACTGGTGGTGTTTGAGTTCAAATCTGCCATTCGGGAAGAAGCAACCATTTACGACGCCCACAGGCAGCTGACAGTCCGTTATCGCAGAGACATTCCGGAACTGTTCAAATACAATGCCTTTTGCGTGATCAGCGATGGCATCAACAACAAGTCGGGCTCGTTTTTCGCACCCTATGAATTCTTCTATGCCTGGAGAAGAGTGGCAGAATCAGCAAGAGAGGTGGACGGCATTGACAGCATGTTCACACTCATTCAGGGAATGTTTCAAAAAAACCGGTTGCGTGATATCATCCGCAACTTTATTTACATCCCCGACAGTTCAAAGAAAGACGAAAAAATTGTGTGTCGCTATCCGCAATATTATGCGGCAAGGGCATTGTATGAAAGCATCAAACGTGCCAGAAAGCCTGAAGGGGACGGAAAGGGAGGTACTTACTTTGGAGCAACCGGTTGCGGAAAAAGCTTCACGATGCTTTACCTCACGAGGCTGTTGATGAAAAGCGAATACTTTGAAAGTCCAACCATAGTCCTGATAACGGACCGCACCGATCTGGACGATCAGCTCTCCGGACAATTTACCAACGCCAAAAACTTTATTGGCGACAACACAGTGGTCAGCGTTGAGAGCAGAGCCCATCTGAGAGAGTTGCTGCAAGGCAGACAGAGCGGCGGTGTCTTTTTAACCACCGTACACAAGTTCACGGAAGACACGAAATTGCTGACCAACAGATCCAATGTGATTTGCATCTCGGATGAAGCGCACAGAAGTCAGGTAAACCTTGACCAGAAGGTGAAAGTTACCGGGAAGGGTGTCACCAAAACGTATGGCTTTGCCAAATACCTGCATGATTCCTTGCCCAAAGCCACTTTCGTAGGTTTTACCGGCACACCAATAGATGCCACCCTTGATGTTTTTGGGAAAGTGGTGGATGCCTACACCATGACAGAATCCGTGAAGGACGAAATAACCGTGCGGATTGTCTATGAAGGCAGGGCTGCAAAAGTACTGTTGAACAACTCAAAACTGAAAGAGATTGAGGATTACTATGCCAGATGTGCGGAAGTGGGAAGCAATGAGAACCAGATAGAGCAGAGCAAAAAAGAAATGGCACAGATGTATGCCATCATCGGCGATCCGGAACGCCTGGAAACCGTAGCCGAAGATTTTGTGCAGCATTATGAAAGAAGAGTATCAGAAGGCTCAACGGTAAAAGGCAAGGCTATGTTTGTGTGCTGCACGAGAGAAATTGCCTATGAATTATACAAAAATATCATCAGACTGAGACCAGCATGGAATGAAACAAGAGCAGCCGGAGAGGGGGTTGTACTTACCGACAAAGACAAAAGAGAGCTGAAGCCCATTGAACGGATTAAACTTGTTGCCACCAGAGGACCGGAAGACGCCAAAGAATTGTACGATTTGCTGGGCACCAAAGACCAGCGCAAAGAGCTTGACCGGCAGTTCAAAAACGAAAAATCGAATTTCAAAATAGCCATTGTGGTTGATATGTGGCTCACCGGGTTTGATATTCCCTTCCTGGACAGTATCTACATTGACAAACCGATACAAAGACACAACCTGATTCAGACCATTTCACGAGTAAACCGCAAGTTTGAAGGCAAGAACAAAGGTTTGGTGGTAGATTACATCGGCATCAAAAACCAGATGAATCTGGCACTGAAGCTGTACAGTGCAGGCGACAAGGACAATTTTGAAGAAATTTCCAAATCGCTTATCGTTGTCAGAAATCACCTGGACCTGCTGGCCAAATTGTTCCACACCTTTGACAGCTCAACCTATTTCAAAGGAACCCCTGTTCAGCAACTGACTGCATTGAATCAGGGCGCCGAATATGTACAACAGACCAGGGAAACAGAGACTCGCTTTATGGGTTTGGTAAAGCGGCTGAAAGCAGCGTACGATATTTGTGCCGGGAGCGATCAGCTGACGCAAACAGAAAGAGATTACACCCATTTCTATCTGGCCATCCGCTCGATTGTCTTCAAGCTCACCAGGGGCAACGCCCCCGACACGGCACAGATGAACGCAAAAGTGCGTGAAATGATCAAAGGAGCGCTTCAAAGCGACGGAGTGGAAGAGATTTTAAAGCTGGGGGATGAAGCAGAATCCGAACAGGACATTTTTGATGAGGACTACCTGGCCAGGGTTAACAAAATCAGGTTGCCCAACACCAAAATCAAACTCCTGCAACAGCTGTTGGCCAAAGTGATTTCAGAAATCAGAAAAGTGAACCGGGTAAAGGGAATTGATTTTTCCAGAAAAATGGAAGCCCTGGTGGAGCGCTACAACAATCGGAACGCGAATGATATACTTACTGGCCAGGTGCTGGATGATTTTGCCGAAGAAATCACCAGATTGATTTGGGAGGCGCACAAAGAATTTTCGGCAGGCGACGCACTGGGAATTGACTTCGAGGAGAAAGCATTTTATGACATTCTGAAGCAACTGTGCGTAAAATACGACTTCAAATACCCTGACGACAAAATGATAGAACTGGCAAAGGCCGTAAAAGATCTCGTTGACGGTCAGGCCAGATTCCCCGACTGGAACAAACGGGATGATATCAAATCATCATTAAAGGTGGGCCTCATTCTCCTGCTTGACGAGTTTGGGTATCCGCCGGTAGAAAGAGACGAAGTTTATGTTGAAATTTTTGAACAGGCAGAAAATTTCAAGAGGAATGTGAGGGGGTAGGAGTATTATAAAACGAGACTGTTCAGACACGCATTCATATCTTCCAGAATATGCTCTCCTCCCGGCACGGAAATGGTAAAATCTTGATCTGCGTTATTCACAGTTTGACTGGTTACCACCGCCACTCGCCATTGCCGCCAGCTACCTGGGGACGGAGGTGGCGAGGCGGAAGCCGAGGTCGTCGTTGCGGATGTCCGGCCCGTTGTTGTCGCGGTTCGACACGCGGCAGCGCCTGTCGCCGTTGCTGCTCCAGCCGCCGCCACGGAACACGCGGCCATCGCCCTCTTCATCCCCTCTCGGATCAACCTGCAACGTAAGCCCCCGACGAACCCCACTCCCCCCCTCCTGGCGTAGCCTTTGCCCGGCTTTCCGGGGGTGATTGCTCTTTTGCTTATCAGTCTGCCTGCTGATTTTCCGATGTGGTATCCTGCATGGATTTCCATCTGTGAGGGAGTAGCCCTTCCAGTTTCAGATTGGAATGCCTGTGCAAGTTCCCCAATACATCCTGCAGCCATTCTTGCGGATTCACTCCGTGCTGCTT
>CAIYFY010000466.1 GCA_903925535.1 uncultured Bacteroidota bacterium | reverse complement strand
ACCGGCCTGCCCGGGCGCCCTCTCTCTTTTTTGCCTATCTTTGCAGCATAAAACCACCACTGATGGCGAAAGAATGGACGCTCGGGCAGAAAGCCGCGGGACTGAAACAGGAAAAAGAATACGCACTGCTCGTCGGACTCATCACGCCCGATGTCACCGAAACGCAGGCACACGAATACCTGGACGAGCTGGAATTTCTCGCCATGACTGCCGGCGCGGAAACGGTAAAAAGATTCACACAGCGCCTCCAGCACCGCGACGCGCGCACTTTTGTAGGAAGTGGAAAAGTGCTGGAAATCAGGCAATACCTCGAGCGGCACGAGGAAGTCTCTATGGTCATTTTCGACGATGACCTCACCGGAAAGCAAACCAACCTGCTCGAAGAGGCCCTGAAAGTGAAGATTATTGACCGCTCAACGCTGATTCTCGACATCTTCGCCAACAGAGCCCAGACTGCTCAGGCAAAAACGCAGGTCGAACTCGCCCAGCTCAAGTACCTCATCCCCCGCCTGCGCGGACTGTGGACGCACCTTGAACGACAGCAGGGTGGTATCGGCATGAGGGGGCCCGGTGAAACACAGATAGAAACCGACCGCCGTATCGTTCAGCAACGTGTAAAATCGCTGGAAGAACGCCTGAAGGATATTGACAGGCAAAACCAGACGCAACGCAAAACCCGCGGCGAACTGATTCGCGTTGCGCTCGTGGGATATACCAACGTGGGGAAAAGTACACTCCTGAATCTGCTCTCCAAATCGGAGGTCCTGGCAGAAAACAAGTTGTTCGCCACGCTCGATACCACGGTGCGCAAGGTGGTCATAGGAACAATGCCCTTCCTGCTATCCGATACCGTCGGTTTTATCCGGAAACTGCCTCACCACCTTGTTGAGAGTTTCAAAAGTACGCTCGATGAGGTACGGGAAAGTGATATCCTGCTGCATGTCGTGGATGTCGCCCACCCGCAGTTCGAAGATCATATCAGGACGGTTCAGAAAACACTGCAGGAAATTGGCGCTTCGGACAAGCCCACGCTCATGGTGTATAACAAAATTGACCTGTACCGCGAACGATACTTCGACGACCTGCTCACTACGCAGGAAAGGACCGACATTGAAGCCGATTTGCGTGAGCGCCTCGGCAGTAACTTCGGCGAGAACGTATTTATCTCAGCGCATACCAAAGAGGGTATCGAACAACTGCGCGACCGCATGACACGCCTCATCAAGGAAGCTTATGTCATCCGGTATCCGCATCAGGTCAAAAGTTGGTAGTAATCAGAGACGAATCATCTTCCTGACGGCCTTGTTCTCACCCGTCTCCAATTCGTAGTACATCACACCGGAAGGAAGCCCGTCCGCCGTGAAGTAGTTCATCCCCTTCGCACACGCACCGGTGCGCGTGAGGAGTTGTTTTCCGTTTATATCAAAAACACGCAGCGTAGCCTCTCCATCCGCCTCCATGTTGAACGGAATCCGGGTTCCTGCCTCAAACGGATTAGGCTGATTCTGGTACAACTCAAATCCCGTGATATCCGGAAAGGAAAGTACAAGCTCGTGTATCTGCGCGCCCGTGTAGGCCTCCGGACGCATGTTGCGGCCGTTCAGCGTGAGCTGCTCGGGCAGACTGCCCTGCCTTGTCTGGCGGCACCTGAGTGTAAAACCGACATCGCCTCCAGTCTCCGTTGAAACAGCAATGCCATTGCCTTCAGCACTGATAACGATATTACCGGCGGTCATATCACCCTCCGGAACAGCGTCCAGACACTGCAGTCCGTCCAGCAGCAACTCAAACTGACATCCTGAAACTGCCTGACCACAGCCAATATGCACCAGCAGATCGCCATTTGCCTCATTATCTGTCCTGACATGCAGTTTCACCGGATCTGCCTGCCTCGCCTCTGATCCGGCAGTGTTCATTGGAACAGCTGATCCATTGATATCACCCACCTTGACGCCGATAAAATCGCCGCCGTTTTTGAAGTTTCTGATTTCTGCGACAGACACACTCTCCGGGTAAGGAAATTTAAAGGGATTCGGCTTGGGGAATTCATAGTTGGCTGGAATAAACCGCCATGATGAGTTGTTTGGAAGTTCATTGTAAATGCCCAGAATCAGTTTCCGAAGTTCCAAGATATCGAAACTGGTAATGGTACCTGAAAGATTGGCATCTGCTGCAATCATCTGGTACGGCGTCAAAGGCTGCGTTCCGTCAATGTAATTCTTGATCAGGATGAGATCGTATGTCGAAACTCCGTTGAGAGGATCATCGTCTTTTTCCGGATAAATCCGCACGCTGTCCGAGATGGGTAAAATCGGCGTGGCAAATGGAAGATCATAATGACCATCAACCACATCAAAATACGAAATCGGAGGCAAAAAAGGAGTTGTAATGTTCAGTCTGATCACAACATCCTGCAACTGATCTCCGCCAACAGAGTAGATATCTCCGCCCAGATCAGAATACCCGGGATTACAATTATTCATGTTATCCTGCAGTATCAGATTGGCCTGACAGAAATCGGCATTCCCGGCTTTATCAATACTCCAGAGTTCAATGGGCTGATTTCCCAGCTCGGAGCAGTCAAATACAACTTTGGCAACCGGATTTCCGTTACCGTCAACCGGGAAGCCGCTTCCGGCGCCTGCTTTCCGGATTCCGTACGCCAGACCGGCCGTCGTTGTGCAGTTATCCTCTGCATAAGCCAGAAAATCGCTGGCCCACATTTGTATCTGCCCGGTGGGCATGATATTGGCGCTCAGGTTATTAAGACAGACAACTGTTGGTTCTTTCCTGTCGCGCACGGCAATCGTGTATTCCCGGACAGTTTCATTTCCGCACTGGTCGCCAACGAACCATTTTATTTTATGAATACCATGCGGGAGTTGCGGACTGACATACGTGGCAGGAGCACTGGCCGTATTGAAACGAAGACGGGCTGTTGTCAGGGATCCACTCTTCGTTTGTTCGATGGCAAAACCCCACTTGTCGGCTGCTGCCACCGGCCGCTCATCGAATTGCCTGATCTGGGCAGTACCCGTGACGTTGCCAAAAGGCACCGCGTTCCAGCCCAGTCCGGCCGCACCCAGTTCGTCGCTGTCCAGCCGCGTTTCCATGACGCCATCGCCATTCAGGTCGAGGAACAGTTGAAATCCGATATTCACATCGCTGCAGGCATCGGTAGCCTGAATACTGATATCAGCCTCGGCCTCGGAGAGGTCATGGATACCGTTGACATCATCCCACCAGTACAGTTCGTTCCATAGTTGTGCATCGTTTACTGTCAAATCGTTCACAGGCTGTTCTCCCACCGGAGCCGCAACCACGTCCGGGTCCTGCATGTCAACTATTTTGATTAGCTGTGTGTACTTGTAACCGTTGGCATTCGAATCATAATACACCGAAAAATTGGTGGGAGACGGATCCGTCGGACTCAGTTTCACAATCGTTGAGCGCCACGGATCGCCGGCGGTCTGGATGGAAGAAACCGTGGGACCCGGCAGATTGGACGGATGATTGGCAACAGCATTGGGTGTCGGGTTGGGCACCTCAATCAACGGAAGCGCCGGATCAAACGTACACCAGTTGATAATCGTCCAGTGCCGCTGAATGCGGAAGCAGGCATCCGGAACAACCGAAGACACCTCGTCTTCGCTGCTTGCCGCAAGCAGTTCACAGTCTTCACCATAAAAAACGGGCTGTCCGTACCCTCCGGCCCCGTTACAGGATGTGACAATCACGTCGTTGGGAAAACGGATGAAGTAATCCTGTTGATACGCCACGTCAATATGCTGCGTACAGCTGCCGCTCGCACCTGTGGAGTCGTAAACCACGAATGTTCGGGCAATACGGCCGCGCAGACAGATGGTATCAAACAGACTGTAATCCAGCAAAACGGAAACAGATACTACCGAAGAACTCTGACTTTCTATACCCGGATATGCCAGCAGACTTGGGTCAAACTGATCGCACAGAACGCTCACATCGGGTGATGCGACACAGGCAGGCGGATTCAGCGTGTCCGGAAGCGACAAAAAATCGCGGTTTTCGGCTTTTGAAACAAGGGATCCGCCCAAAAGGGTGGCAAGCAGCAGTAAACGGGTAGCCATGACGACGTGTATTTGATGAATTACTATCGGTACATGGCGTCAATTTCTTTGGAAAATTTATCCATGATAACTCTTCTTTTAAGCTTGAGCGTAGGTGTCAGCTCTCCCTCCGATCCGTCGGCCTTGACTGGTTCCCAAACGTCCGGCAACAAGGTAAATTTCTTGACCTGTTCAAAACGTCCGAAGTGCTCGTTTACGCGCTCGAGCAACATGTCAAACCGGTGCAGTACTTTCGGGTTAACGATAGCCTCGTGGACACCCTTCCATTCCTCGCCGTGTTTTTCATACCAGTTTTTCAGTCCGTCCACCGACGGAACTATTAACGCCGATACAAATTTCAGATTCTCGCCTACCACCATTGCCTGTTCTACGAGATAGTGTTCCTTGAGAATAGACTCAATTGGAGTAGGGGCTACATACTTTCCGCCGCTTGTCTTGAGGAGTTCTTTCTTGCGGTCAGTGATTTTCAGGTATTTATATCCACCCTT
>CAIYFY010000465.1 GCA_903925535.1 uncultured Bacteroidota bacterium | reverse complement strand
TCGTTGCCTTCGGTGTAGGGCTCCATCTCCTGCGTAATAAGGAGCAATCGCTTCTTTTCCATGTATCAGATAACCAGGACTTGAATTGGTTGTAGATTTCCAACTGCAAAAGTATAAAAAAAACGGGGTCTGTTTTGCGCCGCGTCGGGCATAAAAAATATGTTTTTTTCAAAAATTAGACGTTAAATGTTTATTTCGGGCCGTTTAATGCGGTATAACCTCTTATTACAGTCCATTTACGGCTTTCAAAATAACTGTTTCATAACAAAAAAAACCATCGGATAAAAACGTTTCTGCTGCGGCTGACGGCTATTTTATCTGCTTGAGCTGGTATGCAGCCCCTCCTTCTCCCGGACGTACTCCGGCGACAGCCGTTTGAGAACCTGCCGATATTCGGTTCTCCAACTATGTAAAATCACTCTTCTGCCGCTTCTTTCCGCTCGAGTATGCGAAAGGTGCAGTCAAATTCATTTTTATCGTCTGCCGGTCGCTTTTCGCTCCAGATTTCGGTCCATTCGCTGCTGTCTGTCTCGGGGAACAGAACATCTCCTTCCGGCTCCGTCTCCACGCTGGTCAGGTATAGTTTGTCCCACAGGTCAATGCTCTCGCGATAGATTTGTCCGCCGCCGATGATGAATGCCTCTGTTTCTCCATTGTCGAAGGCCATTCCGAGCGCTTCCTCAACGGAGTGAGCGATGAGTACCCCTTCGGCGCTGAAAAACGGATCACGGGTGATTACTATGTTTGTCCTTTTGGGCAGCGGTCGTCCTATGCTGTGGAAGCTGTTGCGCCCCATGATGATGTGGTGGCCAAGGGTGGTTTTCTTGAACCAGGCCAGATCGGCAGGCAGGTACCACGGAATTTGTCCGCCGGCACCTATGACGCCATTTTTGGCAACAGCTACAATTGCTGATACAATCATGTTCAGAGTCTTTTCAGTATTTCCCGTACGATGAGCCGGAGTTTGGGCTCGGCTTCACTCGCCACGGCGATGACATCTTCCAGGGTGGTTACTTTTATCACGGAGGGTGGAAATGATACATTGCTCACCATGGACAACATCAGCACCGGCATGGAGAGGTGTTTGGCGGCAAGTGCTTCCGGTACCGACGACATGCCGGTGCAGTCGCTGCCCAGTTTTCTGAGCATTTCGTATTCCGCCGGGGTTTCCAGGTTGGGTCCGGCGAGTGCCGAATAAACGCCTTCAAACAGTCTGATATGGTGTTCGCGGGCTATCCCGACAGCCATTTTCCGGAGTGCCGGATCGTAGGTGTCGGTCAGATCGGGAAAACGCGGGCCTACCCTGTCGTCGTTCGGGCCTCTCAGCGGATTTTCGGGCAGCAGGTTGATATGGTCGCGTACGGCCACGATATCTCCGCCTTTCAGGTGCGGATTGATACCGCCGGAGGCATTGGTCAGGATGAGTCGCTCTGCTCCCAGGAACTTCATGACGCGCACCGGGAACACGACCTGCTGCATACTCCAGCCTTCATACCAGTGGAAGCGACCGGCCATAACCACCACAGGATGGCCGGCCAGCGTACCGAATACCAGTTTGCCCCTGTGGCTCTCCACGGTGCTGTGTGCAAAATGCGGAATTTCAGTATAGTCCACTTCAGCGGCGACCTGTATGTCGTCGGTCAGGTTGCCGAGTCCGGTGCCGAGTATGATACCCGTGCGCGGCTGGAAACCGGTGCGGGTTCTGATATACGCTACCGCCTCCTGTATTTGCTCGTACAAGTTCATTCAGGTAGTTATTTGAGCCATTTATCGAGCCAGCTGTAGAATTCGCGCTGCCAGAGCAGACTGTTCTGCGGCTTGCTCATCCAGTGGCCTTCATCCGGAAAACTGAGGAACCGGGAGGGTACGCCCCGCAGTTGTGCCGCCTGAAACGCCTGCATACCTTCGCCAAACGGTACCCGGAAGTCGAGTTCATTATGGATGACGAGGATGGGGGTGTCCCAGTTTTGCACGTAGCGGTGCGGACTGTCGTTCTGGTACATTTTGGGAACGGGCCGTTGCCAGTAGGCGCCTTCGAAGTCATAATTCGGGAACCACACTTCTTCTGTGGTTCCATAGAAGCTCTCGAGATTGAACAGACCGCAGTGTGAAATGAATGCCTTGAAGCGTTTGTTGTGGTTGCCAGCGAGCCAGTAAACAGCATAACCGCCGAAGCTGGCACCAATGGCACCCATCCTGCCGGCGTCAACAAACGGCTCTTTGGCTGCGGCGTCGGTGGCCGAGAGATAGTCTTTCATGGCATCGCCCCACTTGCCCGTGATGGCGTCGTTCCACGCCTGTCCGCTGCCCGGCATTCCGCGGCGGCAGGGAGCCACCACCACATAGCCCTGCGAGGCCATCAGGGTAAAGTTCCAGCGGAAGGAGAAAAACTGGCTCAGGGCCGACTGCGGGCCTCCCTGCGCATATACGAGCGCGGGATACTTTTTGGCGGGGTCGAAATTGGGCGGCAGTACGAGCCACACGTTCATATCCTTTCCATCGAAGGTTTTTACCGTCCGGCGCTCCACTTTGGGCAGGGCGAGTTTGCCCCACACCTCTTCCGTGGCGAAAGACAGGCGACGCGCGGCGGCGGTTCTTACGTTTACCGCGTACACTTCTGGCGGACTTGTCATGGACGTCCGGGTGGCAACCAGATCGGTTCCGGTACCTTTCAGGGCGGTGTAGTCGTGTACGCCATCGGTGATGCGGCGTATTTTTTTGTCGGCGAGCGTAATCTGGTAAACCTGATAAGTGAAGTTTTCGCTGCTCAGGAAGTAGACAGTCTTGCTGTCGGCCGACCATACCGGACTGTTCATTTCGTACGTCCAGCCGGCGGAGAGTTCCTGTCTTTGTTGGGTCTGTATGTCGAGCATCATCAGGCGCGGTCGGTCGGCTTCATAACCGGCGCGTTCGAGGCTTGTCCAGAGCAGGTACCGGCCGTCGGGCGACCAGACCGGATCGCGGTCATAGCCCTGCAGGTCGGCGGTGAAATTGAGTGTTTTGCCGGATGCTACTTCGTATGCGTAGAGGTCGCTGTTGGTACTTTTGGCTTCAGCCGTTCCGTTGAGCTTTCTGCAGGTGTAAACGATCCAGCGGGAGTCGGGGCTCCACGAGATTTGTTCCATGCCGCCATCGGGTGTGAGCGGAGAATCGAATCGTTCGTTGCCCTGTATGTTTACCGGTTCGGAGGAGAACTTTCCGTTGCTGTAGTCAACGAAAAAGACATTGCTGTAGGCGTAGTCGTGCCAGCTTTTCCAGTGCCGGTAGAAAAGGCCGTCGGAGGCCCGGCCCGATGACTTGGGCAGATCGGGGTTTTCCTCCTGCAGGTTCTTGTCGAGTTTCACATCCTGCGCGAACAGCACGTGTTTGCCGTTCGGAGCGTAGTGGAATCCGTTGATTTCGAGATCGCTCACCTTCACAGCTTCGCCGGGCCCTTCGATGGAAATTTCGTGGAGTTTTCCGTCGCGAAGGAATCCGATTTTCTTTCCTTCTGGGTGAAATTCGGCATCAAAGCTGCTCTTTTCCGGATCGGTGAGCAGCCTCGTTTCGCCCGATTGAACATTGACCAGATAGAGCGCGCGGGTACCTTTATTTGAAGACATGTCATACTTCACCACGCCGTAGACGGCTGTTTTTCCGTCGGGTGATACGGCATCGAGGCCTACCCTTCCGATTTTCCAGAGAAGTTCGGGGGAGAGAAGCTGGTTCTGAGCGTCCATAGAAGGTGTGTTTATGGTAGTCAGTGACAGGAGCAGTAAAAGGAAGCAGAAATTTCTCATTGAAAAAATTTTAATGCGGTGCGAAGGTACGACAGCGGCTCACAGGAAAAGAGCCCTATTTTAGCGCCGCCCATGTTTTGTCACCACTAAATGCTGCACACATTGAAAATATTTATCCCGGAACTGATTGGTTCCTTTCTGCTCACGCTTTGTTTTTCTCTTTCCGCCGAATATTCGGAGACACTTCGCATCACCCCGCTGGCCTATGGCTCCATGATGATGGCCCTGATGTACATGACTGATCGGTCGTCGGGGTATTTCAATCCCGGTATCACGCTGGCGGCGGCCTTTTGCGGCCGTGTGGAGCGAAATGACGCCATTACCGGTATCACGGCGCAGGTATTTGGTGCGCTTGTTGCTGCTGCGCTGGCTGCATTCATGCGCGAGAGCGGCGGGGAAACGGTGGTGGCCATGCATGGTAACAATAACCCGTTCGGGGCCATGCTGGCCGAATTTTTCGGCTCGTTTGCACTTGTATATGTCTTTTTGAGTGTCAGCTCCGGAGATAATCGTTCATTTACCGGACTGGCGTCGGGCTTTTGCCTGATTGCCTGCGGTTTTGGTCCGGGCATACTGGGTGGTGGTGCTTTTAACCCTGCGCTGGCGCTGGGTGCCGGAATTACAGAGGTGCTCGACCTGAACGATCTGTGGTTGTATGTAGCCGGCGGACTGGGTGGCGCGGCGGCTGGTGCTACGGTTTTCACATTGATGAATCGGGAGATGGCGCAGCATCGCTGACCGACAGATAGCGCTCCTTGAGGATCTCGAGGTGGTGGAGATGATGGCCTACGATGATATAGAAACAGGCCCTGGCCGACACTTTGAAGTTGCCTGCGGTGCCGGTTTGCTGCGATTGTTCATCGGAGCAGTTGCTGACAAGGTGAATGGTGTTGTCGCGAACAGTTTTCCATTCCTTCAGCAGGTCTTTCACCGTTCGCTTCGACACATCGGCGTATTCCATCCAGAAATCCTGGTTGAAGCCGGGAAGTGGTGCGCGGTCGGCGCGCATGAACCAGAGAGCCCGGCTGGCGAATACCCTTTCAGCATCGGTGAGGTGCATGAGTACCTGTTTGATCGTCCATTTTCCTTCGGCATAGGTAAAGTTGCCTGCCTCTTCCGGCAGGTCTGCGAGCAGTTTCGATGTTTCTCTGAAAGTTTTTTTCAGCAGACTGAGAGCTGTTCCTTTGGGTGGTAATAATCTGATATAAGTGGCGTGGAATGGGGAATATTCGTCTTTTTTTGGTCTGCGCATATCGGATGTCTGTTGTGATGTATCTGTAACTGTTGCACAAATATCATACTTTTACGCAAAAACAAGAAGTTTTGTCCAGCACGTTATATCTGATTCCCACGCCCGTTGCCGAAAATGCGGCAGAAACGCTCCCCTTGTATGTAACTGAAATTGTCCGGCGGCTCGATGTGTTTATTGTCGAGCGGGCGAAGACAGCCCGCCATTTTGTCAAGTCTGCGGGGCCGTTGAAGCCTCTGCAGGAAATGATATTTGTTGAAATTGAAAGCCGCGATTTTCCTGATGAAGCTGCGCGTGTATTTCGGGAAGCATTGGATGCCGGCAAGGACATCGGTCTCATGTCGGAGGCTGGCTGTCCGGGAGTGGCTGATCCCGGTGCTTCGATTGTTGCGCTTGCGCATCAGGCGGGTGTGCGCGTGAGGCCGCTGGTAGGGCCTTCGTCCATACTGCTCGCGCTGATGGCTTCCGGGATGAACGGGCAGCAGTTTTCGTTTCACGGGTATTTGTCGCCCAAGAGGCCCGAACTGGCCCGCGATCTGAGGAAACTGGAGGGACAGGCCCAGCAGCACGGAAGTACGCATCTTTTTATAGAAACGCCCTACCGTTCACAGATGGTGCTGGAGGTGGCACTGGAGAGTCTTCATCCCGAGACCCTGTTCGGCGTTGCGCAGGACATCACCGGACAGTCGGAGATGATACGGTCGCTACCGGTACGAGAGTGGAAAAAGATGAAACTTCCGGCGCTTGAAAAGTTGCCGGCCATGTTTATGGTGGGGAAAGCCGTGCAGGTGAAAAAAGGTTGATTTCAGGGATTGAAAATGCGCTCGAATTCGGGAGACCTGTTCCTGCGTCAGTCGGTTTCCTTCAATCACAGTGGAGTAATGTGTTGAAAAAAGTCTGGCCGTTTCCCTCAGTGTAGCGAGTACGGAGGGCGTTACCGGCAGGTGCAACACAGCCTGTCGGGCTGTCTCTATCCGTAAAAGACAGGATGCGACCCGGGGTGTAATGGTGAAATTCGGCGAAAACGACATATTCAAACATGCAAAGTTAAATTATTCTTCCGTTATTCTTCCGTTATTCTTCCGTTATTCTTCCGTTATTCTTCCGGTATTCTTCCGTTATTCTAATGAACCCGGGCTTACTGGCACCGTAAATGATATCCGGATATTCCTCCCTGTCGGTCGGAATGACCGGGGCCGTACCTGTAAGAGAGATTGGGAGTTGTCGGCGGCGCCGACAACTCCCAATCTAATTTTTTAAAAGATGCTCCGGGTTATTCCGAGGAAATACCCTTCTCCAGTACACTCCAGCGCGCACGGGCAGGCACCCATGTCGCAACAGGTTCCAAAAGATGCGTTTTCGGGCCGGCATGTATTTTTCAGACACACCCTGATATTTGTATAAAATAACGCCTACACTGGAAGTGATTTCGTTTCACCCCTCCGGGGCTTTTATTTTTTTTGGCGTTTTGCTATTAACATGCCGCTCCTCCGGAGCTGGATGGGCTCACGTCGCGTATGTTGGCCCGGGTGGTTTAGTCGGCTATGCATGGGATCATCTGCGCTACGCGTATGTAGGCCCGGGCGGTTTAGTCGGCTATGCATGGGATCATCCACGCTACGCGTATGTAGGCCCGGGTGGTGTAGTCGGCTATGCATGGGATCATCCGCGTAGCGCGTATGTTGGCCCGGGTGGTGTATTCGGCTATGCATGGGATCATCCACGTAGCGCGTATGTTGGCCCGGGTGGTGTAGTCGGCTATGCATGGGATTATCCACGTAGCGCGTATGTTGGCCCGGGTGGTGTATTCGGCTATGCATGGGATCATCCGCGTAGCGCGTATGTTGGCCCGGGTGGTGTATTCGGCTATGCATGGGATCATCCACGTAGCGCGTATGTTGGCCCGGGTGGTGTA
>CAIYFY010000464.1 GCA_903925535.1 uncultured Bacteroidota bacterium | reverse complement strand
TCACCGCTCGGCGACTGAAATCCGCAGCCGTTGTTAGCCGGGTCGTCGTACGTGATGGAAAGATCGCTCACATAGAAGCCGCCTCCCGACCACATGGCAAGGAATTCATTGTTCTCCTCAGTGCCGCAGGCGTTGACGAAGAAACCCAGCAGAATCGGGTTGGGATTGCAAGGGTCTGGTGGCGGAGTTGTTATCTCCGAACAGCCAAGCAGGGTGCCCTGTCCGTTGTACGGATTGAATCCCGGGGTGGTGCTCACATACCAGTTTATGCAGTCTCCAACCTGGAGATTGTTGCCATTGGCATTGAGTGTGTACGTATCGCCGGGACAAAGGGTACAGGGATTCAGGCCGGGCTGACAGTCTGGTGAAGTCAGCGTAGCATTCTGACTCAGTGTAGGACATTGCTGCGCCTGTACGAGGCCACAGGTAAAGGAAAAAATAGTCAGAAAACTGGACAGGACTCGGTTCATTTCTTTAAAGGCTGCAGATGATTATGTTAAAAGAAGCTGTAAAAAGCCGAAAGGTAATGCAAGCTTGCCTATTAATGAACAAAATCAGGGAAGAAGCGCTTACTTTTGCCTCCGATGCTGGAAGTTATTACACAAAGATTGTCTGAAAAAAACGCGCGGCTGGTGGCTGTTTCAAAAACACATCCCCCCGAGCGTATCATGCCGCTGTACCTGAAGGGGCAGCGAATATTCGGCGAAAACCGCGTACAGGAGTTGCAGCAAAAGTATGAAGTGCTACCCAAAGACATCGAATGGCACCTGATTGGGCACCTGCAAACGAATAAAGTCAAGTTTATTGCCCCCTATATTTCACTTGTTCACTCTGTTGACAGCCTCGATCTACTGAAGGAAATTAACAAACAGGCACTGAAGAACAACAGGGTCATTGATTGTCTGCTCCAGTTTCATATTGCAACGGAAGAAACCAAATTCGGACTAAGTGAGCAGGAGGCTTCCGATATACTGCACAACCCCGCTTTCAGTGAAATGAAAAATATTCGTGTCTGCGGAGTAATGGGTATGGCTACCTTCACCGATGATCAGTCGCTCATAAGGAGTGAGTTCAGGCACCTGAAATCAATCTTTGACTCATTAAAGAACGGTTTTTTTGAAAATTCACCCTGGTTTCGCGAAGTGTCCATGGGTATGTCGGGCGACTGGGAAATTGCGCTTGAAGAGGGCAGCACGCTCGTCAGGATAGGAAGTCTGCTTTTCGGTCACCGCAATTGAACAATTCATTACTATGTACAAACTTAATTTCATCGCCTTTTTCTCTCTGCTCTTCGCAGTAACCGCCTGCTCCCAGACAAAAAAAATGTCCGGCAATCGCCCGGCTTTCAAAAATATCCTGATTGCGGGCTCGGTGGAAGGCGATGTTTATGGCCCCTGCGAACCTTCCATATGTATTAACCCCGTCAACCCGCTGCAAATGGCAGCCGGTGCTGTTATTGACCGCTATTACTGGAGCCACGACGGTGGCCTTACGTGGGACGCCGGTAAACTGGAGTCCGATTACGGCGTTTTCGGCGATCCGGTTGTCATCGCCGACTGGAGAGGCAATTTCTATTATGCTCACCTGAGCGATCCCGACCGCGATGGATGGGCCAGCGAGCACCTGCTCGACCGGATTGTCATCCAGAAAAGTACCGATGGCGGAAAAACCTATCCGACAAGCAGCTACACCGGCATGAGTCACCCCAAAGATCAGGACAAGCACTGGCTTTGTGCCGACCCGCGTACCAACGCACTGGTGTGTACCTGGACGGAATTCGATTCCTATAACTCCGAACGCGTTGAAACAGATCGCTCACGTATTCTCTTCAGCCGCAGCGACGACGCTGGCGTCACCTGGTCGGCTCCGGTCGTTCTCAATCAGTTCGAAGGCGACTGTCTCGATGGTGATAACACACCCGAAGGCGCTGTACCTGCCTTCGGACCCAAAGGTGAAATATACGTTGCCTGGAGCTGGAACAATAAAATATGGTTTGATGTATCCACTGATGGAGGCAAAACATGGCTGGAGCAGGATATCGAAGTAACGGATCAGCCCGGTGGCTGGTCGTTCGACGTGGCCGGTATCGGTCGCTGCAACGGCATGCCTGTACTGGTATGTGACCTCTCGAACGGGCCAAACCGCGGCGCGCTGTACGTAAACTGGTCTGACCAGCGAAACGGAAATCTGGACACGGACATTTTCATATGCAAGAGCACCGACGGCGGGAAAACCTGGAGCAAGGCACTTCGTGTGAACGACGACCCGCCGGGAAAACAGCAGTTCATGTCGTGGATGGCTATTGACCAGACCGATGGTCACCTGTATATTGTTTACTACGACAGAAGAAATGCCAAAGACCAGCTAGCCACGGAAGTTTACGTGGCAGCCAGCCAGAATGGCGGCAAGTCATTCAGAAATATGCTGGTAAGCAGTTCGTCCTTTGCACCAAATTGCAACGAAACCCGGGTGTTCTTCGGCGATTACAACAATATTTCCGCACACCGGGGAATGGTCAGGCCAATCTGGACGAGGCTCGATGAGAAGAGGCTGTCGGTCTGGACGGCAATCATTGACTTCAGGAAGCCGCCGGTAAAGGATAACGACGACTGAATAATATTAATATTGGACAATGATATTGGATTCTGAATTTGCTCAACTGGACAGTTTCGTTCTCGTTGGTGGTAATGCCAGAAGTGGTTCATCGCTGATCGGGTTCATCCTCAATGCACATCCCAATGTGGTACTTGCTAATGAATCACGAGCCTCCGGCAGCTTTTGGAAAAGGCTGGATCGCAACCAGATCCTCCGCAGTGTTCAATATAATTCAACAATCAAGCACCAGAATGGCTCTCCCTCAGGGGGATATTATTACGCCATAGATCAGCCACTAACCGAAAAATCCGACATTCGGGTTATGGGCGATAAAATATGGAATCCGGCCACACTGCTACTGCACGGAAATTACACATTAATCACAGATCTGGAGGGAAAACTGGACACCAGAATCAGGTTTGTTCATGCTGTCAGAAATCCGTTCGATGTTATCGCAACCATGCACAAGCGCAGCGGAGCACCCGTTAAAGATCGGACAAGGTGGTATTTTATGCATGCCGAGGCAATATGCTCCATTCAGGAGCGTATGGAGGATGAGTATTTTATCCACGTTCATCATGAAGACCTGATCCATAGTCCGGATGAGGTTATTTCCGGATTGATCACCTTTCTGCAATTGCAAACCAATCCTGACTACCTGTATTCGTGCAGAACACTGGTTTTTGACAAACCAAAATCTACCCGGGAACTGATCTCCTGGAAAAGAGAGGAAATTGAGGAAATTGCTGACCGTGCGGCGAAGTACAGCTTCCTTCAAAGATATCTCCAAAAATCATTAATACCCGATATCTCCTAGTTTAATGATAGCTCATTTAATAAATACTTTTTCTTGACCCATTCACCGGTGGCACTTCCAATCAGGGTCCCCAGGAGCGCACCGCACAAAGCATCCAGCGGGTAGTGTACTCCCACAT
>CAIYFY010000463.1 GCA_903925535.1 uncultured Bacteroidota bacterium | reverse complement strand
GTGCACACCCGGATCTGCAGCCCGACGATGCAAAATCCATCATTGCCTACGTACTCTCTCTGGATGAAGGGGAGGACAATGGCGAAGGTGGTGGCCCTTCGAAGCAGCTGACGGATATTCCCGACAACCAGTGGCTGAAATCTGATGCTGTGGTGAAGGATCAGGATCTGGCGCCGGGTCTTCTCGTCAACCTCTGGATATCCGGCAAACCACTCAACCGACTGGCTGATATCGACGCTTCCGCACCGCCGGCCATGAATGCAGTGGCTGCCAAAGTGGAGGCCTCGGGCCAGGATTTCGGTGATCTGAAGGACAACTTTGGTCTTCATGCGGATGGATATCTCTTCCTCGACAAGGATGACAATATTGTGTTCCAGTTGTCCAGCGACGATGGCAGCAAGCTTTCCATAGATGGCCGTACACTTATTGAACATGATGGCCCGCATGGTATGGAACCAAGGGAAGCCGAGGTGGCCCTCCGCGCCGGGTATCACCCGATCAACATTGAATATTTCCAGGGTGGCGGTGGCCGCGGTATCTCGCTGAAATGGATCCGCCATGGTGCTGCCAGTTTCACAACCATCCCGGAGAACAACTTTTTCCACAAGAAAATGAAAGGGGAGGAGGGACTTGCCACTATGTCGGGCGCTTCCACTGCGATCCCGGGAGATGGCGCCCCGCTGTCGGAGGTACACCCCTCGTTTGACCTCACCCAGGCACGGCCGGAGGAGTTCCTGCCCAAGGTGGCTGGTATGGATTTCCTGCCCGACGGCCGACTGGTCGTTTCCACCTGGGATGCCATGGGTGCCGTTTATGTGCTGAGCAATGTGAGCAGTGGCGACCCTAAAAAAATCAGGGTAAAAAGGATTGCCCAGGGACTTGCGGAGCCGCTCGGTCTGAAAGTGGTGGACGGAACTGTTTACGTGTTGCAGAAACAGGAACTCACCAAACTGGTTGATACCAATAACGATGAGGTTATTGACGAATATCAGTGTTTTGCCAGAGGGTGGCTCGCCTCGGCCAATTTCCATGAGTTTGCTTTTGGGCTTGCCTATAAAGACGGGTATTTCTATGCCGCACTGGCAACAGCAATCAACCCGGGTGGCGCCAGTACGCGACCACAGATAACCGACCGGGGCAAAGCCGTAAAAATCAGTATCAGGGATGGCAGCACAGAGTTCGTAGCGCGCGGCCTGCGTACCCCCGACGGGGTGGGCATTGGTCCCGACGGAGAAGTCTTCATTGCAGACAATCAGGGCGACTGGCTTCCTTCTTCCAAGATACTGCACCTGAAGCAGGGTGCTTTTTACAATTCTTACTCGGTTGACAGTGCTGCTGTATCCGGGATGCCCGTCACACAGCCGGTGGTATGGCTCCCGCAGGATGAAATAGGCAACTCGCCCACACAGCCGGCGGTTATCAACGATGGTCCGTACAAAAATCAACTGCTGCACGGCGATGTTTGCTACGGAGGTCTTCAGCGGGTGTTTGTGGAGAAAGTAAACGGCGACTATCAGGGTTGCGTGTTCCGGTTTACGCAGGGGCTTGAGGGCGGCACCCACCGCCTGGCCTGGGGGCCTGACGGCGCTCTTTACATAGGCATGATAGGCAATCCGGGCAACTGGAGCCAGGCGAACAAACTCTGGTATGGACTGCAGCGAATGAAGTACAACGGACAGTCCACTTTTGAAATGCTGGCGATCAGGGCCAAAACAAATGGTATGGAGGTGGAATTTACCGAACCCCTGCGCGACGGCGACGGCTGGAATCCGGCACAGTTTCAGGTAGAGCAGTGGTGGTACAAACCCACTCCGCAATATGGTGGCCCCAAGATGGATCTGACGCAGATGCCGGTGAAATCAGCTACTGTTTCGGCAGACAGAAAAAAAGTATTCCTGGAAATTCAGGGTCTGAAACCACAGCACGTGGTGCATATCAGACTTAAAAATATTCCTCTCTCCGATCTGGGCCATGAAATCTGGACAACGGAAGGCTGGTACACCCTGAACAATATACCTGCCGATGATCAGGGTGCGGTGGGAGTTGCGCCTGTGCCTGCACAGCCTACCCCCGACAATACACTCTCGGAGAAAGAAAAACAGGAGGGCTGGCAGCTTCTTTTTGATGGAAAGTCGCTTGATGGCTGGCACAAATACGGCAAAGAAACCATTGGAAAGGCCTGGGTGATCAACGACAATGCCATTCACCTGGAGGCTTCGCCGAACGCCGACGGAGGAGATATTGTTACCAATGAATCATTTGGTGATTACGAGCTGCAGCTGGACTGGAAAATAGGGCCCTGTGGAAACTCGGGTATTATTTACAATGTGGTGGAGGATCCGTCCAAATACGGGTACGTGTGGATGACTGGTCCGGAAATGCAGGTGCTCGACAATTCCTGTCATCCGGACTCCAAATTTCCCAGACACCGGGCCGGAGATCTGTACGATATGATCGAATGCAAATATCCGACAGTAAAGCCTGCCGGCGAATGGAATCACGTTCTGCTGAGATTCAGAAACGGAAAGGTGGAGCACTGGCTGAACAACCGGAAAGTGGTGGAGCT
>CAIYFY010000462.1 GCA_903925535.1 uncultured Bacteroidota bacterium | reverse complement strand
GACGCCTCCGCGCTCGCACGCAATATGTACGAAAAAGCCGGCAACGATCTCTTCGGATTCATGCGCGATAACAATGCTTCACATTACCACCGCCTCATGAATTACGGCCTCGAAAAAGACATCCGATACTGCCTTACCCCCGATCAGGCCCCCGTTCTCCCTTTATTCAGGGGAGACAGACTGATCTGCAAATGATGTTTCGTTTAGAAATGTCCGGCCTGCAGATTAACAAGGCTTCGCAAAACCGGCATTTTTAGGTTACTTTTGCAAATTGGCCCTTTCATTTACCATTACATCTCAGTGTTTGCATGGAAATGAGTGGTCGACTACCCTGAATTAACCATCATCGTGATTACATGGCACTGTCGCACCTTCTCAAATTCATCTACAACAACGGCACGGACGAAGTCATACGAAGAGGGAAAAAGATACACGCCATCGGCTATGTAGAATTCCTCGAACATGACGCCCTCCTAAGCGCCGTCACTTTCCGCGTGAAGGACGATCACTACGCCACCTTCTACAAGGTACACATACAGAAATACAAGGACCCTCGCGCCATGCTCGTGAGATGCTCGTGCCCATACAACCTGGGAGACATCTGCCGACACGAAGCCGCCGCCCTGTTTCAACTCCAGGAACTGATCGACAAAAATGTCCTCGGTGAAAAAACCCTGACCTACGACCAGAAACACACGGTCGTGAAAATGAAACAGATCGACCTCAAAACCATACGCCTCCTCGCATCGTCAGAAGCCTATGAAAACGCCGAGAAATTCCTGAGGTCACAAAAGGCCAACATCATCAATGCCCGCGATGAACGCGTGGAAGCAGTCATGGAATTACAGGACGACAAGTTTCCGGTGGTCATCCAGAAAAACGAAGAACGCAACTTCGACACGTCCTGCAAATGCGATGATAAACAACATCCCCTCTGTCTGCACAAGACCATCCTCTTCGTACAACTGCTGAACGCCTTCGGACCCAACTATTTCGATTCCATCAGAAACTGGGACAAAGACAAGAACAAACTGCTCGCCGCCTACGGCTACAGCATGGATGAACCCGACTGGAACCAGAAATTCGAGTTCGCATACAAGGACGGCAAACCATTTCTCCGCGTACTCGACCCCAATGTCAAACGGGTCGCAGCACCGGTCAGGGAAGTTGAACAACCCAAAACCCCGGCCATCACCCATATCGAAGAACCAGGAAGCGGTCCCACCTATTCCGGCGGAAACAGGCTGGGGGTGGTCTTTGTCGAACAACTGAAATCATTCCCCGGGTTCACGATCGAAGTCGTTAGCGGAGAAACAGATGAAGAAGCCGGAGCCTTCATCGGTAAGGTCGAAAAACTGGAACTGCAGAAATACATTGCCACGGACGGACTCGATGAAAAGGATGTCACCGTGCTGCAGATCCTTCGAAAACTCCACGGATCGGAGATCAGTAAGTTCGTCAACAGAAACTCCCCGTTCGCCGGGATCTGGGAGAACATCATCAGCCAGGAAGAAGACGGCCTGCCGGCAGATACTGAAAGCCTGATCATCGAATACCTGTATCCCAAACTGAAAAAACTCTTCACCGAACACAGGGAAGACACCCTCTTCTTCCACCTCCCGGCCGGAAAACCCTTCAATACCCGCAACCTGAAACCCATCCGGGTGTCGGATGCCGGACTGGTACCTTCCGTCCATGTAACCCTCAAAAAGAATGGAGTTGAAGTCGGTTGCAGCGGGCAGTGCAGGGAACTGAACATAAACCTGACCGACAACGAATGGCAGAGCGACCTCGTCCTGCTGTATGACGATTGTCTATACCTGTGGAACGACCCCGAAGAATATGACAATCTGCATACCCTGATCGCGAAGAGAAGCACGACGGTCAAAATGGCCGAATGGCAGGAATACCTCGGTCAAACACTGCTTCCGCTCGCCAGAAAACACCGGTTCGAATTCGACCCCGCCCTCTGCAGGGAACTCCAGGACATGAATCCTGACACGAGACTGGTACTGCAGGAAAAAGGCGACTACCTGCTCCTCCTGCCCGTCTTTACCTATGAAGGTCATGAAGTGGGCACGGGCGACAAGGATACCATCGTCAAACAGGAACAAGGGAAAGTACTTCTGATCCACCGAAACAGACAGGAGGAAAACAGATTTGTCCGCAAGCTGGAAGCCCTGCACTCGAATTTCATCCGACAGGAAAAACCTTTCGCCCTGGCCCTCAAAG
>CAIYFY010000461.1 GCA_903925535.1 uncultured Bacteroidota bacterium | reverse complement strand
CTCCGAATATCCTCTGACAAACTCAAACCGGGTGCTCGTCAGCTCATTTCCGGAACGATCAATCAATCCCCAGAGTCCGTTTTTACTCACCACCGCCACGCTGCCCTGAAATGGAGAAGCCTTGTCCCAGACTGGTGGTATCAAGTACTCTCCCTGACGGTTGATATACCCCCAGATGTCATTCTTTGCTGCCGGTGCCACATTACCACTGAAGTTCCCGCAGTCGGTGAATTGCGGCTTGATAGTAAATGAACCGTCTTCACGGATGTAACCTGCACGCCCTTCAAAGGTTATGGCCGACAAGCCCTCGTGGAAATCTGATACCTTGTCAAATATGGCAGGGATTACCTCCTTGCAGGTTTGGTCAATGAAACCCCAGGAGTGCACCACCTGCACCCGGGCCAGACCTTTTTGAAACATTCCAACGGACCGGTATAGCCGGCGAATATAAAGCCGGCCATACTGATCCAGAATAGCCCACTGCCCATTCAGTCGCGCATGGGTAAATCCTTCTCTGAACTCCCCTACCTCAAGGAATTGTGGCTCCACGGCAATCTCGCCGCCGGAATTGATGAAACCGAAATATCCGTTTTCCTTTATCCTGAAAAGTGGTGGGTAACTCATATCAAATGCTTGACGGGGCAAAGTTACTAAATACCAGCCAAGTAGTTACATCAGTTCACGCTTTCAGCATTGCTGTGTAATCCGGCAATCCTATTTAAGCGTATTTATCCACGCAGCAATTTTTTCCACATCTTTTTTGGGTACATGCTGCATCGGAGCCATTGGTGTGTAATCCGGCCAGTGCTCGGGCTTGGGATTGTAAACCAGCGAGACTATTTCCTGAACTGAATACCCTCGCTTTGCTACATCTTTGTATGCCGGACCCACCGCGCGCTCGTTCGTCTTGTGACATGAACTGCAGGTATATTTGGTTAGTAATGCCTTTACCTCCGCTTCATTCACGCCGGCGGTGGCCGCCGGCCTCGCCTGCGCAGGCTTTTTTGCCTCGCCTGCTGTGCTCGGCCTCGCCTCTTTCATCTGATTGTCCGGGGTGTTTACCGCACTGCCGGGATCTTTTGCCGGCACTGCTGCTCCGGTCCTGGCCCTGGGCGCCTCCAGCTTGAAGTCGGCCTTTTCACCCGCAGGAATGCTGTTTAAAGTGTAGTATGCCGCCGGATGCAACAGATTTTTGCCGTCTGTGTAGTTCGTAACACCCACCGGCTGTATATGGTGGATGTATCCCTCTCTTAAACTGTCAACTACCAGGCGTACCCTGAATCCGTCGGAACTGGCTTTGGCTCCCAGCACGTTGTGTTCTTTGTAATTGATGATCGGACTGCCATAAACCGGGTGGTACTTGTAGATGTAACTGCTGACGTCGTAATTTTCAATATTCTGAGCCGTTGTTTTGTCAACGGGCTGTGTAAATTCTATCTCGAAGCCGTCGGGCATGGCACGCACTGCTTTCATCTCAAACGGCATCTGGCCTGTCCAGACCAGTCTCTCCAGTCCGTAAGGCTCTTTTCCGGTACTCCCCCAGCCTCTGTTTGTTCCTCCAACGTACATGGTTCCGGACTCTTTTCCCCAGCACATCCTCAGCACGCCCGATTTGAAACCACTCCTGAAATCAAAGGAGGCTCCCTGCCACTGTCCGTTTACTTTTTCCAGAAATACGCGGGCTATCTTGGACATCCCCTGATCTCCTACAAACAACTGTCCCGAAAATGGCCCGAAGTTGCCTCCCGTTTCATCCGGAAGTATCTCGGAAGTCGAAACGCCCAGCACGCCATGCGGCAACCACACTGCCGGACTCTTTACCTGCATGTACGGATAGGTCTTGTGTCCCATTTCGTATATGGTAGTAGCTGGCTCTTCGGCTATATATTCGGGCTTCTTTCTGGAATCATCCCGCGGGTCCACCTGCTTGTAAACCATTACCTGGCGCATCTTTACTGGCGATTCAGGCCGGTCAGCCCAGTTCAGCGATGCCGGATGTCCAACAAAATCGCCCTGCTCTACATGGGTAATAAATCCGGAACCCATCCAGTCACCCTGATTGTCGCCATAGAAAAACTCGCCGTTTGCCATGCCAATACCACAGGGTGATCGCATACCCGCCGCAAAGGGCTGCATTTTGCCGTCTTCGGTAATTTTCATCGTCCAGCCCCTCCAGGGAACTATACTTTTCCCTGACCACCAGTCTGTTGAACCAAAACTCACGTTTCCGGTAACCAGAAAATCGCCATCGGGGGTTATCTTCGGACCAAAACTGTACTCATGATAATGCCCGGAAACAGGCCAGGCATAAACCGTCTCATACTTGTCTGCACGCCCGTCACCGTTGCTGTCTGTGAGCCTGGTCAGTTCCCCGCGCTGTGCACAGTACAGTTTGCCATTTTTCTCAGCCAGTCCCAGTATCTCGTGCAGGCCTGCAGCATACCGGCGATAGTTGGGCTTCAGCGATGAAGGGTTTTCCACTACCCAGATATCGCCTCTCCGCGTACTGGCGGCTACGCTTCCGTCGTTCAGCGCACAAAGTCCCCCGACTTCCAGTACTACTCCTTCCGGAATGGGAACTTTGATAATTCTGTAGTAATCGTCTTCTTTGGATGTCGGTGTCGTACTCTGTGCACGCAGTTCAATGACAGAGAATATAAAAAGCAAGAGTGTGATATGTTTCATGATTTTACTCGCGTATTCAGTTGAAAAGCAATGGTTTGAAAAAGTTTCGGCCATGATTTGCCGGGTAATTACCAGTGTATCTGCCATTCCACCTTGTCGCCGGCAGGTACTGCGTACAAGACTGAGATTCCCTGTGAGGTCTCCACGGCCGCATTGGCTTTTGTCTGAATGTAATACCTTTTGTCGTCAATGACCCACACGCCATCATCCACTTTCTCAATCTTTCTGCCTGTTGCCAGTCTGACAAAGTAACCCTCTGCGGCACTGGCGCTGCTGAAGGTAAGTGTGCGCTTCAAGGACTCCCCGTTAACTACGCTCATCTGATCCTGTACCTCCACTCCTGTTTGGGTCAGTACGTAGCGAAATACCGGATAGCCCTCCGCATCTGTCTGGTAACCTGTCGGCTTGTATCCACTGACCGGATCATGCTCGGATGATCGCAAATCAAACAGGCCCGTTTTTGGTACAACAGTCTGAATATCATCCAGTGCGAGTACGGGTCCGCGCGGGCGCGAAGACCCGTCACCGCGATCGTCCCACATCGGTGATGTGTTCAGAAAGCCACCCTTCCAGATCTGTGCCAGGGATCCGTTGTCCAGATCATAAGTGTAATGCAGTCTGGCCGGATCACCCACATGCACCGCGTGTACAACGCGCTTTTTGTGGGGGTCGTCGTAACCCATAAAGTTTTTATCTCCTCTTGTGCTGTTTGGCATGGTGATGTCCATAAACGACCTGAAGACCACCGGCGTGTTCGCATCCAGCTCTATCGGATCCGATGCCTCGAGTGCCAGTGCGGATCCCATTGAATGAAAATCGGCAGCACGCGCACCCGGCCCTTCTACCCACATGCCCAGATAAGGCGTCATCCAGCCATCCATTTTATAGTTGGTCAACTCGATATCCCACTGTCCGGCAGGCAGTTCAACCTCAGCTGTTCGCTGGTCTGCCACATAGGTCCATCTGTCCGGCATGATCTCCCGTCCATTCACTTTCAGAATAGTTTTTCCTCCAGCCTGAAGCACAATACGGTGCATACCTGCCTTCGGACTGTTCATTTTCCCGTTGAATATGACGGCATAACCATTGTCTTTACCGGTTACCTCCCAGGTTAGTTTGTCTGAAACCCCGGTTTTTTCCACTTTTTTACCCGCAAAATCCTCCGGATAACGGAAATCACCGTAGATCACCTTGTAGCTGAACGGACCACCTTTGACCTGTTCGCCACTTTTGTCGGTAATGACAAAATTCCTGAATGCCACCGGACCGTGATCACCCTGTATCATGAATGGGCCCCTGGGCGCTTCCTGCTCCGAAACAGGACCACCTGTCGGCCCGGTGAGCTCTATGTTTTCCTGAACTACATACCCGTTGAGTACCACCCTGAGTAACCTTGCATTGGCAGTCTTCTTGCCCGATGCATCAAAACGGGGAGCCTGAAAGCTGATATCAAGATGCTGCCACAAACCCGGTGCCAGACAAGCGTTCAGCCTCGGCGCATGACCGTCGAACATCTGCTCATTCGGATTCCATCTTCTTCTGGCATACACTCCACCGCAATCTCCGTATGTCGGCTGCTGGTGCCCCCAGCTGTCGAGCAACTGCACCTCATACCTTCCCTGCAGATAAAACCCGGAATTGGAATGCCTGGCCATCATAAAATCAAAGGATACTTCCACGTCACCATATTCAGCAACTGAAAGCAGATTGGCTCTGTTCTTGTCGTCGGGAAGGTTCACCAGCACTCCCGTCCCGCTGCCAGCTTTCATCGCCTCGTTCTTGCGCAGATCCGCATTCGCTGAACCGGCTATCTGCCAGTTTTTTGCCTGCGTGGGCTTCCAGAATGAGAGATCTGTCAGCGCTGGTTTTTCCTGAGCAGTCAGTATCCCGGTTAGAGCCAGAAATGCTGCTGAAATAATGTGTTGCTTCATCAAATTGAAATGTATTGTTGAGTTTGTGAGAGCAAAATTGATAAAATGATTTGACTTGAAGAATATCCGGGGTGTCGGAATTCTGATTTCTGTCGCTGTATCCACAGTCATACCTCCGTCAGATTTCGCGGTAAATATGGTATTTTTTTGACTATCTGCCGAAACTTATACTTTTCAACGAGGAGAAATGTCCGGAAAACAGCATATTTGTTGCAGTTTTCGCAACTTGCTCATCCAACATTTTTCAAATGTCTCAAAAATCACTCTCCGAAGTCAACTCAACTGTGCAAACGGATGTCAAAGGTGGTTTCTGGAAGCGCCTGTTTGCTTTTCTCGGCCCTGCATACCTGGTCAGTGTCGGCTATATGGACCCCGGCAACTGGGCCACCGATCTGGCAGGTGGCAGCCGGTACGGCTATGCTCTTCTGTGGGTTCTGCTGATGTCGAATCTGATTGCTCTCCTCTTCCAGAGCATGTGCGCCCGCCTGGGTGTGGTAGCACAGCGCGATCTCGCACAGGCATCCCGCGAGCTGTACCACCCTGCAACCAATATTTTCAACTACCTGCTCGCTGAAATTGCTATCGCAGCAACTGATCTGGCCGAGGTGGTTGGTATGGCCATTGGTCTCCAGCTGCTTTTCGGATTACCACTGACCTGGGGAATTGCCATCAGTATTCTCGACTCGTTTCTCCTGCTCATGCTCATGCAGCTGGGAATCAGAAAGCTGGAGGCATTTATTCTGGGACTGGTTCTTGTTATTGGTGTTGCGTTCGGTATTCAGATGCTGCTGGCCCAGCCATCTCTCCCGGAGGTCGCAACCGGCTTTATCCCCTCCATTCCCGATTCTGATGCCCTCATTATCGCTATCGGTATCATCGGCGCTACGGTTATGCCTCATAATCTGTACCTGCACTCGGCACTCGTCCAGTCACGCAAGATTACCCGAACAACCGAGGGTATCAAAAAGGCAATCCGATATAATATTATTGACTCTGCCATCGCCCTCAATCTGGCGCTGTTTGTCAACGCCGCAATTCTTATCCTGGCAGCAGCCGTTTTCTACAAGAGTGGATATAATGGTGTGTCGGAAATTCAGGACGCGCACAAACTCCTGGAACCCATGCTCGGAAAAAGTTACGCCCCTACCCTCTTCGCTATTGCACTGATCGCCTCAGGACAAAGCAGTACTGTCACAGGCACGCTCTCTGGCCAGATCGTTATGGAAGGATATCTCCATCTCCGGATTGCACCCTGGCTCCGCAGGCTGATTACCCGACTACTCGCTGTCATTCCGGCACTTCTGGTCGTTCACATAGCCGGTGAACATGCCACCGGTGAGATGCTTGTAATGAGCCAGGTCATTCTCGGTATGCAACTCGGATTTGCAGTCATCCCGCTGCTCCACTATGTCAGTGATAAAAACAGAATGGGCAGTTTTGCCATCGGCACGTGGTCAAAGGTGGGCGGGTGGACAGCTGCGCTCCTGATTGTCTGCCTGAATATTGGTATGGTGATCAACCAGATTCAGGAATGGACAAGCGGCCCGGCGGCACTCACTACTTACCTGACGGCCGTACCTTTATTCGCTTTTTCCATGATAATGCTGGCATATATCACTTTCAAGCCATTCGCATCGCGTTTCACAGAAATTATCAAACCCCGGGTACCCCACGGTCACTTCAACGGCCTGGCTGCCATCCGGCAACCTCAATACCATCATATTGCTGTCGCGCTCGACTTCTCAACGGCCGATCAGAAAGCCATAGAACATGCGCTTTATCTGGGCGGAAAGGAAGCCCGTTACATGCTTTTTCATGCTGTCGAAACTGCCGGTGCCTGGGTTCTGGGAAATGATATCAGTGACCTTGAAGTTGAAAGCGACTCCAGAAATCTGAATCTGTACGCTCAGGCAATCAGGGATCTTGGTTACTCTTGTGAAGCCTTTATCGGTTTTGGCTCCGCAAAAAAAGCACTGCCCCGACTCGTCGCCGAAAACAAGGCTGATATTCTGGTAATGGGAGCTCACGGTCATCATACTGTCAAGGACCTTGTATTCGGTACAACGGTTGGCGCTGTCAGACATGCTGTCGAAATCCCTGTTCTGATTGTGCGCTAAGCGTTACCTTTGCGAATTATGGAAATTTCATCTCGCTACAACGCAACAGAAGTTGAGGAGCGCTGGTACGCTCACTGGGAAAGCCGCGGCTATTTTCAGTCTAAACCGGATAACAGAGAACCTTTCACCATTGTTATCCCGCCCCCCAACGTAACAGGTGTTCTGCATATGGGGCACATGCTGAATAACACCATCCAGGATATTCTTGTCCGTAAAGCCCGCCTCGACGGGAAAAATGCCTGCTGGGTGCCCGGAACCGACCATGCGAGTATTGCCACCGAGGCTAAAGTCGTTCGATGGCTCCGCGAAGAAAAAAAACTCCGCAAAGCAGATCTGACAAGGGAAGAGTTCCTCGGATATGCCTATCAGTGGAAAGATAAATATGGCGGTATCATTCTGAACCAGCTCAGAAAGCTCGGCGCTTCCTGCGACTGGGATCGCACGGCTTTCACCATGGATCCGGGCTATTACCGCGATGTCATCAATGTGTTCATTGATCTTTACAAACGCGGTAAACTGTACAGAGGCCTCCGCATGGTAAACTGGGACCCGGAAGCTCAGACCGTGCTCTCCAATGAAGAGGTTATTTACAAGGAGGAACAGGCTCAACTCTATCATATCACCTACAGATTTGAAGATGGTACAGGTGGCGTAACCATTGCAACGCAACGCCCCGAAACTATCTTCGCCGACGTGGCTATTGCTGTTAATCCCAAAGACGAACGCTACAGGTCCGTCGTCGGCAAAAATGTACTTATCCCGCTGATTGACAGACCTGTTCCTGTTATCGCCGACGATTACGTTGATATAGAATTCGGCACGGGTGCTCTCAAAATCACACCCGCCCACGACCAGAACGATTATGAGGTGGGTCAACGCCACAACCTGCAGGTCATTGACACGATCAACGACGATGGTACTATCAATGACAAATGTACATGGCAACCCATCGTAGGCCTCGATCGCTTCGAAGCAAGGAAGCGAATGAAGGAAGCGCTCGAATCAGTGAACGCACTCGTCAGAATTGAAGACTACTCCACTAATATCGGTCGCTCCGAACGAACAAACTCTGTCGTTGAACCCAAACTGTCACTGCAGTGGTTCGTTAATATGAGCTCTCTCGCTGACCCCGCGCTCAGAGCAGTAATCGAGGAGGAAATCAGGTTCTTCCCGCCCAGTTTCCAGAATCTCTACAGAAACTGGATGGAAAACCTCCGCGACTGGTGTATCTCCAGACAACTCTGGTGGGGACACAGGGTACCCGCATGGTATCTCGTATCCGAAGCACGCGGACAGGAAACTCATCTTTTCGTAGCCGAATCTGCTGATGCTGCACTCGCACAGGCGCGCGAAGCAACCGGTAATCCATCGCTTACGCTCAGCGACCTTCGTCAGGACGAAGACGTACTCGACACCTGGGCGTCCTCCTGGCTCTGGCCAATCAGTGTTTTCGATGGCTTCGAGAAACCCGACGGCGAATTCAGCTACTACTACCCTACCAATGTACTCGTCACCGGATGGGATATCATCTTTTTCTGGGTAGCCCGTATGATTATGGCCGGTTATGAGTTCAAAGGTCAAAAACCATTCCAGGCGGTTTACTTCACCGGGATGGTGCGCGATAACAAGCGCAGAAAAATGTCCAAATCACTCGGCAATTCACCCGATGCACTCAAACTGATCGAAGAATTCGGCGCCGACGGTGTGCGTTATGGCCTGATGTCCAGCGCAGCCGCAGGTGGTGATATTCTGTTTGATGAAAAACTCTGCGAAAACGGCAGAAACTTCAGCAATAAACTCTGGAATGCACTGCGCCTTGTAAAAGGATGGGAAATTACTGAAACAGCTGAAAATCAGGGTACTATCGAAAAAAACAGACTGGCAGTACAGTGGATTAACGACAAATACCAGTCAGTTCTAAGCGATATCGAAAGTGATTTCCGCCAGTACAGACTCAGCGAAGCACTGCTTGGCCTTTACACTTTTATCTGGGATGACTTCTGTTCCTGGTACCTGGAAATGATTAAACCCGGTTATGAACAACCCATAGACCGGGAAACGTATGAGGCAACTCTGGACATTTTCTCAAAACTCATGGTCACGCTCCACCCGTTCATGCCATTCGTGACCGAGGAAATCTGGCACCAGCTCCGTACCCGCACCGGTGAAGACTGTATGGCCCAATCGTGGCCCGTTTCGTCTGGCTGGGACAAACAACTGGTAACGGATGTGGAACAGGCAAAAGATATTATTTCCAAAGTCCGTGACCTTCGCAACCAGAATCAGATCAAACCCAAAGATCCGCTTGCCATGTTTCTTCAGGATTCTGCAACGGTCCAAAGCTTGCTCGGACGTAATGGCTTGTCAGAACTTCTTGTCAAACTGGCTGTACTCAGCGAGTGTACCATCACTACTGAAGAGCCCGACAATGCCAAATCTTTCATCTCCGGTACTGACAAATGTTATGTAGCTCTCAATCAGGAAATTGATGTGGAAGCTGAACGTGTCAAAATCGAGAAGGAACTCGAATATCAGCGCGGCTTCATCAGGTCAATTGAAGCCAAACTCTCCAACGAACGCTTCGTGGCCGGTGCGCCCGCTCAGGTAGTCGAAAATGAACGCAAGAAGCTGGCCGACGGCTTAACCCGAATCTCTATTCTGGAAGACAGCCTGAGCAAATTAACCTGACCAGGCTATTCCATTTTATTACCTGGCAAATCTTTTGCCTTCAAATACAAAATACCCGGGAAGTGCTCATGCATCTCCCGGGTATTTTTTTAGTCGCAAATCTGTATCCTGTGGCCATCAATATCTTCGCCTGCTACAGCTATTAGTGAAAACCCGGAACTGTCCATATAGAATGAATATGTCCGTATCACATCCTGCACAGGCATGACTGGTGCGATACCTGTCAATTTTGCCTAGCCCATTTATGTTCCATTCCTCCTGAAAAGGGAACTGCCCCGGCCAATCTGAACGCTTCAACTGATTGAAACCTTCAGACCGACCGGGGCAGCTAACCCTGTGTTTTATTGATCAATTTTTACTGCCTGGCCTGGATCATCTTGCGGGTAGCAGTGTCGTCGCCCGCAGTGAGTGTGTAGTACAGTACTCCGGTGGTAGTCAGCAGTGCGCGATCCAGCGTAACAGCATTGTAGCCCTTCGCATAGTCGCCCTGTTGTGTGAATACCACACGGCCTGTTTCGTCATATACTGTCAGTGTGGCTGTAGCAGCCTCCGGCAGATGGAATCCGATGAACGTCTTGTTGATGAACGGGTTCGGCTGGTTCTGATACAGCTCGAAGCCTACACCGCTGATCGTCTGACCGTCGAAGCGAAGTGCTACATCCAGGCGGTTGTTCGCCGCATTGTAACCCTCTGCCTTCGTGATCCGGCTCG
>CAIYFY010000460.1 GCA_903925535.1 uncultured Bacteroidota bacterium | reverse complement strand
TAATTATTGGTCTCTGTTCCGGATTAAACCCGAGAATTCTGTTATGCGCCTGTCATTCATACCGGTTTCACTGCTGTTTTTTGTGCTGTCGTCGTGTTCTTACACGATCAAGATCAAAGACGGCCGTACTGCTTTCGAACGCAAGCAGTACGCTGCTGCCATTCCTATGCTCCGCAAGGAGTTTGAGAAAGCCGACTTGCGCCGTGAGCGAGGTCAGCTGGCCTACCTGATCGGGGAGTCGTATCGCCACGCCGGTCAGGATGACAAGGCGCTGGACTGGTACATCAAGGCTTACGAGAACAATTTTGGTACGGAAGCGCTGAAAGCAAAAGCATACGCGCTGAAAAGAACGGAGCAGTACACTCAGGCCCGAGAAACTTTTCGCACGCTGGGTATTGAAATTGGCTCCCGGTACGAATACAGAAAGGAGATTACTGCCTGCGAAATTGCAGAAAACTGGGTAAAGGACGTGCCCTATTCTGGCTGGACACTCCAGCCAGCTGCCTTTAACAGTCCGCAGAATGACTTTGCACCTGCCAGATATCCAGATGGCCGCATTGTATTCACGACCGACAGAAATACGCCCGGTAACCGCGAAAAGTACTCCTGGACAGGTAACAGGTACATGAATCTGATGGTTGTTGAACCAGACAATGCGAGCCCTCAGGTCCTGTTCACCGATGCCAGTGGCAGCATATCCAACGCCGGAGTGTGCACGCTCAACAAGAATGGTACCGAACTGTTTCTGTCCAGATCTGTCAGCTACTCGAAAGGCGACGATGCGTTCAACAAACTGTTCATGTGCTCCCGCACTGGTACAGAGGAGGAGTGGTCGGCACCCGAACAGCTTCCTTTCCAGAAGGACAGGGTGAGCTACATGCACCCCGCTCTGAGTTCCGATGGCAATACGCTCTTTTTTGCTGCCAATGATCCGGACGGCTGGGGTGGATTCGATCTGTGCGCCATGCAGCGAAATCCCCGCAAGGAGTCAGGATGGGAAGAGCCCGTTATTCTCGGCAGAAATGTGAACTCCGCAGGCAATGAGGTTTTCCCGACAACCGACGCAGACACCCTCTACTTCTCCTCCGACGGTCTGCCGGGCATGGGCGGGCTTGATATTTTCAAAACTTACCGCGCCGACAGAGGCTGGACGCCCCCGCTCAACCTGAAGGCTCCCGTGAACAGCGGATACGACGACTTCAGCTTTCTGGTGCTCACTACTGCCCCTAAAAACACCTTTAAACGCGCCGGTGAACTCGTCAGGTCCGGTATGCTGTCCAGTAACCGGAAATCTGAAGGCGCGAAAGGTGGTGATGACATCTATCGCTTTGAACAACGAATTCCATTGCCCCGACCAGTCCCGCCCGATACCCAGACTGTCAGGGTCGTTACGCCTAAACTGGTGCTGGATATTTATGTTCTGGAGAAAATTCACGCTGATCAGAATGACCCGAACAGTGTCGTTCTGGGCAGAAAACCTCTCCAGAACGCCGTGGTGAACGCCGAATTTTCATCAAAAAAGCAATCATTCAATACGAATTCAGAAGGATTTTACCGGCTCGAATTATCGGAAAATACAGATTATTCATTTCTGGCCTCCTTCCCGGGCTACCTTTCCGACAAGGCTCGGTTCAGCAGCAAAGGTATTGCCCGCGACCCCGCCAATCCGGTTCAGTATTTCGAACTGGAAATTGTTCTGGACAAGATTTATCGCCAGACCGAAATCGTTCTTGAGAATATCTATTACGACTACGACAAATGGGATATCAGGAAAGATGCGGAACCCTCACTCGACAAGCTCGCCGAAATTCTGCGACAGAATGCCGATATCAAAATTCAGCTCGGCAGTCATACGGACTGCCGGGGGAATGACGCCTACAATCTGGGGCTGTCGCAAAAGCGCGCTCAAAGTGCTGTTACCTACCTGATTTCAAAAGGTATTGATCCCTCCCGGCTCACTGCCGCCGGATATGGCGAAACCAGTCCGGCTGCTTCCTGCGCATGCGCACGCTGCACGGAGGCAGAGCACCAGATGAACAGAAGAACTACTTTCAAAATTGAATAAAATTGCCCGGATGCTTCGTTTTGTTTCAATAATCCTGCTTTGCCCGCTCTTTTTGTCTGCGCAATGGACAACAGCTGTCAGTCCCGCCGGCGCCGGTTCCCTGTTCAAATCTTCATTTCCGTCAGCCACGACGGGCTTTCTTGCCGCCGACAACGGCGATATTTTCCGCACGGTTAACGGAGGATCTTCCTGGACTCAGGTGTACAACGAAGGAACTGTTACAGGGTCTGATTCATATTATTTCAAGGATATACTGTTCCTGTCTGAACAAATTGGGTTTGCTGTCGGAATTGATTACTGGACGGGCGATTTTCTCATCCTGAAAACGACAAATGGCGGCACAAGCTGGTCTCCATTCAATTATGAGTTCGGCCTGTTTATCGGCTGGTGTAACGCGGTTGATTTTACGGACACTCAAAATGGTTATGTCGTGGGTGATTTCGGTCTGTTCTTTCGTACAAGTAACGGTGGCGCTACCTGGACGGCCTCACAGACACCTGTATTCAGTAATCTGAAAGCAGTGGATTTCGTGGATTCTCAGAACGGATTCGCACTGAGTGTTGATAATCATCTGCTCAAAACAACCAATGGCGGTACCTCCTGGCAGGTGTATTATCCGCAACAGGATTTCTCGTTTATCTGGTTTCAAAGTGCACAACTGGGCTTTGCCAGCGGTGATGGTTTGTTCCGGACTACCGATGGCGGTATTTCCTGGGTGAAAATGCCGTCCGATATGCCATTTGGTCCACGCGACCTCGAATTCATCGGTCCTGCTTCAGCTGTGGCCCTCTGGAATGGCAACTTTTACAGAACGAATGACGCCTGCCAGTCCTGGTATTTGCAGCAAACCATCCTCAACCTGCCGGGCCCTGACGATACTGCCGCTCTGGATGACTTTGATATGTCACCGTCATCCGCGGGCTGGGCAGTTGGCTATAAAAATGTGGGAGGTATAGTGTCCGCCCTGGTAATGAAAACGGTCAACGGGGGCGGTATTGCATTGAACATAAATCTTTCAACCGGGTACCTTCCCTGTCCGGGTATCTCCCCGGTCACCGCAACGGCATCTGTCCTGGGTGGTACTGCAGATATTCAGTGGTACATTGACGGACAACCCGCTGGTTCGGGTGGTTTGACCGAAATATTCAATGGCCCCTGGGACAGTGGAAGTCACACCATCAGGGCTGTGGCGACACAAGGCGTCAACACTGTTATAATGGAGAAGAATCTCCAGGTTGACTATGCGCCGTCGGACAATCAATCGTGGATATTCAGCTTTTCCCAGAACGCCTGTATAGGGGATCAGGTAGTCCTTTACCCCAATTTCGTTTCTCAGGATCTGCTGCAACTCACTCTGAACGGGGTAGTGGTGGATGGCCCCCGGGCCATGACCGGAAACAGTCAGGATAACCTCCGTACATCTCCCCTGGCGGCTGATACCAGTGTGTTCGTACTCGAAGTTATCACGCCCTGCGGTCCCGCCCCGCTCCGCGAAATCCGCGTTCCGGCGCGCCCGCTACCCGATCAGTCGCTGCCCGTATATACCGAAGATCCACTCGTCAGGTGTTCCACCGGTAACTATACCACTATAACTGTTGGAAACACCACACCCGAATATTATTTCCGGCTGTTTCAGAACGGGCAACCGGCAGGCAGCTGGCCCACATCCGGTGGATGGGGAACAACAGGAATTATTTCCGGATACTTCGACTCAACATCTGTATTCACGGTCGCTGCTACCAATCAGTACGGATGCACCGCTTTTATGCATGATACGCTGATTATTCAGGTGGAGCGTTCCGAGGCACGCTTCGGTATCAATGGTGCCAATCTGCCATACGGCACACAGGTGGAGGTTCACTTTGAGGGAAAGGAAGCCGCTCAGTTTCAGTGGGATTTTGGCCCGGGCGCTACACCGTCCGCTTTTACCGGACAAATACCTCCGCCTGTACAGTACAGTCCGGGAACCGAAAAGTCGGCTATCAGGCTGATTGTCACAGGAACGCTGGGCTGTCGCGACACCTTTGAAAGAGCCGTCGGATTTTACACACCCGGCGCACTAAGCCAATACTGGGCGCAGGAATCCGATCTGGCCATTCAGCAGCAGCAGCTCATACTTGGACAAAACATGACTGTTTCGTCGCAGGGGACTATTTATCTGGATGGATCTACCGATCAGGTGCTTTCTGATCCGGATGGATTTGGTACGCTCGTGGCCTCACGTGCGGGTGCACCCGCTTACCTGCGCGAGGAAACAGCCGGTATTTTCAAGTACGATCCCACCGGTGTACTACTCTGGTATCTGGATGTGGAGGGATTTCAGTACGGTTTCCGCGATCTGGAGACTACCCCTGAAGATCACCTGGTGATGCCGTTTACGCACGGCAGCAGTGGTTTTTTGCCCTCTACGGATCAGAAAAGAGTGCCCTTCACCAATCTGAGGGGTACCGCATTGTGCGAATATGACCAACAGGGACGGCTTGTCTGGACAGCCTGGTCGCGCGGGTGCGGGCAGTTCGGGGGCGCGTACGCACGCGATATTGAAATAGATGCTTCAGGCAATATTTACATGCTTGGAGATGCATCCGGCAATTTCGGACAGGAGTGTGCCGAATTTTACTCAACAGGGTCTTTGATCCCCGATTTTTCGGTTCAATCGGGCACTTATGTGGCAAAACTGAATGAAAATGGCAAATATCTGTGGGTAAAATTGCTTGATGCCTCATTCAGTGGCGCTGCGCTTCAGACTGATGCTGACGGCAATATACTGGTTTGCGGAAGCGGCGATGCCGCCCTCAGAAAATTTGATCCTGATGGCCAACAGCTGTGGAGCCTCTCGGCACTGCCCGGAGAAAACACAGTGCTCAATATTTTGAATCTGGATACAGACTCCTCCGGAAATACTTACCTCGCAGGTCTTTTCAGGAATGAGATCGGGTTCCCCGGATTACCGGTCATCAGTCTCGGATGGCCCACTCATCCTACAGATTATGACCTTTTCGTGCTGAAAGTAAGTCCTGACGGCACCCCGGTCTGGCTGAAGGCCGGTGTGACCAGCGACTGGTCAGAAAATACAGCCGTTCAGTACCGGAACGGGTCAGTATTCGTTTACGGTTCTTTTGGCAAAGGATCCTTCCAGTGGGACGATTTCACCTGCGTGGGACGCGCATGGCGCAATGTCATTTTGCTGCAACTGGATGCCTTGCAGGGCAGCTATGAAGCGAGTATGCTGCTGGATGAGCCCAATCCGGATGACACATCCTTTGGAGCCAACTGGTACGCCTGTTATGGACGATCCTTGCAGGTGGACGCTGCCGGGCGTATTCACCTCCTTGGCAGAACAGGATACGAGGCCAGTTTTGGTGATACTGACCTGACCACATCCGGCTGGCTTTATCTGGCCAAAATGGCTCCCATGCTTGTGGCAGGGACGAAAGAGCAGAATAATCAAGCGCTGAACGGGTTCATATTCCCCAATCCATCGGCAGGAGAGGGCTACCTGCAGATAGAAACCGAAAAAGCAACTGATGGTGACTTGTCAGTATCGGATATTACAGGAAGAAAAGTCGCAAAGGCAGTTAAGGTGACAATACAGCCGGGGGCAAACAAACTGAGGCTGCCTGACAATCTGCCAGCAGGTGTATATCAGGTGGAATTTCAGAGTGAAGAAGGGTACAGACTGGCCATTCCATGGATCAGGAGCTGACCAGGTTGTACCCGTATCTGATAAATTCAGTGAATTGCATCAGTCTGCGTCGTCCATCTTCAGCATCCGGGGCACCTCGTCACTTTCTCCGATCTGATTAAAGAACGTGTCCAGAAACAGCATCATATCATCGCTGGTATCCCTGGATACAAACCTGTTCCGGCAGATATCATAAATAGCCTGTCTGTTTTTGCGCAGATTCATCACGGCTCGTTTCAGCGCATCGGGTTTGATTCCGTTAGCCATCAAAAAACGGTCCCGTACAGTTTTCAGTCCGGTATCCGATGACGGGCTGGCATACGGTGCAGATACGAGGCCGGAGAAATCGAAGTCATAGGGGAGCGCAAGGATTTTGCCACCTGCCTGCGTGCGGAGCAGCCTCACATTGCGCATCATGGAGATATCCCAGTCGGTATTCCCGATCATGTATTCGAACATAACCAGGAGTGCTGCCTGATTAGCCGCCAGACTGTCGGGGGAAATACCGTATTCCTCCACCTCCACACCATTATAACGTGCAGCGGTTTCTTCAGCATCTTCCACCAGAATGGCGAACATATTCTTCTTTGACTTTTCGACATGAGTGTCTTTAATCGTCAGGCGAATGAGTCGGGCCTTTACGTGTACCGGCGACAGTTTTTCGAACATCTTGTAGGCCAGATATTCGCGGATAACCAGTTCATCGCCCAGTGCATTGTCGAAAGCGGGCAAAACCAGTTTGATTTCATTCAGCGTATCCATACCGGCAGCAATCAGCTCCTTCTTTTTGAATTTGAGCTTCAGCGGCGGGTAAACAGAATTTTTGCGGCGGTATTTGCCTCTGGGTCTGACTTCAGCCTTGAAGGACAGTCCGTTGTCGGTCATCACGGCGGCGGGAAAATAAGTGTCATTGTTCCGCTGGGCCATGATGGTGGTCAGGTCCATTTCGATGGTTACTCTTTCTCCCTCATTCTGGCCGATAGCCTCCATAACGGTGGTCATCTTTCGCTGGGCAGATGCGGGAGTCAGGGTAAAAGAGAAGGCGATTATTGTTAGTATGCTTGTAATGCGCATGACATCAGTTGATTAGTTCGATTGGATGTTGCGGCCATTTCGACGACAAATATAACGCAAAACATCACCTGAAAGTTACTGCCTGTTGAATACTTTATTTTGAATCAGGGAAAAGTACAGGCGCTTTTCAGAATCAATACAAAACTACGCGCAAAACGACGAATATATTTTCTGTATTCGACAGGATGCCGGAATTTATAGCCCAACTTAAAGTGTTGTTAAGTTTTGTGACCGTTTGCAGAATTTCATGTCAAAATGCCAAATACCGACAAGTTGGGGACGTATGTTTTTCTAACTTTGCCGTCTGAATTTTGTTTGCAATAC
>CAIYFY010000459.1 GCA_903925535.1 uncultured Bacteroidota bacterium | reverse complement strand
TCAACGTATGTAAATTCTGTATTCACTGTCATTGAAGGTACTGATGTAACCGTTTACAAGCGCGATCTGAACTACCGCACTGCCTGGTTCATTGCAGGTATTTATCCCGAGCTGTCCTTCGGCCGCGATGCGCGCTTCTCCATTATGGCAGGCCCATATTACGGGCGACTGATGTTCGGCGGCGGCAAGGGAACGCTGCTTCCCGATGACGACGATTTTGAAAACCGCCTCGTCAATGACTTCAAAAAAAGCGACTTCGGACTCCAGGGAGGCTTCCAGTACCGCGTGAATTTCGGAAAAAAAGATATTGGAGGCATACTCGGACTGAGAGCCAATCTCGGGCTCTCGAACCTCGACAATCTGTACCTTCGCTACTGCTCCCCCGGAAACGAGGCCTTCTGCAACGGTGCAGTTGCTTTCCGGGGAATCACCCTTTACTACAGCGTTGATTTGCTGAAACTGTAAAAATCCGTCGTGGAAAACCAGTCACTCCCCGAATCCGACCTCCGCGCACTGGACGAAGAAGGCCGCAAGTTTGTACATTCCGTCCGCCTCTCCAGAATGATCCTGCCCGTTTTGCTGGGCATGCTCGCTGTAGGATACCTCTTTTATCGTCAGTTCGATCCTGAAAAATTCCGCGCTATCAGCTGGTCGGCTGCCGCTTTTTTCTGGCTTTTTCTGGCACTGGTACTCCTGTTGCTGCGGCACCTGTCCTATTCATTCAGGCTCTGGACACTGTCTCACGGACAGTTCTCTTTCCGCAAGTGTATGGAACTCATAGTCTTGTGGGAATTCAGCAGTGCACTTACCCCTACAGCCAAAGGTGGACCACTGGTCATGCTGTTTGTACTCACCAAAGAGAAGTTGTCGGCGGGCAGAACGGCTGCTGCAGTATTTTACACCATGATATGCGATACCGGCTTTTTTGTATTCCTGCTGCCGGTCATGCTCCTGATTTACGGGCCATCCATGCTTTTCCCGGGCATGAAAAGTTTCGACGATGTCGGACTGGCCAGCGGAGCGTTTTTCTTTACCTACACCATGATGGCCGGCTACTGGGTATTTTTGAGTCTTTTCATTTTCGTCAGACCCGATCTGGGCAAATCGCTGCTGCACTGGTTCGCACGGCGGCCTCTTTTGAAAAAACAGTCGGCAAAACTGGAACTCCTGGGAGACGAGTTTATTCTCGCTGCCAATGAAATGAAGGCGCAGCAATGGACTTTTCACCTGAAGGTTCTGCTCGGCACCCTGGGCTCATGGACGGGCAAGTTCCTGATGATCAACTGCATAATAATCGCACTGGTACCGGCAATTCCCGTTGACGGCGCCACACAGGCTTTCATTTATGCGCGACTGGTGGCCATGTTCACTATTATGGCGTTCAGCCCCACACCCGGCGGTGCAGGTCTCGCTGAAATAGCACTGGCCAATTTCATCAGCGATTATGTGCCTGCGGGTACAGGTATTGTAGTGGCCCTGATCTGGCGCGGAATGGCCTATTACGGCTATCTCCTGGCCGGATCAATCATCGTACCTGCATGGATCAATGCCAGATACAGCAAAGAAAGCTAGTTCTTCACTGTTTTCGCGGTCACCCACCCGTACCGCGTCTGTGCGCGCACGAGCATGACCCCGGCAGGAAACCTGCTCAGGTCAAGCTGATATGTACTGACTGATTCCTGTACCGGCTGATGAAAGAGCAATTTGCCGGCCACATCAGTCACCGTTACAGCCCTGATTTCATTATCACTGCCTTCCAGCTTAAGCGTTAGTGACGATGATGCGGGGTTGGGGAATGCCGTGAGTAAAACGCCTGTTTCAGGCGTTGAAGTACTGACCGATGAACTGACAGTGAAGACCTGACTGACGAAGCTGCAATTGTTCACATCCGTGACTTCCAGCGTGTATTCACCGGCATACAGGTTGTAAATATCCTTTTCGCCGGAGAATGTCTGACCGTTGAGTTTCCAGTTGTATGAATACGGAGCCGTACCGCCCGAAACATTTGCCTGAATACTGCCTGTACCCATATTTCCCGTATCATTGGTGAGCAAAAAACTGCTGATTTCAAGCGGCACAGGAGCGCCGATTACAACGGTTTGAGTCTGCCCACAGCCATTCTGGTCAGTAATTTCTGCTTCGTACATGCCCGGACACAAACCGGTTAATGTCGTCCCGGCAAAACCATTGCTCCAGAGAACAGAGAGACTGGCGCCCCCCGATTCAATGATTGCGACGCCATCGCAGGCATCATGGCAAGTGGCATTTACAAAAGAGAAATTAATGCCGGCAACTGGCTGCACTGTGACTGTGAAACTGCACTGGGCTGAATTCCCTCCACCATCAGTGTACCGGAATGTCTCCGTAATTGTACCCAGCGGGAACACAGAGCCGGAAGGCAAACCCTCCACAAGCTGTAATCCGGCCGGGCTGAACGGACAGTTGTCAAGAACCTGCGGAATTCCGAATGTGGCAACCGGATTGCACACCCCGGTGGTCACATTCTGCGGACAGGTCAGAGCAGGCGCCTCGGTGTCGAGTACCTGAATACCGGCACTGAACACCTGGGAGCAACCTGCAGAGGCAGTTACTGTGACCTGATACTGCCCGGCACACAAATCAGCAGCTGCAAGACCTGTTTGTCCATTACTCCAGAGTGCAGAGCTGATGGTGCCACTCAGCGCCGTTATTGAAGCACTGCCATTACAGCTGGCTGTGCAGGTAGCCGGAGATGCCTGTATTTGGACGCTCACACCTTCTGTGGCTGTAATGGCAAACTGACAGGTTGACGTATTGCCACCCGTATCTGTGTAGGAAAACTGCTGTATGGTCACACCCTGAGGGAATGAGGAACCGGATGGCAGGCCCGCAATCTGGACTGGAGTTCCCTGCATGCCACAGTTGTCAGTCACCTGTGGCGGATCGAAGAAAGCCATACTTGCGCATCCCATAATAGTCTGATCTGCCGGACAGATCAGTCCGGGCGCTATCCGGTCGGCCACAACAAGCGTGGCTGTTCCCGCAGCCGTATTTCCGTTTCTGTCGGTAGCTGTGAGCGTAACAACGTGAGATCCCGTCTGAGTACAGTCAAAATTCTGGGGCGATACTGTCCAGTTTGCTATTCCACAAACTGCATCCGAACTTCCGTTGTCGAACAGCATATAGCTGACCGACACCTGACCACTGCTGTCAAGTTCGACTTCGGCGTTTTTCAGCAATAACTGCGGCGGAGTGTTATCCGATGCCACCAACTGCCCGGCAGCAACGCCTGTACATCCATTGGCATCTGTAACCGTACAGGTGTAGGCACCCACTCCAAGTCCGGTTTGTGCCGGTGTGGAAGATCCGTTGGACCAGTTATAGACAAAAGGAGCTGCTCCACCCGCCACACTGGCAAGGGCCGAGCCATTCTGGCTGTCAGGGCAATCCGGGTTGACAACATCGCTCAGCATCGCAGATAACGCAGCCGGAGAGCCAATCGTCACAGACCGGACTGCGGTACATCCTTTTGAATCCGAAATAGTACATGCATATGTACCTGCCGGAACTCCGGATATACTGGCAACAGCACTGTTATTTGACCATAAATAGGTAAACGGTCCCGTTCCGCCGGAAGCATCCAGCGTTGCACTTCCGTTCTGGCCTCCAAAGCAGGAAACAGGCGAATTGGCTGTTTCCACTGCAGAAACCGGTTGCGGAGCCGTCAATTGCGCTGAAAGAGCAAGAGTACAGCCATTGGCGCCGGTAGCCGTAACAGTATATATTCCGGCCTGCAGTCCCGTGATACTCTGGCTTTGCAAGCCGTTCGACCAGATATAGGAAACAGGACTGGGCACACCGCTTATTGACACAGAAGCAGAACCATTATTGCCGCCGCTGCATGAAGGATTGACGGGCGTGATCACGCCGGTGATAGAACACTGCAGTGGGTTAACTGAAGCAGACGCAGTTTTGGTACATCCATTTGAATCTGTCACAGTGACCGAATACTGGCCGGGCGCGAGATTGTTGATGGACAGAAAAGTGGAGCCTGTGCTCCAGAGAACGGAGTACGGGAAATTTCCGCCACTTATACTGACAGTAGCGGTACCATTGTTTACCCCGCTCATGGTTTGTCCGGTAGCTGAAGCAGTAACAAGCAGTACGGCCGGCTGGGTAATGGTGACGCTTCCGTTGGCTGAGCAACCATCGGAGTCAGTGACAGTTACTGTGTGAACACCAGCCGAAAGACCTGTGGCAGAAGCAGCAGTGCTGCCCGATGACCAGTTGTAATAGAATGTACCTGAACCACCCTGGGCAGTTACCCTTGCAACTCCGGTGGCCGCACCATTACAGGTTACCTGAGTCTGTACTGAAGTCTGAATTTCTACTGGCGGATTTTCTGTAACCGTCATACTGTCAACCCGAAAACAGCCACTGACAGTGTTG
>CAIYFY010000458.1 GCA_903925535.1 uncultured Bacteroidota bacterium | reverse complement strand
TATTTGCCTGACTAATAGGGTTTTACAAAACCGGTTTTTTGAAATAGTTTTTTCTGAAAAAACAAGCAAACTGTATGAGGGGACTCTACAAAATTCTGATTTTCAATTCTTTGTGCCTGCTCTGTTCGTTCTCTGTACTCAGTGCACAGGTAACAGTAAAAGGACGGGTACGGGATGCCGGAACAGGTGAAGACCTGATCGGAGTGACAATTCTTGTTGCCGGACAAAAAGGCGGAACCCAGACGGACTACGAGGGTCAGTTTTCTCTGCGTGTCGAGTCGCTGCCAGCCACGCTGAATGTCTCCTATACCGGATACGAAAGTCAGGAGGTTAAGGTTGCCACTGCCGGAGACCGTCTTGAAATACGCCTGAGTACCAGCACGATCATCATGAGTGAAGCGGTGGTGGTGGGTCAGCGTATTGACGACAAACAGAAGGCAGCGCCTCTGACGATAGAAAATCTGGATGCCATTGCGATCAAGCAGACTGCTGCTGTGAGTTTTTACAACGGACTGGGCAATCTGAAGGGCGTTGATCTCACTACGGCCTCGCTTGGCTTCACGATCATCAATACCCGGGGCTTCAACTCTACCAGTCCGGTGCGTTCGCTGCAGATCATCGATGGTGTGGATAATCAGGCGCCGGGCCTTAACTTCTCCCTGGGTAATTTTTTGGGCGCCAGCGATCTGGATGTACTCAAGGTGGATCTGGTACAGGGCGCCAGTTCGGCGTTTTACGGCCCGAACGCATTCAACGGGGTTATTTCCATGGAAACGAAGAACCCCTTTGTTCATCGCGGATTGTCGGCCAGCGTGAAATATGGCAGCCGGAATCTGGCAGAGACCGCTGTTCGCTGGGCAGAGGCTTTCAAAAACAAAAAGGGAGAGTTCGCTTCAGCGCTGAAAGTGAACCTTTTTTATCTGCGTGCCGATGACTGGGAAGCGCAGAATTATTCACCAGTAGATGGCAGCGACTCGGGCGCTGACAATCCCGGACGCTTCGATGCTGTGAATATTTACGGTGATGAGTATTATTCGCTCAGCGATTTCTCCGATCCGGCGAACCTGTCGCAGAGCCGCGCCGGTCTGGGAGTATTCCACCGGACGGGCTACAGAGAGGAAGATCTCGTTGATTATAACACGAAAAACATGAAAGCGGGTATTGCGTACCATATACGCACCAAACCATCGCTGGAGTACGATTCGCCTGAACTGATTATTGCTTCCAACTTCGGTACCGGTACAACTGTTTATCAGGGCGACAACCGCTTCAGTCTCAGGGGTATCAGGTTCTTCCAGAATCGTCTGGAGTTCAGGAAGAAAGACAAGTATTTCATCAGGATGTATGCCACCCATGAAGATGCTGGCCGTTCATTTGACCCCTACTTTACTGCTCTGCGCCTGCAAAGTGCCGTAAAGAGCGACGAAATATGGTCCAAGAACTATAACCGCTACTGGGGCGATGAGATTTATCCGCAGATGCGCCAGGCAGGCTATCCTGATCCGCAGGTTATTTTTGTGGACACCTTCCCGTTTGTCGTGCTGAACTACACCGCCAATGAGGAATGGATCAGAAATAATCAGGACAAGCTGGCGGAGTGGCATCAGGTTGTGGAGCAACTGGCCAACCAGGCAGATCCGCAGGAGGCCTCTACAAAGGCATTCCTTGTTCCCGGGACCCCCGAATTCCAGCAGGAATTCGACAGGATAACCTCGCTGAAGTCAACAGAGGGCGGAACCAGGTTTTATGACAAATCGGCCCTTTACCATGTAAACGGAGAGCATCGCTTCACTCCGAAATGGACAGACGAAATACGTATCGGCGCTTCCGGCAGGCTTTATACGCCCAAATCGGAGGGTACTATCTTCAAGGATACTGCTGGTACGGAGCCGATCAGAAATATGGAGTTCGGTATCTACGGGGGTATTGAAAAAAAGTTCTTCGACGACCGTGTTATTACAAATCTGACCGCGCGGGTTGATAAAAACCAGAACTTCAACTGGATATCCACTCCGGCAGCCTCGGTGGTATGGAAACCCAAAGAGAACAACTACCTGCGCCTGTCCTTCTCATCAGCGGTGCGCAATCCAACGCTTACCGATCAGTACCTGAATCTGAATGTAGGTCGTGCAACACTGCTGGGTAACCTCGAAGGGTTCTATGATCTGATTACAGTAGAGTCGTTCAGAAAATACCTCGACGATTACACTCCTGTAGTACGATTCGATGCTGCGCCGATCCAGCCGGAGAAAGTAAAAACGTACGAAATTGGTTATCGCACCACACTTTTCAACAGGATTTACGTGGATGCGGGCTATTATTACAGTTTTTACAATAACTTTATCGGATACAACATTGGCATTGACTCCGATTTTGATCCACAGACCGGTTTCCCGATCAACACCAGAGCGTACAGGGTAGCTGCCAACTCTACAAATGAAGTGACCACACAGGGTCTGGCCGTGGGACTGAACTACTATTTTTCCAAATACTACATGCTGGCAGGCAATTATTCCTGGAACCGCCTGAACAAGACCTTTGCTGATGATCCTATTATTCCGGCGTTCAATACCCCTGAGCATAAGTACAACATCAGTCTCTCGGGCAGAGATGTTCCGGTGAATCTCGGTTTTGCCCGTTTGAAAAAAACAGGCTTCAATATCACCTACAAATGGATAGAGGGTTTCACCTTTGAGGGCTCTCCGCAGTTCACAGGCCGGATACCCACTTACGACCTGCTGGACGCGCAGGTGAACGCCACTTTCGACAAAATTAACACGACGATTAAAATCGGAGCATCGAATATTCTGAATAATCAGGTGTCGCAGACATACGGCGGACCGCGAATCGGAACCATGGCTTATGCCAC
>CAIYFY010000457.1 GCA_903925535.1 uncultured Bacteroidota bacterium | reverse complement strand
GCATCTTTGGGAAGCACCTGCAGGGAGCTGACAATCGGGTCTGCATTAAATTTGCACTTTCTGACAATGACCGGCAACACAGAAGCCTCTTCTTTCTCATGTCGCATCAATGCGTATTTCAGTTCCTTATCATGTATATAGGACGAGTCGTAGTACGCAGCGCTCACCATCAGCAAAATAATATCGGCTGTGTCCATGTTGCGAATAATGGCGTCTTCCCATTTTACACCCGGGTCTATTTCACGGTCGCACCATACCTTGAGCGTACCAGCGCGCTCCATCGGCTTCAGGTGGCCCCGGAGCTCCTTCAGGTAATTTTCGTCCTCACGGGCATATACGATAAATACGTTGTATGGTTTTGGCATACGGTTGATGATATTTGGCGCTAATGTAGGGTTTTTAACGAGAATATATGCAAAAAGTCAAAAAACCCCTCCCCGGTTACCCGTGAGAGAGGCAGAATCTGCCCATCTTGCGACTGGCAGACCTTAAAATAACAGCAGGATTTGTCTTCTTTTCAGATTTTACCCGGAAAAAGCCCCGAAAACCACTACAAAATGGAGGAGAAAATATGGTTTTCGCCGGTATTTTCACTCGACAAGCCTGAAACTGCTGGGAAATTGCTTCGATTTCTCAATGATTTTGTGCTCCAGCATACTCACAATGTAGGAGCGCGCTGTTCGGTCACGCACAGCAAAGGCCTCCATCAGCGCCGCCTGCAGCTGTTTGGTGTGAACAGTTGCACTTCCCTTGAATATTTCAACGGCAGCAGTCTTGAGATCGCTGATTTTACGCTGCTGAGAATCCTCTTTGCTGCGTTCTCCGAGATACACGTGCCGGCCTTCTGTCTTGCTCCATCCAAACTGGGTCATGGGCACATCAAGCGGTGATCCATCTCTGACCTTCAGTGCTTTCACAACACTGACATTCTGGTCTTCCTCCCGTTCAATGAGAAGAATCCCCGCAGCTTTTCTTTGCACTTCCGAGCCCAGGTGTCCGCGCAACTTCAATCCGGAAGGTGCAAGGTGAACCACGCATACAATCAGGGTATTGTAGATAGCTGCCATCCTGAAAAGTTCTTCAATCAGGTGCACCGAAGACTCCTCATCGTTTACGCCACTCAGCAGGTCTGCAATACCGTCAATAATAACCAGGTGTATGCCACCGTACTGGTAGTAGAATCTGTCCATAGATTCCAGTATCATGTTGATTCGCTCACTGCGGGATATTCCCACCAGACAGTAAGCCCTGAACCACGCCGGCGGTTTTTCCAGCGAGCTTCGCCGGGTTATATAGGTCAGATTCTTGTACAACTGGTATTCCGACTGTTCCGTGTCGAACAGTAAAACGGCAAACTCGTGGATGTTCTCGCGCACAGCGGCCCCCAGTGTGTCTATTTCTATTCCATCGGGTTTGATGGCCCCGGAAATGATACCTCCCAGATAATTCGTTTTACCGCTGCCTTCGCTACCGGTCACACACACAATATTCCCCGGGCTTCCGATTGTCACGCTGTTAATCGTCAGCAAGGGATCGGGCTCATCAGGTGGACGGTCGAAATCAATTTCGCAGATACTCATGGTTGCTATTGTGTCCTCATATATCTGGTCGAGCATCTCCCTGAAAATCATCATCAGGTCTTCGGCCCTGTGCCCCAGCCGGAAGAAATCAGATATATCCTTGCTCGTTTTGGTGCCCGGAAGTGGCAGTTTCAGCATCCGCAGGTTATGCTCCCTGTGCTCTTTGACGAGTTTGATCATGGCTTCCGTACCCGTTTTGTCGGTGTCGTAGAGCAGCACCACATGCCGGAACCGGTACCCAAGACTGCGGAGCAAGTTTTTGGGGATATTGGCTGTCTCGCTGTTGAAACAAATGGCATGAAAGCCGTGTGATGCCAGACTGAGAACATCCTTTTCTCCGCCGGTGATAAACAGAATATCTCCCCGGAGCGGCAGCTGTTCCAGTCCGAAGACATAGTTTTCTGTCACTTCGCCTGTGTACAGAAATCTCATGCTGGAATTCGGGAGGTACAGCTTGGTGAATCGCTTCCCCTGATAGCCGAATATGGGCGCCTCACTGCTGGCATTCAGTTCATACGCTTTGCCGCTTTTGCCTGTGCCCCTGTATTGCTGCACTGCGACTACATGATACCGCGACAGCACATCGGGTGTAATGCCGTACTGGGCCCAAAAGGCAAGTTCACGGGGCGTAAACGCCCTGATCGTCATTGGTGCACTGTTTTTGGCCGTGTCAAAGCCATCATGCACCGAAGGCATGGAGGTTGCACGTATCACCTTGCCTTCCGACTGTTTGACAATACGCTCTGTCTTGCTGAAATTGTCGTCCAGATTCAGGTTCAGATCAGTATTGATTGCCTGAAGGATAGCAACAAATTCATGCTTGTCGTCGCAGGACAGGCGCTTGAGCTTGCCGACGAGATAAAAGCAGTCGCCGCAATATTCCGGGTCTCCAAAATCCTTGATCTTGAAGATGCCGGTTTCCTTGTCGGCATACACGTAGCACGAGGCCCTGGTGTCGTGGTAGAAAGGGTTTCTGAACGCCTTGTTGGGTGCCACCAGGCTGATGCCGATGTAATGACTGAACACATCATACCCATTTCGGGTATTTCTGAGTATTTCTTCTTTCGTGAGTGCCATTTGCCAGTGCTTTTCAGGGGTGAAGAATGGAAGGTCGGGCCCTCCTGTAGGATTTCATGATGAGTTTGTCCAGGTCTTCCACCAAAAAGCGGCGCTGTGCACCTATGCGGGTAAAAGGCACCAGTCCCGCCTTCATCATTTTGTACAGCGATGACTTTTTGATACCCATGTAGGTGCATGCTTCCTCCAGATCGAGATACCTGATCTCGATCTTTGATTCGCGTTCATGAATGATAACCTTCTCGAATTTTTGTTCGAGGGCGGCCAGTCTTCGGAGTACATCGTTCATTTTTACTTCTTCCATTGTGGGCTTGATTTTGTTTCAGGCCGCAAGGGTATGATGATGCTCCGGAAAGACTATTGAACTTCAATTGAACTTCAATAAGATTTTTTTCACTGCTCACCGGCAGCCTCGGAAAGAAAGGTGAAAATTGATGATTCTGAACTGCCCCGGAGGTGCCTGATTTGCATCCGGAGCGAACGAATCTGAAAGCAGATCAGAGAAGAAATTGATCGTCTGATCAGTCAAAAATGAGTGTCCGCAAAGGCTTGAAAACAGCCCTTTTTCTGCAAAAAATCCGATTTGGGTAATTTGGGCTAAAAAGTGGTCAAAAAGCCCTGAAATGCCGTGTTATCGGCAAAAATCAGCCACATTCATAGATTGGCAAGTTGGCAAGGTATATATATATACCCTTGCCAACT
>CAIYFY010000456.1 GCA_903925535.1 uncultured Bacteroidota bacterium | reverse complement strand
TTTCTCTAAATCTACATAGTGCAAAAGCACCTGTTTGCATGTTACCCCTCTCACCCTTCCGAAAGCCCTAATTTACTACTTTCTTATGTCAAAGAACTTGATTTTTAATCTCGGTACAAACGTACGAGCTTGTTCAGGATTCTCTGCCGATGGCAAAAACAGGCTGATTTTTTGTCAGTTTTTGCATTTTTGAAGGCGCATAGCCGGAGCTACGTAACTGAAAAAAGGTGAAAAATGTCGAAAAATGAGCCGTTTTTGACTCGGCGGGAGAATCCTGAACAAGCTCGTACGTTTCATTACCGGTAATCAGGCAGAGAAGGAAGTTCCGCAGCCGCAGGTACTTTTGGCGTTCGGGTTGTCGAACGTGAAACCGCGGTTGTCGAGACCATTTACGAAATCAATTTCCATACCGAGCAGGTATATGGCATGTGCCTTGTTCATGACAACATTGATTCCGTTTATTTCATACCTGTCGTCACCGTCCTGAGGCTGGTCGAAACCAAGTACGTAGGAAAAACCGGAACATCCGCCTCCCTTGACACCTATGCGGAGGCAATAGTCGGCAGGAACATTTTCCTGAAGGCGGATTTGCATCAGCTGGTCAGTTGCTTCCTGCGTGATAGCCACGGGAGCTGCGACGGCGGTGCTTTTTTCATCCATTACTATGTCCATATTCATTGAAGTTTTGTCACGCAAAAGTACATAAAGTTAACGGGAAATCAAAGGAAAAGTTCGGCGGTCAGGAGTGAAGTGCGTACCTTTGACGCCCTTTTGACAAATAGCCCTTCCCATGGAGTTTTTTCTCGATCTGCTGAAAATTGTTCTGCCTGCGATTGTCGTTTTTGCTACGGCCTACTACCTGCTGAAAATGCTGCTCGACGAGCGGCAGCGCGTTGACCGTGCCATACTTCGCAATGATGCACAGAAAATCACGCTGCCCATCCGGCTGCAGGCTTACGAGCGACTAACCCTGCTTTGCGACAGGGCTGGCATACTGAATACGATCATGCGCGTGCGCACGCCCGGGATGAATGTGGTGGAACTGCGGGCTGCCCTGATGATGGCTATCAGTCAGGAGTTCGACCACAACACATCTCAACAGTTGTACGTGTCGGAAACACTCTGGAAAATCATGCGACTGGCCAAGCAGGACACACTCAATATCGTCACCACCACCGGTGAGGATCTGGACCCGCGTGCCGATGCAGAACTGCTTTTCAGGGCGCTCGTGGAGGTACTTCAGGAACAGGAACAGACCATTCTTGAGAAAGCTGTCATAGCTATTCGCACAGAGGCTGGTCAGCTGTTCTGATACCGGATACCAGGTTTCCTCATCGTCTGCCGCCTTCTCCATTCTCTGTCAGGCATTTATCGTTCATTCACTGGAACAGACCTCCTTCAAATCCTTCATAACAATTTAATTTCAAGTGCTTTTTTTTACCTGAATGTTGTGGTGTAGCTGTCAGCCGACACTCCCCGTACTCCTGTATGACTGCCCTCCGGCCAGTTCTCACAGGAGTCTGGTTTTAATCCTTCTGATAATCAATAATATGTGAAAATCCGGCTCCTCCCCCCTTGTATGGCAAATTCCACTCATAAAAATAAAATTTTAAATTAATTATTTTTTCGAAATAAAAAAATTATTTCTCTTCTTTAAATAAAAAATATCCTGAAAAACAAGTATAAATTCCACTTTGTCAAAATCTGCAAGATAGCGCCGGAGTTTGTTTTCCTAAAATATATTGATTTACAAGCTGTTCCGCGACTTCGATTTTTTTCCTGAAAAAAAAATGTGAATCTGCTTCTTTGTTTCGCCAAGATTTAAAACCTTTGTCCTCCCAGTTTATCCTAACACCTTCAGCACAAGCACTCGGTATCGGTATTTTCCAATTACCAAATGAGCCCATCCGGTTATGACAAAAGACAGCCAGATGGTATGGGACAGTTGTCTGCATACCATTCAGAAAAATGTAAGTCCGCAGAGCTTTAAGACGTGGTTTGAGCCGATCAAACCTATTCGCCTGGAAGGTGAGGTCCTCACTATTCAGGTACCCAACAAGTTCTTTTTCGAGTGGCTGGAGGAGCACTATGTTCCCCTCCTGAAAAAGAGTATTCGTCAGGAACTGGGCGAGAAGGCGCGTCTCGTTTATCATATTATGGAAAGCGGAGCCACCAGTGTTGACACGGCCCGTTCCGCTCAGGGCGTAAAGACCGATAACCGTCCGTCAGCTGACAAAGACAACGAACCGATCCCGGGTGCCTTTGACGCGCAGATGATAAAAAATCCCTTTATCATCCCGGGTATCAAAAGAATAAAGGTTGACCCGCAGCTCAACCCGTCCTACACATTCGATAACTTCATCGAGGGCGACTGCAACCGACTGGCGCGCAGCGCAGGTTTGGCCATTGCCCGGCGTCCGGGAGGCACTGCCTTCAATCCGCTGGTCATTTTCGGCAATGTAGGTCTGGGCAAGACACACCTGGCGCAAGCCGTCGGAAATGACATTGTGGCCAATATGCCCAGCAAGGCGGTGCTCTACGTTTCCGCCGAGAAGTTCACCAACCAGATTATTCAGGCAATCAAAAACAACTCCGTCAACGATTTCGTCAACTTCTATCAGATGATTGACGTGCTTATCATTGACGATATTCAGTTCCTTTCCGGAAAACAGAAGACACAGGAGATTTTCTTCCATATATTCAATCAGCTGCACCAGAACGGAAAACAGATCATTCTCACTTCCGACCGCGCCCCCAAAGATCTGGAGGGTATGGAAGACCGCCTGATATCCCGCTTCAAATGGGGCCTGACAGCCGATCTGCAAATGCCGGATCTGGAAACCCGCATGGCAATCCTCGGCTCCAAACTGGAAGAAGAAGGTGTGGATATCCCCAGAGATGTTCTCGAGTTCGTATGCCACAATATCAAAAACAGCGTGAGGGAACTGGAAGGCGTCAGGGTATCACTGCTGGCACAGAGCACACTGGTGAGCCGTCATATTGATATGGATCTGGCCAAAGAGGTGATCCGCAACTTTGTAACCACCATCAACAAGGAACTGAGTGTGGAATTCATTCAGCAGGTGGTTGCAGAGCATTTCAATGTGCCCATCGAAAAGATGCACCACGAGTCGCGCAAACGCAATTATGTAATCGCGCGGCAGTTATCCATGTTCCTGTCAAAAAAACATACCAACAAGTCTCTGAAAACAATCGGTGAACTGTTCGGAGGCCGCGATCACAGCACTGTTATATATTCATGCAAGGCAGTACAGGATATGCTCGATACCGATGCCGGCTTCAGAGACACCGTGGAAGAGGTCGAACGCAAACTCCGTATGAGCCTCAACAGTTGAGGACATGACCACAGCTATTATTCTTACGTTTGTACTTGGCTACATAGCCATCGCATTCGAACACTCCATCAAAATCAACAAGGCCGCCAGCGCACTGGTGTCGGCTGTAGTTTGCTGGACGTTCTATATCATGCTCTCGGGCGACAAGGAACTTGTCACACATCACCTGACCGAACATCTCGGCGAAATCTCAGGTATCCTGTTTTTCCTGCTCGGTGCCATGACGATCGTGGAGCTCATTGATGTACATGATGGCTTCAAAATTATCACAGACAGAATTCAGACGCAAAATCCAGTCAGGCTCCTGTGGCTGGTCGGAATAATCACTTTCTTTCTCTCTGCTATCCTGGATAACCTCACAACAACCATTGTGATGGTATCCATGCTCCGCAAGATTATCGGAGACCAGCAGATGCGCCTTTTCTTTGCCGGTATCGTTGTTATCGCAGCCAACGCCGGGGGCGCCTGGTCGCCCATGGGTGATGTCACTACCACCATGCTCTGGATAGGCGGCCAGATCACTGCCCTGAATATCATGTTGAAGATCTTTATTCCTTCAGTAATATGCCTGCTGTTACCGCTTCTCATTGTATCCCGACAACTGAAGGGCAGGATTGAGGCCCCCGCCAGAGAAGAAAACGGCTCCAATACTTCCGACCGGCAAAGGGTGGCAGTCTTTTCTATCGGACTGGGTTCCCTGCTGTTCGTGCCTGTCTTTAAAACCGTCACTCACCTGCCGCCTTTCATGGCTATTCTGCTCGGACTGGGTATCATGTGGATACTCACCGAGCTGATTCACAGCGGTAAAAATGATGAAGACAAGGACTTTTACTCGGTGGCACACGCGCTCAGAAAAATTGACACACCCAGTATTCTGTTCTTTCTGGGTATTCTGGTCAGCATCTCCGCACTGGAGTCAACAGGTATTCTGGGCGGACTGGCCAGCTGGCTGAGCCAGTCAGTAGGCAACGACTCCGTGATTGTGACGCTCATCGGACTTCTCTCTGCTGTCGTTGACAATGTACCCCTCGTAGCAGCCGCACAGGGCATGTACCCGCTGGAACAGTACCCTACCGACCATTATTTCTGGGAATTTCTCGCATACACCACCGGGACCGGTGGCAGCGTACTCATCATCGGATCTGCTGCCGGAGTAGCTGCCATGGGCATGGAAAGAATTGACTTCTTCTGGTACCTGAAGCGCATTTCCTGGCTCGCCCTGATCGGGTACTTTGCCGGATGCGCTACCTTCCTGATTTTTTTCTGATTATTGCCGGCCAACCAGAATCCGTCCCATACGGGTACCGGTTTCACTGGTGAGTAGCACAGCGTACATCCCCGGCGCAAGCGCACCCGCCTGTATGGTTTCACGACCGGCTTCCACTGGTTGATCAATTAGTATTCGACCTTCCATATCTACCACTCGCAGGATGCCGCGAGCCGGTATTTCAATCGTTACCGCCGCCGTGGCCGGACTGGGCGACACCTCCAGCGATTCTGTCAGCACTTCCTCCTCTGTATCAACAGTGCCAATCTGCTGGAACCCCAGGAAAAAGAAAAGTGTACCCGTCATGGCAGGCACATAGCAGTCGCCATGGTCGCCCGTGGGCAACACATCCTGTGCCTGAAAATCCGGCGCCCCGATCGCTGTAAGTGCATCCCTGGCCACAATGCTGTTCCTGAAGGGCACCTGATCATCCGCCATACAATATAATATACGCATGGGTGCTTCCGGCAGCCAGTCCTTGTAGGTATCATTGTCGGCGAGCGCCAGATTGACCGGATGCTGCGGGTTGGCAAGCACGGCATTCACATAGTCCGGCTGCATCATGCGATAGGGCCGACTGGCGCCCTCATTCGCAATCAGGGCATCTATCAGATCGTCATTCAGATCGGACAGGGTGATACTACCCTCATAGAATGACTGAATCAATGCTGCGTACGGCTCTTTGAACATCTCGTTTACCTGTGTGAAAAGATTTCCGTAAGCCGTCTGGTAGGAAAGTGCCGTATTGGGAATATACGCCGGATAGTAGTACACCGTGTCGGTCAGAATCAGATCGCGCATCACGCCCGAAATACTGTACGGCCCCGACAACGGCGCTGCCGCTGTTACGGTGAACTCGTTTGAAGGATCTTTTTCGATAGCTCTGTGCAGTGCCATGGCACCGTGTCCACCCTGTGAATAGCCGGTAATAAACAACTGTGCATTTACAGATACCTGTAGTTGCTGACAAAACTGCTCCCCTGCGCGAAGCATGTCCAGTGCTGCCCAGGCCTCACTGGCGGCGTGCACGTACGGGTGAAATCCTCTGGATGTGAGCCCAAGGCCGAGGTAATCGGGCAGGAAAGCCACATAACCAAGGCCGGCGAACAACAAACCGACCTGCCCTTCTCCCCCGTCGTAATTCAGTGAAGGCACTCCGGTTCTCGAACCGGCCGTGCCGTGCTGATATACCAGTCGGGGATATTTCCGGTTGGGGTTGTCTGGAACAGCAATCAGCCCGGTGGCAGTATCCTGAACACCGTGTACATCATGTGTGGTATAGGCGATACGGTAATATTTTGCCCCGTACTGGATAAACGGCAGATTGTTGAACTGACTCAGCACTTGTCCCTGCGTTTTTGAACCCAGATAGGTTACAGATACCAGTTGCTGGCTACTGGCATTCAAGACAGAAACACACAGGAATAATGACAGTAGCAGGAAACGGACAGATTGCCGTGGAGATAGCCTGAGCCTGGTTACACTGCCATCAGGCAGACATACAAGATTTGACAAAATATTCATAGAGCAAATGCAAATTTTGGGGCAAGATACATATTAAAATAATAGACTGTATTTAGAGATTTACACTGCTGCTAACAGAACGCCTGATTTGTACCCGGCTTTTTGAGGTGGCAGAAGGCAATTGACCAGGTTGTGTCTGAAAAATACTGGCGATCTACTCCAATTTTACCTGTTTTTACCTGTTTTTACCAAAATATGCATTAAATTAGCCAATACCTTTGTGCTTCGGTTTTATATTTTTCCGGCATTGTCTTTACCGGGAAAATATTGCACCGGAGTGGGCATAACCTGAAACCACCACAAAAGAAGTAAGGCGCAAGCTGTAATGCGTTAACATCAGCCCAATCTCTCAAATAAAATATTTATGTCAAAAAAGATCATCCTCCATTTGTTTGCATGTATTGTATTCATGCAATCCGCTTATTCCCAGGTTTATTTTCAACCTGGCACCCCGTATGTGTATCGGTCATTGAGTCCTGCAGGCAACACTTCTGTGCTGACTTTGATTTTTGACACCAATGGCAATGCCACCATTTCGAAAAGCCAGGAAACAAGTCTTGAGACCGACCAGCAATCATTCTATGTAGTAGCTCCGATTGAAGAGGTATCTGCCTCAACCTATTCTGATAACAATACAGGCACCGTACAAGTCAATGGTTCTACTTCAAAATACTGGTTGGTTTCATTTGAAAACCCGGCGAGCAATCCGCTTGATGACAATTCCGCCAATTTAGAGATAATCGGTGGATCCCTGCTGATTAAGGCCAACAGTGTGACCATTCAGTAATCGTTATGATCGCAAGAAGGGGACTGGTGCCTGCGAAATACCAATCCTCTTCTTTTGTATGTTTCGCTTCCCAAAAGTAAACCCCCGACCAACACCATCTTGTTTCTCCGGCTCCTTTCAGGCAGCATTCCCCGAAGCCGCTTTCCGCAGGCTCGGCTCAACCTGGAGCGCTAAGATTAACCTGGTTTTGTTTAACCGCAGAGTTGCGCAGAGTTATCTTTCTCTGCGTAACTCTGCGTCGAACTTTGCGCAACTCTGCGGTTAAGAGAACGCAAACGCATTTACAGCCAGGCAAAGTGTTTTGGATACACCCGTGGTGTCAAGCCAGACCCGCTGACTCAGGCCGCTGTGTTTCCACGCCTGCAG
>CAIYFY010000455.1 GCA_903925535.1 uncultured Bacteroidota bacterium | reverse complement strand
GAAAACGAGCGATTTGATATTCTCGGCTACTATATTCTGGGTGAACTGGAGGAAAACCTCGGTTCGGAGGGCTTTGGCGAAATCACCAATGTGCTCGGCACAGGCACACAACACACCTGGGTGCGAAATTACCTCACCGCCGATGTGCGCAATGTGGAATATAAAGGCGGCATCGAACTCCAGAAAGATGATGAAGGCATCAGTCTGACCCGAAGTCACTTCCTGCAGTGGTCGGCCAGGTGGCAAAATGAGGCGATCAGCGACAGGATAAACGAATGGGAACGCCTTGATTCGGCACTCTATTCCCTGCCCTACGATACGGTGGCTCTCCACGTCCGAAAAGTGCTGAAAACTACGAATAATCTCCAGAGCGACCGGTTTTCTGCGTCGTTTCAGGATACCTGGACCTGGCGCCGCGATGGCGTACGCGAACTCCAGATTATTGCCGGTGTACGCGGACAGTACTGGACGCTCAACAGCGACTGGTTTGTAACTCCCCGCGCCCAGATGCTCTACAAACCACTGAATACCAGTAAGGATATTTCGTACAGACTGGCAGGCGGTCTGTTCTATCAGCCGGCATTCTACCGCGAAATGCGGCGCCTGAACGGCTCGGTAAACACAGATCTGGCAGCCCAGAAATCGGCTCACGCCGTGGGTGGACTTACCTGGGATTTCCTGTGGGGAAAGAGAAGACCCGTAAAAATGCGCCTGATCGCCGAAGCCTACTACAAGAAAATGTGGGATCTCGTCTCCTTCGATATTGACAATGTGCGCATCCGCTACTCGGGAGCCAACGATTCGAGAGGGTATGCCACCGGCCTTGATCTTCGCCTGAACGGTGAATTTGTGGAAGGTGCGGAAAGCTGGGTTAACTTGTCGTTCCTGCGCACGCGCGAGGCCCTCGACGGCGTACAGCACCGCGCCCGGAATGTCGGTGAACTGGACGGATTTGACGTGAAGGACGTGCCGCGTCCTACCGACAGGCTTTTCACATTCTCCACTTTCTTTCAGGACTACCTCAGAAACAACAAGAATGTGAGAATGCACCTCAACCTCACAGTCGGCAGCGGACTGCCGTTCGGGGTAGTGGATAACAACATCATTTTCCGCAACCCGTATCGTTTCGCCCCCTACCACCGGGTGGATATCGGGTTCGGATTTCAGCTCTGGAAAGATGCCTGGCGAAAAAAACATCCGAAACATTTCCTGCGTTTCACCCGCGACACCTGGGCCAGCCTCGAAGTGTTCAACCTGATGAAAGTGGCCAACGAAGCTTCCAATACCTGGATCAAGACTATTGAAAACACCCAGTATGCTATTCCCAACTACCTGACAGGCCGAAGGCTGAATATCAGGATCAGAATGGAGTTCTAACTTCTCAGACACCATGCAATATATCACTTTTTCCACAGAAAACGCCGTAGCGCGCATCACTTTCAACCGCCCGCAGGTATTCAACTCCATGCACCACGATATGCGCATGGAAATTCTGGAGGCACTCGCCATCTGCCAGAACGATGCCGCCATCAGGGCTGTGCTGATAACAGGAACTGGCAGGGCATTCTGTGCCGGTGAAGACCTCCAGGAGGTAACCGACCCGAATGGCCCGTCTCTGAAGGAAATCATTTCCACCGGCTACAACCCTATAGTTTCCGGCATTCGGAATCTGGACAAGCCGGTGGTAGCGGCCGTAAACGGAGTGGCAGCCGGTGCAGGAGCAAACATAGCACTCGCATGCGATATCGTGGTGGCAACTGCATCTGCCAGTTTTACGCAGGCATTTTCCAAAATCGGCCTGATACCCGATTCGGGTGGCACCTGGACACTACCCCGCCTTGTGGGCTTCCAGCGCGCCTCCGCCCTGATGATGCTGTCGGATAAAGTGAGTGCTGCCGATGCCGCCGCCATGGGAATGATATGGAAGGTGTTCCCCGACGAAACTTTTGAGGCGGAAAGTCTGAAAATGGCAGAAACCCTCGCGCAGATGCCTACACGCGGACTCGCACTCACAAAAAAGGCACTGAATCACGCGTTTTCATGCGATTTTGAAGGACAACTGGTGCTGGAAGATCAGTTACAGGGACTCGCTGGCGAAACTCACGACTACAAGGAAGGCGTGGCGGCATTTCTCGAAAAGAGAAAACCGGTCTTTAAAGGTGAATAGCCCGCTGAATTCCCGATTTTTTTAATCTCCGAAAGCAGATATCCGTTTTGCTGCCCGAAATTTTTCCCAGTCCCGCTAGCCGCCCCGGCGACCGCAGAAAGGCGGCCGCCCTGCTTGTGCTGCTCTTCTGTGTAGCCCTGTTTGTGAGCGAAAGGTTCCGATTCTGGGTGGGGTCACTGCTGACCTATCCGGTACACTACAGGGAATACAAGGAGTTTGGCATAAGAATTCCGGGCTCATACTCGGTTCACGGCATTGACGTAAGTCGCTGGCAGAGCCGGGTTGACTGGGCCCGCGTCAAAAAAATGAAGGTGGGCGATGTGAAAGTCAGCTTTGCGTTCATCAAGGCAACCGAGGGCACCTGGATGAAAGATCCCCAATTTGAATTTAACTGGGAAAATGCCCGTAAACAGGGAATTACCCGGGGAGCTTATCATTTTTTTCTGCCCAATGTAAATCCGAAAGATCAGGCGGCCCTTTTTTTCAAGCACGTACGACTCCGGTCGGGCGACCTGCCACCTGTGGTTGATGTGGAAGAGCCGCGCGGCATGTCGGTAAGTCAGGTACGACAGTACACCAAAAAGTTTCTGGAGCTGCTCGAGAACAACTACAAGGTCAAACCAATACTCTATACCAACAAGGATTTTTACAAGCGATACTTTCAGGGAAGGGAGGAATTCAGTGGCTATATTCTCTGGATAGCACACTATCACGTTGCCAGTCTGGATATGCCCGGCGAAGAGGATTGGCACTTCTGGCAACATTCTGACCGGGGAAATATCAATGGCATCAACGAAAAAGTGGACTTCAATGTCTTTAATGGCGACAGTGTTGATTTAAAGAAGTTGTGTGTACCCTGACACTGCCCGTTCAGTAACCGGCACCCGAACGAACCTGATGAAGAGTTGGGAAACAGCCATTGAGAGAAATTGCAGGCTTTTTCCTACCTTTACCCCCGCATCAATCAATTTTATTCTGAAATGTCCTTTCGCTTACACCGCGAGGGCCACGTTATGCTGGCCGTATTCGCCCTGCTGCTCTCTCTGCTGAATTTCGCTGCTTACCAATACCTGCCCATCGTATTTTGGCCGATTCTGGTGGTTTCCGTCGTGTTTTACGGCATTATCGTACAGTTTTTCCGCAATCCGGTGAGGGTAGTTCCTGTCATTGACAACGGACTCGTGTACGCACCCGCAGACGGGCGCGTGTGCGTAATCGAAGAGGTCACTGAATCTGAATACTTCAACGACCGGCGCCTGCAGGTATCCATTTTTATGTCGCCCTTCAATGTGCATGTGAACCGGAATCCGGTGAGCGGAATCGTGCGATATTTTAAATATCATCCCGGCAAGTATCTGGTTGCATGGCACCCCAAAAGCAGCACGGAAAATGAACGCACCACCGTGGTATATGACCTCGGCGGTGCGCAAATCCTGATGCGCCAGATCGCAGGCGCACTGGCAAAACGTATCAAGTGGTATGTGAATGAAGGCCAGCAGGTTGAACAGGGCGCCGAGATGGGGTTCATCAAGTTCGGCTCCCGTGTTGATCTTTACCTGCCACTGAACACCCATGTAGAGGTGTTGATGGATGAGCAGGTAAAGGGCAACAAAACCATCATTGCCCGCCTGGGACACAACTAGAAACCGGCCTTGATGTAGGCCCAGTTGTCCTTCTGTTTCAGAATGATTTCCACCAGTCCGGCGGGAACAGTGCGGATATCGTCCACCAGGTCCTCCTTCTTTATCTTGCGCTCGCGCAGGGTGTTCTCGCAGGCAACAAAATCAATACCCTTCGAGGCAAGTTCGCGGATACCTGCAGACTGCTTTGTAACAGCCGACTGCAGGAAGGTGATTCCGTTGTTGTGGCATACTACTTCAGCCCTGACATTGGGTGCCGCATTCAGCAGGTTGTTTAACTGTTTCACCAGTGCCTTGTGCACCAGTGTGTCGTTGGAGGTGAGCTGAAAAACTACTTTCAGTTTCTCATCAGTCATTACCTGAGCGGAGGCACTAAACGAGACAAGGAGTCCGAGCAGGAGAAAAAGGTGTCGCATATTCATAGCGTTTTGATTTTACGAATGATCTGAATGATAACAAGCCGGAGCAACAGCAGCCAGGGTGTTCCGTGCAGAAAAAGATCGAACCAGTCGAGCGGCTGCATTCCAATAGCACCACCGGCCACCCAGCGCAACTTGCCAAGGATATGCGGCTCGGGAGTAAAAGGCGCCAGCCCCATGGTGGCACAGGCAATTGCAACCGTGCCCCAGTCGTTTAAAATTCTTGAAAAAGGATTAGCCGACATATTCCGAGATTTATCTGAATTGATAGGGTACTCCCGTCACTTGCGTGAGCAGGGTTGCCGGGGCATCCAGCGCAACGGCATTACCCCTAGGCACCGGATTCACCGGGGAGTGTGCGGCCAGGTATTCCTTCATCATCTGGTGAAGGGTATAGTTATGAGTTACGCCATCGGTGACTTTTGGTATCCGGCAGAGCATGGTGGGCGGATCACCGTCGCGCTCACAGGCTGCAAGTGAGTACACTCGTGCCGGATCAAGTGGTGCGCCTCCGATTTTCACGGACTTTACCCGCTGCCCGGACTCGCCAAAGGCGTTGAAGGTTACCTCCATCCCCTTGAACTTGACCAGCCAGCCGCCAAAGCGTTTGGAAGCGTCTTTGGCAAAAACATTGTTCAGCTCTTTTTCAAGCCACTTCATTATTTCCTCTCCACTGACTTTCGCAGTGCGTATGTTGGAGTCTACCGGCAACATATCGTAAAGGTACGATTCGGTAATCGGAATATTGCCCGTGTGATCGGGTGTACTGCGCGGCGGACAAAACCTGAAACCGTTTGAGAGCACGATTTCCTGTCCCGTTTTCCAGGCCAGTGCATCCAGAATCATGGTATCTATGGTGTTTTCAACCACGAAATACCGATATAACGGTGTCTTGCTGTAGCCAATAACCCGCTCAATATCAGCCTTGAAAGGTGCTTCCAGTGCCGTTATCATGGCTGAAGTCTCCTTGTCTGGCTTTATCGAGGCCGGACTCACCTCCAGTAATTCGTATTTCTCTCCGGTGATTTTCCCATTTTCCACCGTCAGGTCAAGGCGACCTACAAAAGAACCAAAGGCACCGGGTTCAACCACTTTGGCATACTTGCACTGTATAGGTTCGCGCACGCGCTCGTGTGTGTCACCACCAAAGATGTAATTGACACCTTCACATTCTGGCATATTGGCCAGTGCTATCTGCTGCGAAAGCCCCAGATGCGACAAAATGATGATAAAATCGCACTGCTCCTGTTCTTTCAGGACGCTGACATAGTATTTCAGGTTTTCTTCCGGTTTGGTGTAGATAATCCCTTTGGAGTAGTTCGGCGACTGTCGCAAGGGGACCATCGGATCTGTATAACCCAGAAAACCTATTTTTACACCCAGCTTCGACCAAACCTGATAGGGCGGGAAAACGAGTTCGCCTTTTTTACCGTCGCCGGCATCGTGGTACATATTGGCACATACCTTGGGTGCCTGCAGTCCGCCCAGTAACTTTTGCATGTTTGCCTTGTTATACACCACTTCCCAGTTTCCGGGGGTGTACAAATCATAGCCCAGATAGTCGAGTATAGGCGCTATTGCCTTCCCGGTGGTTTTGAAAGACAACTCACTGCCCTGGAACATATCACCGGTATCAACGATGAAAGTGTTCGGGTTTTCTTTTCTGATATTTTTAAAAAGAGAGGCAATCCAGGCGTATCCGGCAGTTTTTCTGAATACAGCCTTGTTATTTTCCCAAAACAGTTCATCATGCGGATGAATCTGGCAGTGTACATCGGTGGTCTGAAGCAGGGTTAGGACACCTTTATCAGGCGAACCGGCTTCAACTGCGCCTGTATGCTCGACTGTCCTGACGACAGCTATTTGTTTGCCGTCCGAGGCACCGAGAACAGACGGACCGACACTGGCACCGAGTCCGGCAAGCAGACCGTTTCGCAGGAACTTTCTCCTGTTTGAATGATTCATGGAAAGAAAATTGAAGTTTCAGGAGCACTATTTCTTCTTGTAAAATGCCACAATGGGCTTGAACGGACCGTACTTGTGCTGTACCTCCGGAAAAGAGTCGCGATAGGGACCAAAAGGATGGTCGTAAGGTTTTTTGGCTATATCCGGCCAGTCGGTACCCAGAAACGGATGACCGGGTCTGGGTTGAGAGTTGATGTATGCTGCCACATCCCAGGCCTCCTCATTCGTGAGCTGCGGGTTGTCATAGGTGACTCCAAAGGGCATATTGGCCTTTACATAACCCGCCAGTCGCGACAGTCTGAACAAACCGGCACCCTGATTATAACTCCTTTCTCCCCAAAGTGGCGGATAAAACCGTGTCCCTTCGGGCGGCATCGGCAACCCTTGTCCGTCGGCACCATGACAGGAAGAACACTTGCTTACATATACCTCGCGACCTAGATCCGGACTCGCCGGTCGGTCCAGAAAAGGCACTTCCGGCAAACCGGTTCCCCTGGGTTTTGCATCTTTGGGGACACCTGTTCCAAGCCAGCGCATGTAAGCAATGATCGCTTTCATTTCCCGACTGGTGCTGTCGATTGGCTGTCCGTTCAGACTGCGCTGAAAGCAGTCATTGACTCGTTTGGGTATGGTTTCAATTGAACCGGAACGTGGCCTGAGCTGTGGATAGGTACTGGCTACAGCAAAATAATTATTGCCAAAAGGCCGGCTCCCGGCATCCAGGTGGCAACTCTGACAATTCAGACCATTTATCGCATCGGGTCTGACAAGTCCTGAAGTACCGAAATAGTCCTGTGTACGGGCAATCAGATCGCGACCGTAGGCTATCAGAACGGCATTATCGTCCGTTTCTGCGAGAGAAACATTTGGTGCTTTCCAGACTGTTTCCGGATTATATACCGGCCAGACTGCGGCCCTGATAGCCTCAGACGCTCTGTTTCGTTCATTCAGCATCCGGATGGCGGTCACAACGGATATGGTAATCAGCAGCAAAATTCCGAACCACAGAATTTTCCGTAACCAGTTCAGGTGTGAAACCTGGCGCTTCAGTGATTCATTCGATCCGGAAACTGCAATGAAAACATCCAGATTGCTGCTCATGACAATCAGCCCGGCTACAACAGCCGCAAGAGTCAGCCAGACTACCGAATAGAGATACAGAGAGTCCATTGATTCACTGAACCGTCTTTTTCCCCTTCGACTTCCAGTCGTTCATCCCGCCAGAATAGTCATAAACTTTGGCAAAACCCATTTTGCTCATTTTGGCAGCTGCCTGCGGACTGCGACCGCCGGCAGCACAGTAAACTACTACCGGTTTGTTCTTGTCAAGCCGTGCAATCTGCGCATCAAAGTCGGGCGCATAAAAGTTGATAGCCCGGGCGCCCTGAATCATACCGGTTCTATTGATTTCCTCCGGTGTGCGCAGGTCAATCAGCTGAACTGTAGCATCTTTTTTAAGCATAGCCTCAGTCTGGTCGGCAGTCAGTGTTGATTGCGCGTTACCAGTGCAGGCAATACTGTTCAAAAGAATGAGCGTAAAAACGGAATAAAACAGTTTTTTCATGATTATGTGTCATTTATCAGAGAATGATTGTTCAGAGAAGTGTCGTAGGACAGACGTAATCGGTCAGTTCAAACTGCCCGGAGTCCTTCAGGCCCTTGAATCCCTCTCTCACGTCAATGAGATTGTCGTACCCGCGTGCGCGCAGAATACTGGCGAAAATCATGGAGCGGTAGCCGCCGGCACAGTGAATATATACCGTTTTGTCACGCGGGATATCCAGCATGGACTCGTTCACCGTATCAAGCGGTGCGCTGGAAGCTTTCGAATAATG
>CAIYFY010000454.1 GCA_903925535.1 uncultured Bacteroidota bacterium | reverse complement strand
GCAGCCGGAAAAATCGGTACCACCACCGGTGAAATATGCTTCAATACGGGCATGACCGGCTACCAGGAGATTTTTACTGATCCCTCCTACTCCGGCCAGATTCTGGTCGCCACCAATGTTCACATCGGAAACTACGGCATCAAGGACGACGAGATTGAAAGCGACAGCATCAAGATCGCCGGATTCGTGTGCCGTAACTTCAGTGTTCCCTACAGCAGGCTCAATGCCAACAGAAGTATTCAGGATTACTTCGAGGGCCAGAACCTGGTAGCTATCTCTGATGTGGATACGCGCGCCATCGTGCAGCACATTCGCGAACAGGGCGCGATGAACTGTATTATTTCTTCCGAAATTTCTGATGTGGAAGAGTTGAAAAAGCGCCTCGCAGCCACTCCCGGTATGGCCGGACTTGAACTCTCCAGTCACGTTACCACCCGTGAACCGTACTTCATCGGAAATCCGGAAGCCAGGTTCAGGGTTGCGGTGATGGATTACGGAGTGAAAAAGAACATCCTGCGCAGCTTCGACGCCCGCGACTGTTACCTGAAGGTTTTTCCGGCACGTACGGAGTTCGAGGAAGTTATGTCCTGGAATCCCAACGGCTTCTTCCTGTCAAACGGCCCGGGCGACCCGTCCACCATGGGATATGCGGTCGAGAATGTCAAAAAAATGCTCGGGACAGGCAAGCCGCTCTTCGGAATATGCCTGGGACAGCAGTTGCTCGCACAGGCGGTTGGTTTGCCAACCTACAAATTACACCACGGACACCGCGGAATCAACCATCCGGTGAAGAACCTGAAGACCGGTCTCGGTGAAATAACCAGCCAGAATCACGGTTTCGGAGTGCTTGAGCAAGCTGTATATGACTCCCCATCCATTGTGGAGGCGTCTCATATCAATCTGAACGACAATACAGTAGAAGGTATCCGCCTCAAAAACTATCCTGCATTCAGTGTGCAGTACCACCCGGAAGCCAGTCCGGGCCCGCACGATGCCCGATACCTGTTTGACGAGTTTGTCGGGGGTATGTAAAAACCTCTCATCAACGTCTTTTGAACCGCAGAGTTGCGCAGAGTATGACGCAGAGTTACGCAGAGAAAAATTCTTTGTGTAACTCTGCGCAACTCTGCGGTCAACTCCGCGCAACTCTGCGGTTAACTCCGCGCAACTCTGCGGTTCAAAAAAAACAGGATAAAGCCAGAAAAATTCCTGCCCTCTCCATAATTTTAAAATGGAGATTTGAAAGCAGGATTGGAAAGAAACTCCGTATCCGTGAGTGTTTTCAGAAATGCAACGAGATCCTGTTTGTCCTGAGTGGTCAATCTCAACCCGCCCGGTTGCAGGTTGTATTGCATCAGGAAATCAACGGTAGGGGAATTCTTCACACCGGTATTATAGTGGTCTATCACCTCCTCCAGGGTAGAAAAACGGCCATCGTGCATATAAGGAGCAGTAACTGCCACGTTTCGCAAAGTAGGTACCTTGAACATAGCCATATCCCATTGACTCCCGGTTACATTCATCCTGCCGGGATCTGACTGATCTGCTGCTGCATCAAGTCCGTTATTCATATATTCGCTGTTGGTAAAATTGAAGGTGGCATGACAGTGAAAACACTCCGCGCCCTTCTTGACGCCTGAAGGGTCAAACTCGGTAAAAAACAGCTGCCTGCCCCGCTCTTCGCTGTCTGTAAGAGTTGTCTCCCCTCTTTTCCACTGGTCGAACTTCGAATTGTTCGATACCATTACAAATTCAAACTGCTCGATGGCCAGTCCGATTTTTTCAGCCGTAATGGTGTCGGAACCGAATGCCCGCACAAACTGATCGCGGTATAATTTCTGACTTTGCAGTTTGCTGATGACATTTTCGAGTTTTTCGTTCATCTCCAGCGGATCCTGAATGGGTTTCAGTGCCTGATCCCTCGCATGGAGTGAACGCCCGTCCCAAAAGAGACCCTCCTTGTGCCAGGCCAGGTTAATCAGTGCCATTGAATGACGCTTCCCGGGCAGTTTTTCCACGCCGATCGAGTATTTGAGTGTGTCAGAAAAACCGTACTGTTGTCTGTGACAGTCAGCACATGACATACTGCCATCTTTTGACAGTGATTTCTCATAAAACAGCATCCTGCCAAGCTGAACTCCGGCAGCGGTCGGTTGGTTATTGGCAGGAAAGCCCGGATCGGGAAATCCCCTCAGGTTCACACTGTAGGGCGACGGATCGTAAACAGGGGGCACTTCTGGCTGCTCTTTTTCGCAGGCGTAAATGAACACGGCGAGTGCAGAAACAAGAATGGCGATGATATTTCTCATGGCTGATTTATTGTCTGAACTTTGGATTTGAAGCAAACTGGTGATCGGTCAGCGAATGCAAAAAGGCCACCAGATCCTCTTTTTCGCGGTCTGTAAGTCCGAGCGGCCGGATGTACTGACTTTTGTGGGGATGACTTTTGCCGCCGGAGTTGTAGTGATTCACTATTTCTTCCAGTGCAGGGACAGAGCCATCGTGCATGTATGGTGCAGTCAGGGCAATATTTCTGAGTGTTGGCACTTTGAATCTGGCAATATCAGAGGAGTCGCCAGTCAACCGGAACCGCCCGACATCCGGGTAATTTTCATAAAGACCGTTGTTTTCAAATGCGTAATTCGTGAAATTAAAACCGTCGTGGCATTTGTAGCAACTGGTTTTGTCATCGTAGAACAAGTCCTTTCCCCGCTTTTCGGCGGGTGAAAGTGCATTTGATTTACCCTGAAAATTAAACTGGTCGAACCGACTGTTTCCCGAAACAAGTGTCCTTTCAAAGCAGGCAATACTGCGGGTAACGATATAATAATCCGGATCCCTGCCGTAGGCCTCCCGACTCATTCTGATATATGTACTGTCTTTCTTCAGACGGTCGGCAATCAGCAACAGATTGAAATCGAACTCGTTATGTTCCTGAATTGGCACAAGAATCTGCATTTCCAGGGTTGGCACGCCCCCTTCACGGGTGTAGTATGGCTGATAGGCAACGTTCGCGAGTGTGGGCGCGTTACGCGTGCCCGGGCGCCTGTGTGCGCCCGTGGAGAAAGCTGCCTTGTCTGAAAAGGCCAGAGCCGGGTCATGGCAGGATGCACAGGAAACCGAACTGTCGCGCGACATGACAACATCATAGAACAGCCGTTTGCCCAGTGCAAAACGCGCTTCCGTCAGCTCATTGTCTGCGGGAAAAACGGGAGCTGGAAATCCGGGTGGCACAGACAGCAATGGTTCTGGCGCATCCGGTTCCTTGCTGCAGGATACAAGCAGCAGTACCAGGCCTGTACAGTTTACCAATATCCGCCACATAGCGATCAGCGGGTAATAACCAGCTTTTCTGCAGCAACCAGCATATTATTCTGATACAGGCTGGCCAGGTAGAAACCCGGCACAGGGATGGGATCCAGTATCATGGATTGATTGTCACCGGGTTCGGGGCGATGATGCTGTATTTCACGGCCATTCATGTCTG
>CAIYFY010000453.1 GCA_903925535.1 uncultured Bacteroidota bacterium | reverse complement strand
GCGATGTATTATTTCATCAGCGGTTATACCGCGCGGGTTGCAGGCACTGAAGTGGGCGTCAAGGAGCCCAAATCCACCTTTTCCGCCTGCTTTGGCGCACCTTTCCTGCCCCTGCACCCCGCTAAATATGCCGATCTGCTCGGCAAGAAGCTCAGGAAAAGCAAGGCCAATGTGTGGCTCATCAATACAGGCTGGAGCGGTGGCCCCTACGGAACAGGCAGCAGGATCAAGTTGTCATACACCCGCGCAATGATCACCGCTGTACTCAACGGTGAATTGCCGAAGGTTAACTTCACCAGGCACCCTGTCTTCGGACTGGAAATGCCTGTCTCGTGCCCCGGTGTGCCAACCGAACTGTTGAATCCCCGCGATACATGGAAGAATGGCGCCGACTATGACGCCAAAGCCAGATCTCTGGCGCAGGAATTCAATAATAACTTCTCGAAATTTGCCGATCAGGTGAAGCCGGAAGTGCTGGCCGCCGCACCGAAGGTGTGAATGTTTCAGGCTGCTTTGCAGGTCATTTCAATATATAAAGTGACTTGCAAAGCAGCCCGAATTCAATCCTCTTTGTGAAAATATCAGGATCTCTCTGGAATATTACTCCTGGCCGGAGTTCATAGCATTTAATACTTCCTGAGTCACATCTTTTCCCCCGGTGAAATTGGTGTAGAGGGAACCTATACTGTATATCGGCCCCCAGGGAATACCCCACCACCCCAGGAACAGCGTCAACAAGGAGTAGCTTACTCCGTGATTCGTGGCCGATATTATTAAGCAAAAAACATATAATCACCCGCAACCGGCCTTAGAACTCATTCTCAAAACACCCGGCATCCGGCATGGTACCATCGCGTAATTTTCCTTCCAGGTCGGTATTTATACCGGGAACAGGTGCCGCGTAGCGGTTGGCAATGGAATGAAGGGTGTCGGGCCGGAATATTCGCTTGTCCGGATCAACAAATATGGTGTCTTTGTTGTCTGCGTTGATGCAGGGCTGACAGCGCTCCATAAAATCGGGATAGGCATTCTCCTTGAGCAGGTCGCGCACGCGCACGATACAGTTGCTGAACTGGTAGTCGAACTTGGCAGGATCATCCACACGGTCGAAAAGACTGATCTGGTCAGCTCTGCTTCCATAAAAGATGCAATTCCTGAACCGGGCTTTCAGCGGGAACAGGTCATATTGCTCGCAGAGCGGATCGAGGCAAAGGGCATTGCCCATCCTCAGCGCATCGCCGTTAACACCGTAACTGGTGGCTGTACAATAGGTGAAATCGTAGTTGCCACCGTATTCCAGCTGGATGCAATACCCGGCATTGCTGTAAAACAAACAGTTTTCGGCGGTAATATCTGCATGTATGCCTACAAGTCCCGGCCCGGCGGTATTGTATATCTGTGTGTTTTTCAGCGTCAGGTCCGACGCCGAATCCACCCGGATCCCAATGATGGAGTTGCGTATGATACAGTGCTGCACCTGATGGCCCCGCGTGTTTTCCTGTAACCAGATGCCCGTCCACTGCCCCGGATCTTCGTCAAACTCGGATTCCAGCCTGTCGCTTTCAATGATGACCGGCTTGTCGGAGGTGCCATCAATAATGAGTTTTCCCGCCCCGCGGAATGCCATGTATCCATCGCTGTACCGGTATATGGCCGTATCTGTTTTGATTTTCCCGAGCCCCCCGTGCACATACACGCGGGTACCCGCGGGCATGCGAACCGTGCACGAGTCAATGACAAGGATTCCATAAATGACGTAGGGCCGCGGGTCGTCCCATACCCACTCACCGCCGCTACAGTTGTAGCCGACAACGCCCCCGGCGCCAAAGCGGGAGGGCAGATAGACTGCATTCTGGCCCCAGGCCTCCAGTACTACCTGCTGCGTATTGCCATTTGTTTCAAAAACGAGATTTTCATCCAGTATGAAAGGGCTGCTCTGGTCGTTCGGATTGATGGTTACCTCGGCAAAAACATACATGCTGTCGTTGGGCGCAATCTCCAGATCGGTGAAGCTGTCGCCGGAAATGCCGTCCACGTTCAGATTGAAGCGGGACTGATCTCCCTTTTCCAGTCTCAGGGAGGTGATACGTATGCTCTTGCTGTGACGGTTATATATCTTGAAGTAGCGTGTGGCCGACCCGACCTGCGTGAATACCGTATCGAAACGCAGGGTGTCTGTGCTGAACTCCAGCTTGTCCTGCGGATCGGTGGTGAAACTCTCCTTGCGGCAGGAGGTCAGAATGGCCGCCAGTATGGCAACAGAAATGAGAATTCGCATGTTGAAAGGCTGTTGAAGAGTAACAGGTCAGGCAGTACCGTGGTTGCGTGTTCGCCATACGGATATCATCATCCTGACAGCAAAAACAGGCGCGGCAATGATGCTGCCAATTCCGAAAAACAGCATCTCCCGCCAGATGAAATGCTCCATATCCATCTTTTCGAAGGGCGGCAGGTGACCTGTAATCGGGTCCCACGTCTGTTCTTCAATGTAGGACATGAACCCGTTGACTTTGTCAATAAGGAGGAAAGTGACCGGGAACATCAGCAGCAAAAGCACTATTTTGAGTACCTGCTGCTTCGCCAGAAACGTATGGCCGATCAGAAAGGTGTACCGCGTGAGCGTAATGAGTGTCACAATGAAAATGATGTTCAGCGTTCGGAAAGGCCACACATACATAGCCTTGTCTATTTTAGACAAAACAGCCCATACAACAACGCCGGTGAATACCCACCATACAATTTCGAGGGCGAGAAGCGCCAGATTTTTCTTGTTCATACTCCAGGACGGGGCGAGGAATTGGCCGCGCAAGTGCAACGACTTTTTTCGCCCTGCAAAGAACGTGAATTATACCGTTATCTGTGTCACGCCGTTGTCATTGCAGGTCTGTCCGGACGAATAAAGGATCCTGCCAGCATGCCACATGCACTGGCCGCCAGTCCGTACAGCATTGGCGGAAATTCGACCCAGAATTGTGCAGTCCCCTCCAGTGTGCCGGCAGCTGCCAGATCGGGCAGGGTGAAGTTGGCGACTGCCCAGACGCTGATGCCGAGCAGCATGGACAAGGTAGCGCCCAGCGCGCTGGCCTTCTTCCAGTAGAGTCCGGAGACAAGGGGTACAAACAGGGATACCAGACTGAACGCAGAGGATTCTCCCACCAATTCGTAAATATTATTGCGCATCAGTCCCATACAACCGGAAATTATACCTACACCCACGACTGAAAATCGCATCACCTGGAGCAATTCCTTGTCGCTCATGTCTTTTCGCATAGGCCTTATCAGGTTCTCCCCGATAACGGTGGCAGGAGCGAGCATGGCGCCACTGCAGGTGCTCAGTATCGCTGAAATCAGTGCGCCGAAAAACAGTATCTGTACACCCAGTCCGCTGTGCTGAAGCACCATCCGCGGAATCATCATCTGGGTGTCGCCCTGTGCCAGTTCGGGGTACAGCATCTTGCCGCAGTAGCTGATTATGAGTGGCAGCGCTGCAATGGTGAGGTACATGCCGCCTGCTATGTAGCATGAAATGATGGATGCCCGCACGCTTCTGGCCGACATCACCCGCTGGAACACATCTTGCTGCGGCACGCTTCCGAGGCCAATGGTCATCCAGGCGGCAAACCAGTGTACCACGTTGATGGGCTTTTCTGTGTCCGGAAAAAACTGGAAGAAACCCGCCGGAGCAGCTTCCGCCATTTTGCCGAAGCCTCCCACAGCTCCCACCATCTCCACAGCCAGAACCGTCAGACCGATGATGATGGCAATTGTCTGAAAAAAATCTGTCACAGTGACCGACCACATACCCCCTATGTATGTGTAGGCAAGTACCATAGTGGTGCACAGCAGTACCCCCCAGTGATATTCCAGTCCGGTAACACTCTGCATGACGATTGCCAGTGCCACAATCTGTGCGGTAATCCAGCTGAAAAAGGACGGAACCATCAGAAACGCTGATATTATCTCGGCGCGCCTCCCGAATCGTATCTCGAAAAAATCGTTGAAGGTGAGTATGTTCATATTGTACAGCGGTCGCGCAATCAGCAAACCGGCCAGTACAAGACAAAGGGCCGCTCCGAACGGATCCTCTATAATACCCATGAGTCCGTGCTCTGCAAATTCCGATGAAGCGCCCATCACCGTTTCCGAGCCAAACCAGGTGGCAAACAGGGCGCAGGCCACCATATACACAGGAAGATGTCTCCCCGCCACCACAAAATCGGAAGCGGTTTTTACATTTCGGGAGGCCCACCAGCCAATGGCAAGTGTACCCGTAAGATAAAGCAGGATGAATCCGATCAGCATTGGCCCCGTAAAGCAGATTTCTTGATGAATGAGTTCAAGAGGCAAAGAAATAGTATTTAAAGGTTTTCAGCCATTTTTTGTCTGTAGCTGTCCGATAGATTCCTTGACTGACTGCTTATTCCTTTTTTGAGCGTAGTTTTGCACTAAACCTTTTCAACCTGAAAAATATGAGGCAATCAGCTTTTTTAATCTCCCTTTTTTGCATCACAATCTCTTTCAGAACGCAGGCTCAGCAACAGATGTTCGAGCGGATGTGGTACCCGGTCAAAGCAAACGGGGTTGACCTGAAATACCCGTTTGCCGGCGGACTGAATGCGCCGCAGTTCTCTCAGGCCGATCTGAACCGCGATGGTCTGCAGGATCTGGTGGTGTTCGAGCGCGTAGGTAATGTCCTGCTCACATTCCTGAATAACGGCACGCCCAACGAGGCCGATTACACGTTCGCGCCCGAGTACGCATGCTATTTTCCGGAAATGGTGGACTACGTGGTGATGCGCGACTTCGACAAGGACGGCGCAGCGGATATCTTTACGGGCTCTGTACTGCCCAGCCGCCAGGATATCCAGGCACACAAGGGGTATTACGACGGAAATATTCTCAAATTCAACCCTTATCTGTTCTCTTTTCCCGGTTGCAGCCTGTGCGACCCACTCTATATTCATTACCCCGACGATGATATGCCTGGCGATTGGAATAACCTGCCGGTAAACAGAGGCGATATACCTGCCTTCGATGATATTAACGGCGATGGCGATATAGATATCGTTACGTTCGAAGCTGCTGCCGGCGGACATGTATGGCTGCTGGAAAACCAGTCTGTCGAACTGGGCCTCGGCCTGGCCAATATGCAGTTCAAACTGGTGACGCAATGCTGGGGAGGTTTCTATGAGAGCGGACTGGAGGCCTGTTATTGCGATCTGGCTCCCACACCCGATTGCTGTGCACCCTGTTTCGGCGGTCCGGCCGACGACCGGAATCTGCACCCCGGCTCCACCGTGATGACTTTTGATGCCGAGGGCGATGGCGACAAGGAGGTGGTGCTCGGAGATGTATCCTTCTCTTGCCTGAACTACCTGCAAAACGGCGGATCTTCCACCCATGCCTGGATGACCAGCCAGGATACAGCCTTTCCTTCCTACAATGTGCCCGTTGATTTGCCTGTGTTCCCGGCCGGGTTTTATCTCGATGTGGATAATGACGGCCGGAAAGATTTCATCGCCGCCCCCAACAACCCAACCATCGGTGAAGACAGAAAAAATGTCTGGTTTTACAGGAATACAGCGCCCACAGGGCATTATTTTGAACTGCAGGAACGCTCTTTCCTGACAGATGACATGATTGACCTCGGTACGGTGGCACACCCGGCTTTTGCCGATGTAAACGCCGATGGTCTCACTGACCTGATTGTCGGAAACTACGGATATTACACGCCGGGTGTACCGGTAAATGCCCGTCTGTACCTCTTCCTGAACACAGGTTCGCCCACTGCACCCAAATTTGAGCTGAGTAATGCCGACTGGATGGGACTGTCGGAGTTCACCCCGGGTGATTATGACTTTTCTCCCGCTTTCGGCGATCTCGACAGCGATGGTGATCTCGATTTGCTGGTGGGAAACAATATTGGTGGATTCTACTATTACCGGAATCTGGCAGGCCCCGACCAGCCCATGAATCTGCAACGCGACCAGAGTGTTATGTGGGCGCAGATGGATGTGGTGGGATCGGTGTCAACACCCGTTCTGTATGATCTGGATCAGGATGGACTGCTTGATATCGTCGCCGGCGAACGCACCGGTTATGTGAATTTCTTCAGAAACAAGGGAACTGCAGCCACACCGGTGTTCTCTGCTGTGCCGGAAATCGGCAGGGTAGGGCAGGTGGACGCAAGAACGCCTTTCGACGCTGCCGGCTACTGTGCTCCGGCCATCATTCAGACCAACGATGGCCCCCTGCTGCTTACAGGAACGCAGAGCGGTCACCTGGAAGCTTATTTCATCTCCCAAAATCTGCAGGACACCTTTTTTCTGACCGACGCCCGCTGGGGCGGCCTCGACGTTGGCAACCGCAGCCACCCCGCACTGGCCGACCTCGACAGCGACGGTATCCTGGAGATGGCACTCGGAAATGCCCGCGGCGGTCTGACGATCTATAAAACTGTCCTGCAGGACTGCTCGGTTTCAGCTACAGAGCCACCAGCATCCGGTCCCGAACTGAAAATCAGCCCGAATCCGGTTCTGCAGTGGGCCCGTATTGAATGGCAGGGGCATAACGAAGCCTCCTGGCGCGCCTTCAACGCGCTCGGACAGTTAACCGCAGAAGGGAAACTGGATGGGCCAACCGGATACCTCGACGTAAAGACGTGGTCGCCCGGTGTCTACTTCATCGAGGCCGTATCGGGTCGTGAAAGACAGAGTGGCAGACTGATAAAACAATAAACAGGTTAAAGGTCGAAGACATAGCCTTCATTGAGGAATTGTTCGTACTTCACCCGGTCAAAACTGTACAGTTTGGCCGGGCGGTGTGCGACGCCCTCCTGTAACTCGTCGCTCTCCACGAGAAATCCCATAGACAGGATTTTTTTGCGGAAGTTCCGCTTGTCAAGTTTTTTGGGCAAATCCAGAACAGAATCGTACAGTTGCTGGAGTTCGGAAAGCGTGAATTTGGGGGGTAACAGCTCAAAACCAAGCGGTGCGGTTCTTACCTTCCGTTTCAGGCGCTTCAGACAACTGTCCAGTATTTCGTTGTGGTCAAATGCCAGATCTTTTACCTCCGAAAGCTTGTGCCACCGGGCCGACTGAGCAAATGAGGCCGGGTTGATGGTGTGTTTGCCTACTTTAACCAGCGAAAAATAAGCTACGGTGATTACCCGCCCCAGCGGATGCCTGTTCACAGATCCAAATGTTTTCACCTGTTCCAGATATACTCCGCGAAGTCCTGTCAACTGCTCCAGTACCCGCTCTGCCGCAGCATCCAGATCCTCGTTCGGATACACCAGATCACCCGGAAGCGCCCATTTCCCCTTGTACGGAGCTGCACCCCGCTGTATAAGCAGGATGTTCAATTCGCCCTCGTCAAACCCGAAGATAACATTGTCAACGGAAAAGGCTGATTTGAAAAAACTCTCGATTTCACTCATAAATACTGAGAAACACGGCCGGTTTCGCCCGACAAATATACAATACTTATTGTAAAATATACACCATATGCGCATGCCGCCTTTTTGCGAACCTTTATTGCTATGTATTGTTCACTTTTATGAACTATTTTGAACGCGTGCTTGTTAGCTTCTCTTCATCGGAGATCGGAAGAGCGTCGTGT
>CAIYFY010000452.1 GCA_903925535.1 uncultured Bacteroidota bacterium | reverse complement strand
GGATGTGCCTTCTGACAAGCCGAGGCGCGGTCGTCCTGCGGTAAAGAAGTCTTCCTCGGAAGCTGCTGTTGTATCTCCTTCGACTGTTGAGGATGTGCCTTCGGACAAGCCGAGGCGCGGTCGTCCTGCGGTAAAGAAGGCTTCTGCTGCCAAAAAAACTGTAAAGACACGCTCTGTCAAGCCAGCTGAAACGATTGATTCTACCGACAAGCCGAGGCGCGGTCGTCCTGCAGTAAAAAAGGCGGCAGCCCCGGAAAAGCCCAAACGCAGTCGCCGGACGCCTGAGGAAATTGCGGCTGAAAAGGAGAAAAAGGGATAAGTGTGGCGATAACGAGTCGAGTTATTGGTCGGGTTGACGGCAATCGGCCTGGTCCGCTTGTTATTGTTACTGCGGCTATACACGGAAATGAACCTGCTGGCGTGCGCGCGCTTGAGGAAGTGTTCCGTTGTACAGAGGCCGTGAGCGCTGCAGATTTCCGGGGTACTTTTGTCGGACTCACCGGAAATCTGCAGGCGTTTGGCCGCGGTTTGCGTTTTCTGGACCGGGATTTCAACCGCATGTGGACACCTGCCGATCTGGATCGGGTTCTTCTTCGGGGCGAGCGGAATGTCTGTAATGAAGAGCTGGAGCTTTTCCAGTTGTACAAACTGATCTCAGAATTAATCAGAGAGATCAGGCCGGTTTCGGTTTACTTTCTTGATTTGCACACTACCTCTGCCGGTGGTGGTATATTTTGCATACCAACAGATGAATCGGGTAGTCTGGAGTTCAGCAAAACGCTGCAGGCGCCCGTCATACTGGAGATATTCGACAAAGTGCAGGGCACCCTGCTTCGTTTTGCGGCGGATGGTCATTTTACCCGGGGCGTAGCTGATATACCCGTTTGTGGTGCTGCTTTTGAGGCTGGTCAGCACGATGATCCGCTCTCGGTAAGTCGCTCGGTGAGTGCTATTTTCCACACGCTGCACCATGCCGGCTGTACAGCAGACCCTCGCATGTCGAATCCGGAGGAAGCCTTGCTCCGGGATACCCTCTCCGGCTTGCCCCGGGTCGTGCGTTTATTGCACGTTCACCATATATTGTCCGGGGATCAGTTTGTGATGCGCCCCGGTTATGTGAATTTTCAGCCAGTAAAAGCAGGAGAGCACCTGGCCGACGATATACGCGGACAGGTGCTCTCACCGTATTCAGGCATGATACTGATGCCGTTATACCAGCCGCAGGGCAGCGACGGGTTTTTCCTCGTGAAGGAAGAAGAATATCAATAGTCGTCGTCTCCGTCTTCGGCAATTTCCAGCGGCGGGAGAGATGCACCTGCCTTTCCGGTTGGAGCGACCGAGCCTGCGAGAATGTGGTCTTTGATTTTCTTCTCGATTTCCAGCGCTGTCTCCGGGTTGTCGAGCATAAACTGCTTGGCAGCTTCTGCGCCCTGGGCAATCTTTGCTCCGTTATAGCTGTACCATGCGCCGCTTTTCTGGATAATGTCGAAACTCGCGCCGAGTGAGACAATTTCTCCTGCCTTGGAGATGCCTTCACCGAACACAATATCAAACTCGGCGATACGGAATGGCGGTGCGAGTTTGTTTTTGACAATTTTCACTTTCACCTGATTGCCCACCACATTTCCTTCCTTGTCCTTGATCGCTGCGCCGCTTTTGCGGATGTCGAGTCGCAGCGACGCATAAAATTTGAGTGCATTACCACCGGTGGTAGTTTCGGGGTTTCCGAACATCACACCGATTTTTTCACGCAGCTGGTTGATGAAAATACAGCAGCAGCCTGTGCGGCCGATGGTGGCTGTGAGCTTTCGCATGGCCTGGCTCATGAGCCTCGCCTGAAGACCCATTTTGGAGTCGCCCATTTCCCCCTCTATTTCAGAGCGGGGTACGAGCGCTGCGACAGAGTCCACGACGAGGATATCCACAGCGCCGGATCGGATAAGATTTTCCGCGACTTCGAGGGCTTGTTCACCGTTATCCGGCTGGGAGATGAGGAGATTATTGACATCTACGCCAAGCGCTTCCGCGTAAAAGCGGTCGAATGCGTGTTCAGCATCCACGATAGCGGCAATACCGCCCTTCTTCTGACATTCGGCAATTGCATGGATGGCGAGCGTTGTTTTACCGGAAGATTCAGGACCATATATTTCAACAATACGTCCTTTGGGGTAACCACCGCAACCGAGTGCGATATCGAGGCCGATGGATCCGGAGGGTATTACCTCTACTTCAATGGCCTGTTTGTCGCCGAGGCGCATTACCGTGCCGCGGCCGTAGGTTTTGTCGAGCCTGTCAATGGTTGACTGGAGGGTTTTTAGTCGTTGGTCTTTATCTTCTGCCATGCTGTTAATTGGTTACGATAAGTGAAAAAATGGTGTTTCGGAGAAATTCAGGGCAAAATTAAACAAAGTGTTTGTTTTTTAAAACAT
>CAIYFY010000451.1 GCA_903925535.1 uncultured Bacteroidota bacterium | reverse complement strand
GATATGATGATTGACCTGTTTGCCGCCGAATCCATGCTGCTCCGCGTCAGAAAATTGTCGGAAATACAGGAAAAAGCGCAACCGCAGGAAGTGTATGATGCCATGCTGCAGGTTTTTCTGCACGATGCCACAGCCCGCATGACGAAAAATGCCACTGACGGTATCGCTTCCTTTGCCGAGGGTGATCTGCAAAAAACATTCCTGATGGGCCTGAAAAGGTTCAATAAATATCCTGCAGTAAATGTGAAGGAGAAAAGAAGACTCATCGCCGATGCTGTGCTGAAGGCAGGCGGCTGGTGCTTCTGACGACATGCCAACAACCCCCGAAAGCAGAATTGTCATTTATCTGCTGATCAATATGAAACAACTCTGTTTTGCTGCAGTACTGCTGCTGTCTCAGGTGTGCGTGTACGCGCAACCTGCCTTCCCGGGCGCCGAAGGCTTTGGCGCCGGTGCCTCCGGCGGCCGCGGCGGCCGTGTAGTGTATGTCACCAACCTGAATGTATCCGGACCGGGATCGCTGCAGGAAGCGCTGGATCTCGATGAACCAAGGTATATCCTGTTCAAAGTCAGCGGTGTTATTCAGGGCACTGTGTCGGTTCAGCCGGGCAGGGGCAATTTCACAATTGCGGGTCAAACCTCGCCGGGTGGTATTGTTGTGCGCGGACTGGAGATGTACAACGGTTCACAGGCATCGGTTTCCAACATTATTATCCGGCACATGCGCTCCCGCATTGGCGACAGGAACCTGTTTCCGACCTCCAACTGGCTGGCCGACGACGGGATTACGCTGGGCGGCGTACACAACGGTATTATAGATCACTGCTCCTTCGCGCATGCCGGAGACGAGGCGGTGGATATTTCCCGTTCCAGCCGGCTCACCATTCAAAACTGCCTGCTGGCCGAAACACTGGGCGGCCATGCCTATCTGGGAGGCATGCTCATCAATTACTCCGATGCCGCCTCCCGCCTCGACAGCCTGAGCATACACCATAATATATGGAACAGAATTGGGGGCAGAATGCCCGAAATCAGCTGTGAAACGCCTTATTGCGGCGGGAAAACCATTCGAATCGAACTGTCCAACAACCTGTTCTGGGACCCGCAGATTGAACTGTGGTATGAAGGCGTCACCGGATTCAACAGCAACTTCTACCTGCGTATGAATGCTGTGAATAATCTCTCCGTGGCACGGCCGTCATACGGCAATGGCATGTTCCACCACGACCTGCTCCACTTCAGTCAGAACAGCCTGTACTTCTATGGCAACAGGCTCAGTCTGTATCCGCAGCTCGCCGACTTTGAGCTGTTCTACTGCTGCAACGACTTCCCGGCCAGCTATCCGAATACCGACCTCGGACAAGCAGACCGCCCCATTAGCCTCCATCCATTTCCAACGGTCACCTACCATACCGTCAGTGACCTGCCGGTCTATCTGGCCAGTAACGCAGGTGCTTTCCCGCGTGACTCCATGGATACCCGCCTGAATGGCTATATTCTCAATAATAATATGATTGATCTGCCAGTGGAGGAAGCGGGTGCCAATGATGCTTTCGTGCTGAACAACGCCCTGCCGCCATTTGCTGACTCCGACAACGACGGTATGCCCGACTACTGGGAGTCTTCCCACGGAACCAATCCCGCTGTGCAGGACCATAACGGCACCGGACTGTCCCAGAGTATCACCGGCGTGAGCGGCTATACCAACCTCGAATGTTACCTGAACTGTCTGTCGGATGCACTGATCGCGGGAAGCAGCACCCCTGCCTGTGGAATTCAGGCATTCACCACATCAGCCGGTGAAAAAGAAAACACGTCGGTTGCAGTGAGCATCTACCCCAATCCGGCTGAAGGAGCCGTATTTATCAGACAAACAGATCCGGGACCGGCTGAAGTTACGGTGTACACCATGCAGGGCAATCTGCTGCTGAAACAGTTACTGGATACAAAGACCGGCAGGCTCAATGCGAGCAACCTGCCGCCCGGCTGCTATTTTCTTGAAATCAGGGATTTACGGGGGGAACAGCCGGTATCGGTTCACCGGCTGTTTATCACGCGCTGAAACGGCAGGTGATCAGGGATTTTCCATCCTGAATTTTACAATCCTGACAATCAGGTCATAAGGCAGGGGCTCGTTCAGCGGGAACTGGACAGAGCCCTTGCCCTGTTTATACTTTGACAACTCGCTGGCAAACGCAGCATGGCCGGAAGGCGTGGCATACAAACCGATATGCTTTTTAAAAGCGGCGAAGTAAATCAGGGGCTTCCCGTTGAGTTTGTAGGCCGGCATACCGTACGACATACTCTCCACGGCGCCGGGAGCCTGCTCGCGTACGAGCGCGCGCAGCCGTACAAGCAGCGCAGCTACTTCATCAGGAAAAGAGGCAATATAATCGTCTACAGTATGGGCAGCGTTCATGGAGTCTTGCTGATAACTTGAATGAAAGAGCGAAGATAGCGATTTAAAACCGGTATTTTGAGTAACTTTGCGCCCT
>CAIYFY010000450.1 GCA_903925535.1 uncultured Bacteroidota bacterium | reverse complement strand
CTAAAAAAAGATGGTGACTTTCTGAAGCCCAAGGGCAGGTCACCAAACTTGCAAATTCGTTTGAGGTTTGGGTTTCGGTGCGATTTCTTATCAGTATTTGTGTAGAAAGATATGGAGTTTATGACATTGTATCCTTCTCGGGGCTTCGAGTAGCGTTGACCCTTGATAATCTCTATATCCAAAAACAAAATTCGATGTCCCGTAGATACTTCATCGGACTCAAAGTAATGATCAATCAGTGTTCGAGTTTCCGCCCGAACGTCGTGTTCAAAAACCAAACCCATCTTTTCAGCAGCCGGAGACCATGTAGTTACCTTCGATGCTTTAAGGCCAGTAATAGTTAAATACTCCCCCTTAGAGTCCGGAACATACGCATACTTTGTGTATGGCAAAGTCATATATCCATCGGCATCATCCCACAGGTGAACCGTCTCAGTACTCTTCTGGTAATATATGCTTTGGTACATAGTTGTTTTCTATAAAAGATTTTTCTTTATGTGTTGCCCACAAGTCTTCGAGACGCATGACAGAATGCTTTTGACCTTCGTATTCCAAATAGTCTATATCGTTTTCTATGCAATAGATAACAAGTTCGTCTATTGTTTTGAAGTCCTTAAAAAATGCTTGATTTATCTTTTTAATCATCATTCTTCCTCCGATAAATTCCAATTCCCATCGGTTCCTATCCGAATAGTTTTCCATGAATATTTTTCTTGTTCAACTGCTTCACGTATGGATTGTTGCAGTCTCCCCGACTTATACCTATCCAGCAGTACCAAGTTTTTAACCTTGCCCGCGTGCATACCGTTGAAAACGATGAAGTCAACTGGATCACAGATGTTCTTACAGTCAATAGCCCTCAGTTGTAAAGGAGCAAAGACTTTATCTATATTTTGAACCTGTTCAACCGCAGTGTTTCTACCTCGTTCCTTTGCCTCGTTTTTCAACTTTGCGATTGTAGATTTCAATTTTTCTTCCCGTTTGGCAATCCGAATGCGTTCCTCTTCCAGTCGAGAGAGCCAGTCTTTCTTGGGCACAGTGCCTGAGAATATATTGCTGTCCGACAATCTGTACACTTGCCCACAACAGGGACAGGTAACAAAAGTCTTTCTCAGTTGTTGGAAAAACTTGACTTGTTCTTCAATATTCATACAATCTGAATTTTACGTTTTTGTCAATAACAGTTTGTTTGATTTGTTTTTGCCCATCTGTCAACCGAGCATTGCCGGATTTAATGTCTATAAAGGTAATGTTTGTTACCTCCCCATCGGACAATCCTTCAAAAGCAATATAATCAATCGGATCAAATAAAGGTCTGCATTCCGAATGATTATATTTGAAATCCGGAAATGTCAACACGATTTTTTCAAGGAGAAACCCAAGGTTTATTGCTTCGGTATTTTTGGTGAGCCAACCATAGTCTGAGGTCGCGGCATTTACCTGTTCTTTGTATGCTTCGAGTTCTCGAAGTTGCTGTTCATAGTATTGGAGGCTCTTTTCTCCAAAATTCTTATCAGTAAAAATTTCCGAATCAGAAATGGGGAAAGATTCTTTACAGATAGGACATTCGCTTTGGTACGAAGATAGCTGCTCTGATATTTTTTTAGCCATTAGAAAAAGTTTCGTTCGTAAACAATTGATATTTCGTTAGGATTGTTATAGACAATCTCGGTCAACGGATCAATCCTGTCGGTATATTTTATTTCGCAAAATGTACCACAGTCAGGCAATATGGGAGGATCAAATCTGCCTTGATCCGGAGAAAGTTCATCCAAATATGTGCCATTTATGCAGGAAACTTCTACTTGTCTTTCGAGTTCAGCCATTCGACGAAATTCTTCCGGAAAATGTTCTCTTATTCTGTTCCAGTATCCCATACCACCTTTTACACATCCTATGCAGTTGTTGTTATG
>CAIYFY010000449.1 GCA_903925535.1 uncultured Bacteroidota bacterium | reverse complement strand
TCTGCGGATCTATTTTTGACTCGTCGAAAACGACAGACATGGCTCCTCCACGGCCCTCCGGACCGCTCGTCCAGCCCCACACACCTGCCAGACTGAAGTAATACCCCATAACCGGGATACCCGCTTTGCCAATATTCCGGAGCATAAACTTCAGATCCTCCATTTGCCGGTGTTTTTTCGGCCCGTCGAGCAGGATATCGTACCAGTGTGCCGGATCAAAATTCTCGATGGCAGCCCAGGTGAGTCCGTGCGACTCCATCTGCTTTTTGATGGCCAGCAGTTCGTCGAGTTGCCAGAGCTTTCCCTCGGTATGGGTGGCACCCCAGCCTCCCAGATAGTTTTGGGTGAGGGTCGGATTGTCGCCCCCCTTCACATAATCTACCAGCTGAACCACAATGTGCGTGGCACCACACTGCCGCGCAAAGCGGAAGTTATTGTCGTTAAGCAGACTCCTGTACAGTCCAAGTCCCAGATGTATCATTTCCCAAAGGTAGAAATTTATCGGTGAATTCTTTTCTCAGTGCAAAACTAAATTACCTTTACACTATGTATGAACAAAGTCGGAAAATGATGCAAAATTTTGCCTTCTCAATAGCTTTACTGCTGGTTTCGTCGTGTTTGGTGCTGGTTTCCTGTGAAGATGAAACCAGAGACTTCACTTCGGGCAGTTTTTATCCCGTTGATCCGTCACAAACCAATCCCGATACCACGAAGGATACTACTGTGGTGGTGCCCCCGGTTACCAACTGCTGGAAGGACCCCGTCTCTGTATCACTGGCCACCGATTTCAATCAGTTGTTTACGCGCTATTCCGGCTGGACGGGTGGTGATGCCACTTATTCGATCCTGTTGCCCGACGGCAGGACACTCTGGTTGTTCGGTGACAGTTTCATTGGTACTGTACGACCCGACCGCAGCCGGCCGGGTGGTTCTTTTTACCGGAATGCAGCCATGGTACAGGAAGGAAATGAGTTCACCACGCTGCCTGTAACCGGCAATGCCTTCATCCGACCGCCCGATCCAGGCTGGTGGTACTGGCCCGGCCACGGGGTAGCCGACGGCGATACGCTGCGGGTGGTGATGTTTGGCATGAAATCCACCGGCAGCGGCGCCTGGGATTTTGCCTACGGAAGTCTGGATGTGGCTACATACCATCTGCCTGATCTGTCGCTTGTGTCTATCGAACGGAAAAAGGCTGATCCAGCCATCAATTTCGGCGCAGGCGTCATGACCTCAGGCGATCACACCTATATATATGGTGCTGAAAAAGTCGGATTCACCAAGTACCTCCATGTTGCGCGCGTACACGGGAAAAATCTGAACAGTCAGTGGGAATACTTTGACGGTACCGGCTGGACGACCGATGAGTCTGCCAGCGCACGGCTGTTTGCCAGTGTATCGGAGCAGTTTGCCGTATTTGAAGACGGAGGAAAGTTCTATCTGCTCACGCAACACCATATCCTCGGTGGCGAAATCTACCTGTACGATGCTGACAGTCCGACAGGAGGATTTAAAAATAAAAGGACAGTGTACTGTACACCACAGTCGCATCAGGGCGATTTGTTCACTTACAACGCCTTTGTACACCCCCAGTTCTCCGCCAACGGCGAACTGCTGGTTTCGTACAATGTGAACAGCGCCACTTTTGCCGATCTGTTCCAGAATGCAGATACATATCGGCCATATTTTGTGAGAGTTAAAGGCTGGAACTGACTATGAAATACTGTATTCTGATGCTTGCAGCGCTCCTGCTGAGTGCCTGCTCTCCGAAAAACCTTTCCCTGAAAGAACCGGAAATAACGGTCGAACCTGCTCCCGAGTGGACAAGCCTGTTTTACCGGCAGTCGGGCTGGTTTGGTGCCGATGGTATATTTTCTATCCCGCTAAGCGGAGTAGACAAGCCGGGTAATGCCGGAAACAGCGAAACCCT
>CAIYFY010000448.1 GCA_903925535.1 uncultured Bacteroidota bacterium | reverse complement strand
GACTGTAATAATTTCTGAACCAAATGTGAATAAAAAATGTAAAACACACGCAAATAGCCGGAATAACTACTTTTGCACTCCGTTTGTTTTCACAAAGCAATCCAAATATCATGTTTGCCTCTAAACGTATCCTCTCCGCCTGCCTGATCTCCGGTCTGCTACTCTGTTGCGGACAAGCCTTCGCCCAAAAATCCCACAAAAAAAAGAAAAAAGAGCCTGATTTCATCTCCGATCTCTGGTATGGCGGCGGTGTTCTTCTCGGATTCAACGGCATCAACAGTGCCAGTATCTTCTCTCTCGGCGTCAGTCCGATGGTAGGCTACAAAATTACGCCCGCTATCTCGGTCGGCCCCAGGGTGGAATTCATTCTTTCCTCCTACAAACAGGCAGGTTTCCGCGCAACCAGTCTCTATAATCTCGACGCCGGCCTCTTCGCTCGTGGCAAGGTTTTCAGAGGTCTCTTTGTGCAGGGTGAAGTCTCTCATGAGTGGTATCAGAATATTGACTTTTCTCAAAATAAATTCACAACTCAGCGATTTAACCAGCGAATCGGCGGAGGCTGGAACTGGAGCAACGGACGTGCTGGCTCCGAAATCGGCATTTTCTACAATTTTGCCATCGCCAACGATTTTAATTCTTTCCAAAATCCTTTGTCTTACAGGTTCGGCTTCACCTGGAACTTCTGATTTCTGCTCAGCCGGCTCAACTGTTTCTCCATGAAAAATTATCTTTTTTCTCTTTTTCTGCTTGTCTCCTGTACGCTGTACGGACAAGGCAAGAATTATGAGTTCAGAAATGGCCAGTGGTTTAATGGCCAGTCTTTCACAACCGGAACCTGGTTTTCCGTCAACGGTGTTCTTACTCAAAAGGCACCTTCAAAAATTGACTCTGTCATTAATTTGTCCGACAAGTGGGTCATTCCTCCGTTTGCTGATGCTTTTTCCTCCAGCGTCGCCGATAATTCCAATGCAGCCAATGTACTCAAGTTGTACATGGGTGAAGGGGTATTCTATGTGCAGGCGGTAGGAAATACCAAAGCGGGAAGATCTTCCACTGAATCCCTCGCCGGCAAGACGGAAACCCCCGACGTCAGCTATACTAACGGTGCTGTCACTTGCTCCCTCGGACATCCTTTCGTCCGTTATGAAGGCCCGGCAAGTGGCATTAAAAATCCCACTCAGTGGGGTACTAACTATGATAAAATCAAAACCAGCCGCCTGATGCTCGGCGATGGCTACTGGTTTATTGATAATAAGACTGCACTGTCGGCCAACTGGGACAAGATCAGGGCACAAAAACCTGCCGCCATTTTTATTTACCTGCTCGATGCTGAAGCCAATGGCGGCAAAGAAGGGAAAGGCCTCTCGGCCGAAATGGCTAAAAATATCGTCAAGAAAGCGCACGGCAGTGGTCTGCGCGTCTGGGCCCATGTGGAAAATGCAGCCGACCTTCGTCTCGGATTGAAACTCGGCGTTGACGGGTTCGCCAATCTGCCCGGCAGTAACTGGGACGGATCGGGCGATGCTGCACCATTCCAGCTTACCGACGAAGACCTTAAAAAACTGGCAAAGAAGAAGACACCCGTTATCCCGCTTTTCTCTCACGCCCAGATGCAAACTGGCAGAACGGATGCGAAAGATTACACGAACAAGACGCTTAACCGGCTCCTCTCCCAGGGTGTAAATGTCGTAATCGGATCAGATGACCCCCAGAGAACTATCAGGGCTGAACTGAATTACTGGTACGCTTCCGGAGCTGTTGATAATCTTCAGGTTCTGAAGGTTCTCTGTGAAAATACACCCAAAGCTGTTTTCCCCAAACGCAAGATAGCCCGTATTGCCGAGGGCTACGAGGCAAGTTTCATCGTTGTTGCCGAGAATCCGCTTCAGAATGTACTGAGGGCCCGCGTTGCTGACTTCAAGCTGAAACAGGGCGTTTTTGTCAGATAAGTTCCCTTCAGGTTATTACACAAAAAAGAGGCTCACTCCTGTTCGGGACTGAGCCTCTTTTTTGAGGTATAACCGTGATTTGCTATCTGATTTGCTCTCCGCCCTTCATTACAAATACGACCTTGAGCATGGCGCTGATATCTGACAAAGGATCTCCCTCTACGGCTATGATATCGGCAATCTTGCCGGATTCAATACTGCCTATCCTGTCGCGCATCTTCAGCATCGTGGCAGCATCCAGGGTGGCAGCCCGCAGTATTTCACTGTTCTTCATTCCAGCCTCTGCCATGTAGATGAATTCAAGGTTATTTTTCCCGTGCGGAAAAACACCCGCATCCGTTCCAAATACAATTTTCACGCCCTTTTTATAGGCTAGCCCTGCCGTTGTCTGTATCTGCTTGCCAACGCCCAGTGCCTTTACTCTCACTGTTTCAGGGAAAAAGTTCCTGGCGTACTGGGCACTGTCGCTCACGGCATGGCCGGCAGTAAGGGTGGGTACGTACCATGTTCCGTGTGCGATCATGGCATCCATCGTGCTTTCACTCATGTAGGAGCCGTGTTCTATGGTAACAACTCCTGCCTCCACAGCTCTTCTCATCCCTTCATCTCCGTGCGCATGCGCAGCCACATCTACCCCCAGGTCTTTTGCCGTCTTCACGATGGTCTCCAGTTCGTCACTGCTGTAATGCGGCAGCCTCCCGTCGCGCGCAAGTGACAGAACTCCGCCTGTTGCACATACCTTGATACAGTCTGCCCCCCGTTTTATTTGTGTTCTCACCGCCTCTCTGCACTCGTCGGGACCATCGGCAATACCCAGTTCCGGTCCGGGCGGATCAAATAAATCCCACTTGCCGCCGGTTGTGTTATCTGCATGTCCGCCTGTAATACTCAATGCCCTGCCTGCCGTAATTATTCTTGGCCCCACGGCCCATCCACTGTTGATGGCATTCCTTAACGCAATATTCACCCCGGTACCTCCCAGATCCCTGACGGTTGTAAAACCTGCATTGAGCGTGCGACGCGCATAAATAGCCGCCCGAAAAGCTATATCAGCCTCGTTGAGCGTGAAACGCTCATTGTATGAATTTCGGCTCTGCTCCCACTCAAGATGCACATGACAGTCTATCAGACCCGGCAGCACAGTTTTATTTTTCAGATCTATCAGGGTGGCCGCATCGGAAACAGCAATAAATCCTTTCTCTATCCGGTCAATCTTTCCGTCCACCACCACTATGGACGAGTTGACCAACGGTTCGCCCGACATTGTTATGATTTTTCCACAATGAAGTATGGATGTCTGGGAATACAGGACTCCCTGCAGCACAATGAGTGCCGTTGCGATGATTGTTTTCATAATATTATGGTGTGAAATTGTGACTCTATTTCTCCTGCCACACGATCTCTCTGTCGCGGTTGATATAACACCACCTGCCATTCATCCCGACGAGCGCCAATCCGTCTCTGAAGGGTTCAGCCATATCGTAAGCTGCAGGAATGACGGTTCGTCCGTCCGAATCAATATATCCCCATTTCCCGTTATTGCATATCTGGGCCAATCCCTCGGAAAATACGTTCGCATCCTCAAATTTGGGCATGATAACCAGTTTTCCCGTCTTGTCAATATATCCGTATGCCCCGTTTATTTCTACAAGGGCCAATCCCTCCCTGAAATCTCCCGCCATGTCGAACATCGGCTCTATGGCAACTTCCCCGCTGTCGTTCACATACCCGTACTTGCCATCTTTGTAAGCAAGCGCCATCCCGTCGGAGAAGTTACCCTCCGAATATCCTCTGACAAACTCAAACCGGGTGCTCGTCAGCTCATTTCCGGAACGATCAATCAATCCCCAGAGTCCGTTTTTACTCACCACCGCCACTCTGCCCTGAAATGGAGAAGCCTTGTCCCATACTGGTGGTATCAAGTACTCTCCCTGACGATTGATATACCCCCAGATGTCATTCTTTGCTGCCGGTGCCATATCACCACTGAAGTTCCCGCAGTCGGTGAATTGAGGCTTGATGGTAAATGAACCGTCTTCACGGATGTAACCTGCACGCCCTTCAAATGTTATGGCCGAAAAGCCCTCGTGAAAATCGGATACCTTGTCAAATATGGCAGGAATCACCTCCTTGCAGGTATGGTCTATGAAACCCCAGGAGTGCACCACCTGCACCCGGGCCCGACCTTTTTGAAACATTCCGACGGACCGGTAT
>CAIYFY010000447.1 GCA_903925535.1 uncultured Bacteroidota bacterium | reverse complement strand
GGCGCAAAACAGACCCCGTTTTTTTTATACTTTTGCAGTTGGAAATCTACAACCAATTCAAGTCCTGGTTATCTGATACATGGAAAAGAAGCGATTGCTCCTTATTACGCAGGAGATGGAGCCCTACACCGAAGGCAACGACATTTCGGCACTCGTGGGCAAGTTACCCAAATTTTTACAGGATAACGGTTATGAATTAAGGATTCTGATGCCTCGCTACGGCGTTGTCAATGAGCGCAGGCACAGGCTCCACGAGGTAGTCCGCCTGAGCGGTATGAATATTATCGTTGACGACGATGATTATCCGCTGCTCATCAAAGTCGCTTCACTGCCCAACTCACGCCTTCAGGTCTATTTCCTCGACAACGAGGAGTTCTTCAAGCGCAAACAGGTGTTCGAAGACGAAGACGGAAAGCCATTCGAAGACAATGCCGAACGAATGACCTTCTTCTGCAAGGGGGCCATAGAAACGGTGAAGAAGTTCGGCTGGGCGCCCGATATCGTTTTCTGCCACGGATGGATGACAAGCCTGATTCCGCTGTATCTGCGAACTACCTACAAGACTGAACCGATTTTCGCCAACGCTCATATCGTTTACGGGGCATACGATTCTCCACACGAAAAAGAGGGTGGAGAGCGTTTCTTCCAGAAGGCAGCCATCAACAACCTTTCCAAAAAAGATCTGGAGCCTTATCGCGACGGAGAAGGTGTTTCGATGCACAAGGGAGCAGCTCACTTCGCCGATGCCGTTACCCTGGGCAGCGAAACACTCGACACAACACAGGAACACCTGTCGGTTTCAGGCCCAAAACCGGTGCTTCCATTCACCCCGATCGAGGATGCGCTGCCAACCTATCTTGAATTCTTCCGGAACCTGACTCAAACCGAGATACAGCGTTAATCCAAAAAGCGGCCCAACGAAATCCGTCCGAATACCGTTATGTATCAGGACGTATAACTCTGCTACATTTATGACCAAGCGATTCACTGTTCTGGCAGGATTTTCCCTCGCCATCCTTGCACTGTTAGTTTCTGCCTGCAAAAAGCCTACCCCCTTTGGTGCAGAGCTTCTGGGTGACTCCTTCGCAGATCTGGAGTTCACCGACACCATCACTGTGCAGTGTTTTCTGGAACGGGAAGACAGCATACAAACGAACGACAGATCAGGAGCACTCAATCACTTCCTGTGCGGAGAAATCAATGATCCCGTTTTCGGTCGCTACAGTGCCGAAATTTACACGCTCTTTCAGTCACAATCGCTGAACCCGCAGTTCGACACCACCAAAATCAGGTTCGACAGTCTGGTACTGTACATGAACTATTCACTCAGCGGCATATACGGGGATACGCTGCAACCACAAAATCTGCGCGTCTATCGCCTGGGCCAGCCGCTGAAATACGGCAAAAGTTATTTCTCTACATCGGAAATACCCGCCGGCGAAGAAGTTGGCCGTGTCGACAATTTCTATCCACGCCCGCAACGCGTTGACAGTCTTTTCGACGGCGTCAAGGGAGAGTTCCTGCGTGTGCGCCTCAACGATGACTTCGGTCGTTTACTGATGAATATTGACTCCGCCACCTGGCTCGCCGATACGGCTGTGTATGATTTCGTCAGGGGACTGAAGATTGTTTGCAACTCATCCAGCAATCCGGGCGCCATGCTGGCATTCGACCTTAATGACACCAAACTGAGCCGTATAAGTATGTATTACACTCAAAAGAGTGATTCCACGGCCAAGCGATTCGACTTCTTTTTCAGAAATACCAACAAGTTCACCCACTTCAACAATGACTATACCGGCTCTGAGGTGGGCCCGCGTATCGGTCAGCAACTGGAAGACAAATTGTATGTACACGGAATGGACGGCCTGCGGTTGCGTGTCGTCTTCCCTTATGCAAACAATTTCGATAAAATCGCTGTTAACAAGGCTCAACTGGTGCTGACAGCCGGCGAAGATGACCCCTGGCTCAAACCGGCAGATCAGCTCATTCTGACCGAGCCCAGAGGAGATACCGCCTCGGTTTTTACCAGCGACGTGCTGTACGCGCTCGGCTCCACCGGCACAGGCAGCCTGGCGGCATTCGGCGGTTTCCCTGAGAAAGAAGTTCTGGGCAGCACAACAAAAACGCGCTACAGACTTACTTTAAGCGACAAGTTCCAGTCGGTGGTTGATGATGATAATGCGCCGGATATCAGGAACCGCACGATCTTTGTAAACGTCTATCCGAGAACGCGCTCTGCAAAACGCGCGTGGTTCTACGGACCGAAAAGTTCGCTTTTCCCCGCAAAACTCGAACTCAAGTACACCATTATCAGATAATCAAATACAACTCGTCATGTGTGGAATAGT
>CAIYFY010000446.1 GCA_903925535.1 uncultured Bacteroidota bacterium | reverse complement strand
TCCATCCATGGATATCAGGGGCTGGAACGAGATGCACCCCCTCAACGGTCCTGCCTGGTCGCTTTTCTTTGAATATATAGCCAATATTCTGCACGTTTTCATCCTCAGAAAACTGCCCAACCTGCTGCTCGCTGCATGTGTATTCCTGGCAGCGGCTGCTACCGTACATCTGTTAACTACCAATACCTCCGGCGATCTGATCGGAGGCTGGTCAACCGAACCCGAACAACTCAGAATCGGCTTCACCCGCCTGCTCTTTCCCTATATGGCAGGTATGCTGCTCAGAAGGGTAGTGGGCCTCAAAACCGGACAGAGCACCTTCCTGCTGACCGCAATCATGCTGATCGTCGTCCTGAGCATACCAAGGGTAGGCGGCTACGACAAAGTGTGGATCAACGGTCTGTACGAGTCGTTCATTATTATTCTGGTCTTTCCCCTGATTATTTACCTTGGGGCCATCGGACAGGTCAAAGACCCGGTGAGCGAAAAGGTCTGTAACTTTCTGTGCGATATTTCCTATCCGCTGTATATCACCCATTTCCCTTTTGTGTATGTTTATTCTGCCTGGGCGGTTAACAACAAAAAAACCTTCATGGAAGGTGTGCCACTGGCCATACTGGTGATCCTCGGATCAGTCCTCATTGCCCTGGCGGCGCTGAAACTGTACGATCTGCCAGTCCGGAGAGCCCTGGCCAGGCGGTTTTTGAATGCTGAAAGGGGGTAGTTGTTTAACCGCAGAGTTACGCAGAGTTACGCAGAGTAGCTTTCTCTGCGCACCTCTGCGGTTACCTCCACGCACCTCTGCGGTTAAAAACACAAGGTTATCGCTGTTGGTATGAGCGAACGTAGTAACCGCTCTCAGGTATTTCTGAATAGCTTTTTGTTTGGAACTTGTATTTGTCTGCAAAGTCGTATAACTTTGTATTAAAACCGCACGGTGCAATATGCCTGTCAAGAACAGCTGAGCGTGTGGAATTGGAAAAAGCAGCCTCAAATGCCATTTCAGGCTTGCCAAAAATCTGCTCGCCACTACCGACAAAACTGTTGCGGAGATTGGTTTTGAGCTTGGATACAGCGATAAAGCGTATTTCACCACCGTTTTCAAAAAGAAGTCGGGACAAACTCCCACTGAATTTCGGGAAGAAATGCGCCGGCTCATACCCTGAAAATCTGCCACTTCCTGATTTTACAACCGTTTTTCCGAATTTTGATACCCGCAGCTTTGCTTGCCGACCGACCTTTGTGCCATCAGTAACCATCACATTTGCCGTAAAACAGTCGCTCACATGAACCGCAAGGATTTTCTCAAAGCACTGGCCATTCTGCCAGCAATAGGTGCCACTATGAAACTCAATGAATTGAATAACATGACCCGGGATATGGAAAACACGGAGCGAATGCCTGTGCTGTTCCTCGGTCACGGCAGTCCCATGAATGCCATCGAAGAGAATGAATTTGTATCCGGCTTCCGCAAGGTAAGCAGCGAAATCAGCCGCCCCTCGGCCGTTCTCGTCATCTCGGCACACTGGGAAACACAGGGCACGTACGTCACAGCCATGCAGCACCCGCGCACCATCCACGACTTCGGTGGTTTCCCGAAAGCCCTGTTCGATGTACAGTACCCCGCACCGGGCAGTCCGGAACTGGCAACCGAGACCAGAAACCTCGTGAAGAAAACCGAAATCGGCCTTGATGACAAATGGGGACTCGACCACGGCGCATGGTCGGTCATCAAGCACCTGTACCCCAATGCCGATGTGCCCGTAATCCAGATGAGCCTTGATTACCGCCAGTCGGCTCAATGGCATTATGATCTCGCCAGAGAACTCGCTGCCCTGCGCCGAAAGGGCGTGCTGATTGTCGGCAGCGGCAACATGGTACACAACCTCGGCATGGTGGAATGGAGGCGGCTGAACGAAAGTTTCGGCTACGACTGGGCACTGGAGGCCAGCGACAGGATGAAGAAAAGCATTCTCTCGGGCGATCACCAGACACTCGTCAACTTCCGCTCTCAGGGCAGGGCGTTCGATCTCGCCATACCAACCCCCGAACACTACCTGCCCCTGCTCTACACACTGGGACTTCAGGAAAAAGGCGAGGAGGTCTCCCTGTTCAATGACCGGGCCCTTGCCGGATCTCTGACAATGACCTCTGTGAGGGTGGGGTGAGTGCAATCAGCCCTGTAAATATCTTCCCAGACAAACAAAATTCATAAAATTCCCCGGATTGATACACTGGAATGTAGATTCCGGATAGGTTTCAGTCCAGGTTTTGGGTGCCCGGGCTACCCCGGATCCCCACTTGAACTCATACCCGTGCAGTTGACCGCTGTGTTCCTCTACATAATCCAGTTCCGCGCCCGTCTGCGTGCGCCAGAAGTAGCGGTTGTTGTGATGGAAATGGTATGCAGATGTCTTCAGACGTTCTGCCATCAGAAAGTTCTCCCATAGTTGACCAGTATCCTGCCGGATGGTCGGCAACTGATAGTTCTCGATCAGGCTATTGCGCACGCCTGTATCATAGAAGTAAATCTTGTCCATTTTGACCATCTCCTTGCGAAGATTTCGACTATATCCGCTCAGACGGAAGATAACAAAAGATTTTTCCAGCAGATCAATATAGTTATTGACAGCATCCCGACTGATCTGCAAGGTGTTAGCCAGCTCATTTACTGATACAAGATTGCCGGTCTGCCAGGCCAGCAGTTTCAGTATCTGTCGCAGTTTTTCCGGGTACCGTATACTTGCCAGGGACAGTACATCTTTATAGAGGTAGGACTGCGTCAGCTCCCGAAGGTGACGTTCTTTTTTGCGCTGATTTTCTATGCCAATTACCTCAGGATATAGTCCATATACAAGCCATTCAGGCAGTTTTTGGGCTGTTTCGTAATCATTGGCCCCATAATTTCCGGCCCATTCCTCTACAGATACCGGATACAGGTGATAAGTCCAGGTGCGACCGGTAAGTGGTTCCTTGACGCGATTGGCAAGGTCCAGTGAGGAGGAGCCCGTGACGATGATTTTTAATCCGGGTACCTGATCATACAGTATTTTTAGATTAATACCGATGTCCGGAATACGTTGCGCCTCATCAATGAAAAGCAAATCGTATCCATGAACAAGGCCTCTGAGCTGGTCGGGGTTACGACTTCCAAGGCTTTCCAGAAAGGGCATATTGTCAGCGTTAATCTCCAGCACCCGCCCACTGAACCTTTTAAGTGCCTGATGAACAAGGGTGGTTTTACCTGTCTGACGAGCCCCGTATAACACCAGCACTTTGGTTTTGGCAGCGGTCAGCTCAGCC
>CAIYFY010000445.1 GCA_903925535.1 uncultured Bacteroidota bacterium | reverse complement strand
CGCCGTCGAACCAAACCCCCGCTTTTTTTTGCGCGCAAAACGCCAGTCATTCCGACGACAGGAGGAATCTATCACCACCACACTGCCGCTGCTGAAAATCGCCCGCAAAATGCCGGATAAAATTTCTCCTGAGTCGAAATGACCTGACCTGTTTTAAACGGTATAATTGTCGGCCCGGGTCTTTTTCCCTGTTTGAACCCGTTTTTTTAACCGCAGAGTTACGCAGAGTATGGCGCAGAGTTACGCAGAGAAAGATTCCTTGAGCAACTCTGCGGTTAAACTCTGTGTAACTCTGCGGTTAACTCTGCGCAACTCTGCGGTTAAACTCCCTACAACTCCGCTCAACTCTACGGTTAAACTCTCTACAACTCAACGCTGCGGTTAAAAAACCAGGTTACCCGGGCAATGGCAAACGAGATTTCTCCTGCATCGAAATGACGCAAAATCCCATCTTTTTTTTACGCCCAGAACACCAGTCATCCCGACGACAGGAGGAATCTATCACCGCACTTCGGAGTTCGACATTTTAAAAAGTGGATTCCCTCAACGGTATTGCAGGGAACATACCGCTCAACCCGGTACTCATTCCAGCACAAAAACGTTAATTACTGCAATACGATGCGCCAATTAGCTTGTCTTTGCGGAAAAACATGGAATTAATTAACAGAACTATTCAGTCGCGAATCGAAGAGTACTTCGTTCCGGGAAAGGTAATCGTACTGCCTGGGCCACGCAGGGTCGGAAAAACCGTGCTGGTCAGGCAGATAATATCCAGTATAACTGAACCTGTACTTTTTCTGAACGGAGAAGACATCAATACCAGAGAGCTGCTCGCCCGGAGGAGTGTTCCACACTATTTACAACTGCTGGATGGCAGGAAAATCCTGATAATTGACGAAGCGCAGAAGATTCCGGACGTGGGTGCCGCATTGAAGTTGATGATTGATGAAATCGCAGGACTGCGCGTGCTGATAACCGGATCCTCAGCCTTCGATGTTGAAAACCGGACGGGTGAACCGCTGACAGGACGAAAATATACTTTCAGGTTGTACCCCCTTTCAGATGCTGAATATGATCAGCGAACGAATCAAGTTCCAGCAATACTCGGGAATGATCGTTAATAACTTTTTCTGGCGCACATACGACCAGCAGAAAATTGACTGGGTAGAGGAGCGCGGCGGACAACTACACGCCTTCGAGTTCAAATGGAGCGAAAACAAACACCCCAAAGCCCCGATCGGCTGGTCAAAAACGTACCCCGACGCTTCGTACTCCGTCGTAAATCCCGATAACTGCCAGCCCTGGACCAGATAAAAAAGCAAGGGGTTTGACCCCCGGACTCTCACCCGAAAATCAAACCCCTCACCCTGTACCCTGCGAAGCTCTACTTCTTCATCTCCGCATAGTACTTGTAAAAATACGGAATAGTTTCAATGCCTTTGTAGTAGTTGAACAGTCCGTAGTGCTCGTTCGGCGAGTGGATGTCGTCGGAGTCGAGACCGAAGCCCATGAGTACCGACTTGGCCTTCAGCACCTGGTCGAACATGGCCACAATGGGTATGCTGCCGCCGCCGCGCTGGGGAAGGGGCTTCTTGCCGAATGCCTGCTCCATCGCCTTTTCGGCAGCCTTGTACTCCACTGAGTTGGTGGGTACCACCACAGGGTAGCCGCCGTGATGGGCGTTTACCTTCACCTTCACCGATTTGGGTGCTATGCCCTCAAAATGCTTCTGGAAAAGTTTTTCAATTTTGGCCGGATCCTGGTTGGGTACCAGACGCATGGATATCTTGGCATAGGCCTTTGACGGAAGCACCGTCTTGGCACCCTCGCCAATGTATCCACCCCAGATGCCGTTCACATCGAGGGTCGGACGGATACCGGTGCGCTCCACGGTGGTGTAGCCTTTTTCACCCATCAGCTCCGAAACATTCAGGTCTTTCATGTACTGCTTCTCGTCGTAAGGCGCCGCATTCATCATCTTGCGCTCTTTGGCACTCACTTTCTCCACATCGTCGTAGAAGCCCTTTACCGTTACACGGCGCTTCTCGTCGTGCAGGGAAGCAATCATGGTGCAAAGTACGTTCACCGGATTGGCCACTGCGCCACCGTACACTCCGGAGTGCAGGTCTTTGTTCGGACCGGTAACCTCCACTTCCATGTAGCACAAACCGCGGAGCCCCACGGTCAGACTGGGTGTTTCGTTGTCAATAATGCTGGTATCCGATATCAGCACCACGTCGCATTCGAGCTTTTTCTTGTTCTCGTGGCAGAATTTCTCCAGGTTCTTGGAGCCCACCTCTTCTTCTCCCTCAATCATGAACTTGACGTTACAAGGCAGGTTGTCGGTCTTCAGCATCGTCTCGAACGCCTTCACGTGCATGAACACCTGTCCCTTGTCGTCGCAGGAGCCGCGCGCAAAGATGGCGCCGTCGGGATGCAGTTTGGTCTTTTTGATCACCGGCTCGAAGGGCGGACTGTCCCAGAGCTCGAGCGGATCGGCAGGCTGCACGTCGTAGTGCCCGTAAACCAGTACGGTCGGCGCCTTGGGATTGACCATTTTTTCGCCGTAAACGATCGGATGACCCGCCGTTTCACAGATTTCCACGTTGTCAACGCCCACGGCTGTCAGGTGGCGGCTGATGGCTTCCGCCGTGCGACGCACGTCGGGTGCATATTTCGGATCAGCGCTCACAGACGGGATACGCAGCAACTCAAGCAGTTCGTCGAGGAAACGCTGCCTGTTGTCGTCGAGGTATTTTTTCATTTCTTTCATATACAGATTGTCGAAGTTTTACAGTTCGCTGCAAAGTTCCCTATTTTTTCATAAACTCAAAGGTGATTTGAAGCACTACCTTTGCTGCCCTTTATTTTTAAGCCCACCATGTAATGATCAAGATCGGAATAATCCGCGAAGGAAAGGTACCTCCCGACAAACGGGTGCCCCTCACACCCGAACAATGCGCAGAAGCCCGCGACTCTTTTAACCTGTCTGTCGCCGTACAACCGTCGCCCGTGCGGTGTTTCACCGATGAACAATACGCAGCACTCGGTATCCCGCTGCAGGAAGATCTCGGCGATTGCGATATTCTTCTAGGTGTAAAGGAAGTACCCGTTGACATGCTCATCCCGGGAAAGACATACCTGTTTTTTTCGCATACCATCAAAAAGCAACCCTACAACCGAAAACTGCTCCAGGCTGTCCTCGAAAAGGGTATTTCTCTGATAGATTACGAAGTGCTGACCGATGAAAAAGGCGTTCGGCTCATCGCTTTCGGCTTTTATGCCGGCGTGGTGGGCGCTCACAATACCCTCTGGACGTGGGGACAGCGCACCGGCGACTTCAAGCTGCCGCGTCTGCACGAGTGCCACGACTACGCCGAAGCGCTCGAAACGTACAAGACGCTGCAACTGCCCCCCTTGCGCATCGTGCTCACCGGCGGTGGACGGGTTTCGTCAGGCGCAGTAAAAAATCTGCTCGACATGGGCATACGACAGGTCAGCCCGGCCGAATTTCTGGAGCAGGATTTCAGCGAAGCGGTGTTTACCCAGATTCACGCTGCCGACTACGCCGAGAGGAAAGACGGCTCTCCCTTCGAGAAGTCTCATTTCTACGCGCACGGCGACGAATACAGGAGCAAGTTTGCCCCCTTTTACAGAAAAGCTGATATCTTCATCAACGGAATATACTACGACCAGAAAGGTCCGGCCTTTTTCACCACAGAAGAAACCACCCGCGACGACTTCCATATCCGCGTCATCGGCGATATCACCTGCGATATCATGCCCGACTCGTCGGTTCCGTGTACCATCAGGCCCTGCAAAATAGCCGATCCGGTCTATGGCTTCAGCCGGACCACCGGACAGGAAACGGCCCCCTACACTCCAGACTCCATTGATGTGATGGCCATTGACAACCTGCCCTCCGAGCTGCCCCGCGACGCTTCGGCTTTCTTCGGGCGACAACTGCTCGACAATGTACTCGGCGCACTCATTCAGGGCGGCGACAACCCGGTTGTCAGGCGTGGAAAAATAACGGAAAACGGACACCTCACTCCGCATTTCTCCTATCTGGAAGATTATGCAGCAGGGCGCTGAACAAACGCTCTAAAACGACAGTCCGAGCGTGACGTAGGTGTGCAGCGACTTCGACTGGTCGCTGTACATGGCGCTCAGTTCAATGGGTCCCAATATGCTGTTGTATGCCATGGTCAGTGAATAACCGCTCAGGAACTTTCGGCTGGTCTCGCGCGTCGGGCTGCCGACAAAATCGCACAGCAGCACGCTGGCTCCGGGTATCAGGTACAGATTGCTGCCAAGCCTGCGGTGTACCCTCGCCTGGGCAGAAACGACGCTGTGTGAAAACACCGTGTTGTTCTCCAGTCCGGAAAAAACAATCTGGTTCCTGTACAGCCGGTTCAGACCGCCGATGGAAAAGGCGCTGTACATGTTCTGATCCGCATCGGAATTGACACCCGCCTGCACGAGTGCAGAAAAGGTATATCGGGAATTAATCGGCTCAAAATATTCGTAATTCAGAACGATACGATAATAGTTTCGCTGACTCACTCCACTGAAAGCGGAATAACTCACATTGTTGTCGCCCTCCCAGAGGGTATAATCGAAGTCCCGGGGAATTACATAGCCCAGTTCAGCATCAAATCGGGCACCAGTTTTCGGATAAACGGGATTGTCCAGTGTGTTCATCTGGTAAAACAGATAGGACGTCAGGTTGGAGCCCGTACCCCTGATATCCGTATCAGACGCTATCAACGGCGAATAGCCGATTGTCTCCAGACGACTGCCGGCGCCGAAGGACTGTCGCAGACTGCCGGCAGACTGCAGCTTCAGATCCCACCTGAAATAGTCAGAACGAAACTGTCCGTCTTTTCTGAACTGCGCGTAGGTATTGACGCGGAACGATTCATACTGGATACCGGGAATCAGCATCAGGCTGTTACTTCTGCCCAGATATTGCAGGTGCTCGGCCCGGGCACGCATATTTTCACCAATATTCACCGTGAAAAGAGTTCTCGAGGCAGGCAGAAAATAGTTTCTGGCCGTAGCATTGGCAATCAGACTTACCCCGGAAAAAGTGTTGTAGTGCATCCCCAGTTTGAAGTTGATAGCCGGGTTTTCCTCTGTTTCAAATACAATCCGGTAGCCAACAATATCCACCGGTTCCAGCCGGTAACGAATGTAGCGGAAATTCCGGGTGCCATAAGCCAGCCGCACCATATCCGACAACTGCTGCGCCGAGTAGTATTTACCCCCCTGAAATCGGATAAAATGGCGGAAAGACGACATTGAAACAGATGAAAGGCCCTCTACTTGACAGGAAATCAGCAACACGGAATCATTTCGGACGGGAACAGCGGGACGCGAATACAGAGAACCGTAAATTTCCGACAGCGAATCGGCCAAATGTTTGAACACCGGGTAATACTGGTATCCCGTTTTGATTCCAGACTCCAGTATTTCGTCTGATTTGTCGAAGCTTCCCGACGAATAGCCGTCCAGTGACTGATTGATGAAGCAGTTGCTGAGCCCGATCTGTCGCTTGTTGTCTTCTCCATCCTTAAAAAAGGCGATCTGCATCAGCACCTGCAGGGCGTTGTTAAGTTCCTCGTTCGGTTTTAACCCGTGCGAAACATTGGAGGCAATAACATATTCCGCCCCCATCTCCCTGACCTCGGAAACAGGCAGATTTCTGACAATACCGCCGTCAACCAGCCGCATTCCACTGTAGTCCACCGGTGTAAAAACACCCGGAATCGCGATACTCGCCCGGATGGCCGTAGTTATTTCACCGCTATCCATCACTACCGCTGCCGCCGTCTCCAGGTCGGTGGCGACACAGCGAAAGGGAATTTCGAAATCGGAAAAAGATCTTGTTCTGTAGGCCGGGAAAAACAACTCCGATAATTGTAACCAGAGTTCCTGGGATTCCAGTGCACCCGTTGGCACCTGAAACTGACGGTTTTTAAAGGGCAACTCAACCGCGTATCTGCCATATTCCTCTTTTTCCTCCATGGCCAGTGCCCGCAGGGTAACCTGATTGGTAAGCAGCTCATTCCAGTCCAGTTTCCTGACTATCTGTTCGATTTCATTGCCTGAATACCCAATAGCATACAGAGCCCCCATCACACTGCCCATGCTCGTTCCGGTGATATAGTCTATCTTCAGACCGGCCGAATCTATAGCCTTCAGCACACCTATATGGGCAATTCCCTTGGCGCCGCCACCGCTCAGCGTTAGTCCTGTAAAGGGTCGCTCAGGTTGCTGGGCCACCGTTTTTTGGGTAAAAACGATAAAAAAGACTGGAAAAAGGAGAAAAAGATAGCTCGCAGCAGGGTAAAAGGGTTTCATGGCAACAGACGAGGTTTGAAGTACAAAT
>CAIYFY010000444.1 GCA_903925535.1 uncultured Bacteroidota bacterium | reverse complement strand
GTTTCGCCACAAGGCATTTTCATGAAAAACATCCGCAACATCGCCATTATTGCCCACGTTGACCACGGCAAAACCACACTCGTTGACAAGATGATCCACGCCGCCAAGGTGTTCAAGGAACATGAACTGACCGGCGAACTGATTCTTGACAACAATGATCTTGAGCGGGAGAGGGGTATCACCATTCTCGCCAAGAATGTATCCATCAGATGGAAAGACTGCAAGGTCAACATCATTGACACGCCTGGTCACGCCGATTTTGGCGGTGAGGTAGAGCGCGTACTGAATATGGCTGATGGCGTTCTGCTGCTGGTTGATGCTTTTGAAGGTCCCATGCCTCAGACGCGTTTTGTGCTGCAGAAGGCTCTCCAGATGGGGAAAAAGCCTTTGGTAGTAATTAACAAGGTAGACAAAGAGAACTGTAATCCTGACTGGGCGCACGAACAGGTGTTCGATCTGATGTTTGCGCTGGAGGCCAATGAAGACCAGCTCGACTTCCCGGTGGTATTCGGCTCTGCCAAGCACGGCTGGATGAGCCACGACTGGAAAAATCAGACTTCCGATATCAATGTGCTTCTCGATGATATCATCAAATATATTCCGGAGCCAAAAGTATATGACGGATCGCCACAGCTGCTGGTAACATCCCTTGACTACTCTGCCTTCATCGGGCGTATTGCTATCGGTCGCCTTACCAGAGGCCGTCTTGTGTCGGGTCAGGCCTGCTCGCTGGTCAAGCGCGACGGGGCTGTTCAGAAGCATCGTATCAAACAGCTGTATGTTTTTGACGGACTGGCCAAAAAAGAGGCACAGGAAGTGCTGGCAGGAGATATCTGTGCTGTAGTGGGTGTTGACGGTTTTGAAATTGGTGATACGATCGCTGATTACGAGAATCCGGAGGCACTGGAGCGCATCGCCATTGATGAGCCAACCATGGGTATGCTTTTTACTATCAACGACTCTCCGTTTTTCGGTCAGGAAGGAAAGTTTGTCACCAGCCGCCACGTTCGCGAGCGTCTGGAGAAGGAGCTGGAAAAGAACCTTGCCATGCGTCTGGAAGACACAGACAGCGCTGACTCGCTGATGGTTTACGGCCGCGGTGTACTTCACCTGTCAGTACTCATAGAAACCATGCGCCGCGAAGGTTACGAACTCCAGATCGGCCAGCCCCGCGTAATTACCAAGCAGATAGACGGTCAAAAAAATGAGCCCGTAGAGGAACTCACCATTGACGTGCCGGAAACATCCAGCGGTAAATGTATCGAACTGGTTACGCGCCGTAAGGGTGTTATGAAGAGCATGGAGCCCAAGGGCGACCGCTTTATCCTTCGCTTCGAGATTCCCTCACGCGGTATCATCGGACTGCGCTCCAACGTACTGACAGCCACACAGGGCGAGGCCATCATGACGCACCGCTTCCTCACGTATGAACCGTGGAAGGGAGAAATCTCCGGTCGCCAGAACGGCTCCCTGATTGTCATGGAAACAGGTACGGCGTTTGCCTATTCGCTGGACAATCTGCAGGACAGGGGTACATTTTTCATAGATCCGGGTGAAGAGGTGTACGAAGGTCAGGTAATCGGGGAGAATACGCGCCCGAATGATCTGGTGGTGAATGTCACCAAATCCAAGAAACTGACCAACCACCGGGCTTCCGGCTCTGACGACAAGGCTTCCCTGCCTCCGCCACGTCGCTTCACGCTGGAAGAAGCGCTCGAGTATATCCAGGAGGATGAATACGTGGAGGTCACACCTAAAAGTATTCGTTTGCGTAAAATTTATCTGAAGGATTTTGAGCGCAAAAAAGCCTCAAAAGAGGTGGCTGAAGCCTGATTTCTGTGTATCGGAGCTGATTCCATTTTTTTCTGAAACTTTTTCAAACGTTTTTCGTTTCCCAAAGAATTTTACATTTGCAGCCGTTTATCCGTCAAGGTAGCGGCTCATACCCAATTGCACAGAAGAATATGCGTACAAAACTGTCTCAGTTCAACTTCAATCTCCCCAAGGAACTGGTCGCCCAGTATCCTTCTCAGGAGCGCGATGAAAGCCGTCTTATGGTGGTTAATCGCAGTACGGGGAAAATAGAACATAAGGTATTCAAGGACATCCTCGGCTATTTCAGTGATGGCGATGTGATGATCTTCAACAATACCAAGGTTTTTCCGGCTCGCCTTTTCGGCCAAAAGGAAAAAACAGGCGCCAAAATTGAGGTTTTCCTCCTTCGCGAGCTCAATCACAGCGCCCGCCTGTGGGATGTGCTCGTTGACCCAGCCCGTAAAATCAGGGTCGGAAACAAGCTTTATTTTGAAGACGAAAACGGAAATGATGCCCTCGTTGCCGAAGTGGTTGACAACACCACCTCCCGCGGCAGAACAATACGTTTCCTTTTCGATGGTACAGACGAAGAGTTCCACCACGAACTGATGCGTCTCGGCAACACACCACTTCCAAAGTATATTGAGCGGGAGCCTGAAGAGATTGACCGCGAGCGCTATCAGACAATATATGCCAAAGAACCCGGTGCTGTAGCAGCGCCTACCGCCGGCCTTCACTTCAGTCGCGAATTGCTCAAACGCCTGGAGCTGAAGGGAGTAAACTTTGCTGAGCTGACACTCCACATCGGTTTGGGTACTTTCCGCACCATTGACGTGGAAGACCTCTCGAAGCACAAAATGGAAGCTGAATACTTCCGTATCCCGCCGGATGCAGCCGATACTGTAAACGGTGGGCTGGAGAAAGGAAGAAAGGTGTGTGCAGTAGGTACTACCGTGATGCGCTCCATCGAGACGGCTGTTTCCGCTGATAACCGGCTCAAGGCTGTGGAAGGCTGGACGAACAAGTTCATCTTCCCCCCTTATGACTTCAGCATAGCCAATGCCATGGTCACGAATTTTCACCTGCCCAAGTCAAGCCTTATCATCATGATTGCTGCCTTCGGGGGCATTGATCTTATCATGGACGCCTACAACGAGGCTGTGAAGGAAAAGTACCGCTTCTACAGTTACGGTGATGCCATGCTGATTCTCTGATTCGCCGTTTCATTAAAGTAATAAACCATTCAAAGGGAAAAAAATTATGTACTGGACACTCGAATTGGTTTCATACCTGGAGGAAGCCCCATGGCCAGCAACAAAGGACGAACTCATTGATTACGCTATCCGCTCAGGTTCTCCAAGTGAGGTGATAGAAAACCTCGAAGAACTGGAAGATGATGGTGAACTGTATGAGGGAATCGAGGATATCTGGCCCGACTATCCCAGGCACGACGACTTTTTCTTTAATGAGGACGAGTACTGAT
>CAIYFY010000443.1 GCA_903925535.1 uncultured Bacteroidota bacterium | reverse complement strand
TATCTCGGCTACGGAGACCTTCGGCACGACGAACAACGACGGTACGATTTGCTCTGGCAACAGCGTGACGCTGGGCACGAGCGGAGGAACGTACCTTTGGGATGGTCAGCAAACTACGGCTACTATTTCGGTGAGTCCGTCGTCGAGCACCACTTATACGGTGACGGTAACGGATGCCAATAAATGTTCAGCGACCGCCACGCAAATGGTGACGGTGAACGCGCTTCCGACGCCAACCGTGTCTGTCATGGAATCCACGGGTGTAAACAACAATGACGGGGTAATCTGTCAAAACGGCCTGGTCACGTTGTCAACCTCCGGGGGAGGTTCGTACCTGTGGAGCAATACCCAGACTACATCCTCCATCAGTGTCAACCTTGTGGCCAATACATCCTATACGGTTACCGTAACGGACGTAAACAACTGCTCGGCCACGGCCACGCGATCTGTGTCAGTAACGCCGGCCTTCACGCCGGTGGTCGTTGTGCAGGAAACCTCGGGTGGTACTCCCAACGATGGTTTGATTTGTGCCGGTGCGGTGGTGAACATCAGCGTTAGTGGCGGAAGTAACTATCTGTGGGAGGACGGCTCAACGTCGGCCTCACGACAGTTGACACCCGCATGCCCCGGCACCTACCAGATTACGACCACCGATTCATACAGCTGTACGCTTACGTCCACTTTTTCTATACAAGTGGGGTATCCTCCTGAACTGAACCAGGTGAGTCCGTTGTCGGGTGCCTCCGGTACGCTGATTAACCTGTACGGAACCAACCTGAATTACCTGAGTTCGGTCAGATTCAACGGACAGACCGGATTGAATCTGAGTATTGTCAGTTCCACCCATGCCACGGTGAGGATTCCATTTTCGGGATCCATTCAGCAGGTTGAAATAAATTCTCCCTGTGGCAGCACCACGGCACTGGTCAATGCTCCGACGATTACATCCATCAGTCCGTCGGAGGGCAATGCGGGTACGATAGTGACCCTGAGTGGCACCAATCTGGATCAACTGGTGTCGGCCAGCATAAGCGGTACTGCTGCTGTACTGCTTTCTCAATCGGCCACCACAGCGAAGATCATGGTGATGCCCGGCACAGTATCCGGTACGGTGAGCGTATCAACAGCAGCCGTTACGGTTACCGCTGCGACGGGCTTTACGGTCAATCCTACGCCTTATCCGTACTTCCAGCAGGGAGTCAAGATAACCAACTCCTCGACCAGCGCCAGTCAGGGTACATCGGTATCCATCAGCTCTGACGGAAATACTGCTATTGTGGGCGGGCCCGGTGATAATTCCAATGCGGGTGCAGCGTGGATATACATAAAATCAGGCTCTGCATGGGTACAGCAGGCGAAACTGGTGGGTACGGGTGCTGTCGGACCAGCGCGTCAGGGTTCATCGGTTGCGATCAGTTCCGACGGCAATACGGCAGTTGTGGGTGGCAGTGCCGACAACAGCAATACCGGTGCTGTATGGATATTTGTTCGCAGCGGTGCTTCCTGGGTGCAGCAGGGCTCCAAACTGGTGGGTACGGGTGCCATTGGTGCGGCTCAGCAGGGTACTGCAGTGGCTATCAGCGGAGATGGCAACACGATTGCCTCCGGTGGGGTAGCCGACTACGGGTATTCCGGTGCGGCCTGGCTGTTTGTTCGTTACAACGGCCTGTGGTCACAGTCCGGTACCAAATATGTAGGGGCTGGTGCCTCAGGCAAAGCCCGGCAGGGTGCGTCACTGGCGCTCAGTGAAGACGGATCGAGGTTGTTATCGGGTGGATATCAGGATAATAATCGCCTGGGTGCTGCATGGATATTCTACCAGAGTGGCGGGTGCAACGGCTCAACACAGGTGGCGAAGCTGGTAGGTACGGGCGGAACCCTGCAGGCATGGCAGGGCTACTCGGTATCACTGAGCGCCGATGGCAATACAGCTGTGGTGGGGGGTATCAATGACAATACACTGGCCGGTGCAGCCTGGCTCTATACATATAACGGAAGTAACTGGGTACAACAGGCCCGTCTGGTAGGTACCAATGCCGCAGGAGCGGCACGCCAGGGTTCATCAGTTTCGCTGAGTGCTGATGGCAATACCATACTGGTGAGCGGTATGACAGATGATGCCAATAAGGGCGCCGTATGGGTTTACAAGAAAACCGGCAGTGCCTGGACGCAGCAGGGAGCCAAAATGAAGGGTACAAATGCCATCGGAGCTGCCCGTCAGGGTACTTCGGTGTCGCTGAGCCGAAATGGCACCACTGCGATCATCGGTGGCCCGACTGATGCAACCAGCAAGGGGGCTTTCTGGGTGTTTGTTCCCGGCGCACAACTGGACTCGGACGACTCCGGCGATCGCCAGGCAGCGGGTGAAAACCATACATCCGGCGAATTCAGCCTGGAGCAGAACATCCCGAACCCGACATCCGGAACCACAGTGATACCATTCTACCTGCCGGAGAATTGCATGGCCGAATGGGAGATAACGGATGTAAGCGGCAGGGTAGTTGCCCTCCTGCGCCGCGAATATCCGGCAGGTCCGAACAGCGAGACGTTCGACATGAGCAAATACAGCGGCATGTACTATTACCGACTGAAAACGCCATTTGGCTGTTTGTCGAGAAATATGCTCATTGTCAGATAGTCAGTTCCTAAACAGCTCATTTACACAATAACAACGCGCTATGCAAAAGAACAACCGTTTTTTTCAGGCTTTTATCATACAGGCACTGATGTTTCTGCCAGTGCTGCTGCCGGGTCAGGTAGTAGTGGGCAGTGGTACAGCCGACGGATCGGCGGTGCTTGAAATAAAGGGAAATACCAGGGGGGTACTTCTGCCCCGTCTCACCACCACCCAGCGGAACGCAGTGGCATCACCGGCAACGGGACTAATTATCTATAATACTTCCACGAATTGTCTGGAAGTGAATACGGGTACTGCTTCAACACCTTCCTGGTCGCCAACGGGTTGCAGGACAGGAACCGTTACTGCGCTGAACTGCGCCGGGGCCTCTGTTACCGGAACTCTTCAGGCTGGTCAGGCTGCCAGCGGAGTAAGCGTCACCGTTCCTTACACCGGCGGTAATGACGGTCAGTTTGACACACAGATATTTACCTCCACGGGCGTCACTGGTCTTACAGCTACACTGGCCGGTGGATACTTGCTGAGCAGCGGAGGAAACCTCACCCTGACCATCAGCGGCACGCCGGGTGGACGGGGTACTGCTGTATTCCCCCTGTCGGTGGGTGGCCAAACCTGCAACCTGTCGCTGACAGTAACAGCAACGAGTTCTGACTACACCTGCGGCGCCTATGTAGGTGCAGGTGTCTGGAAACAGTTTGCCTGTTACAATCTCGGGTCAGCTGCAACCAATACGACCGACCCCTTCACCCCGAGTTGGCTGCTGAACGGCGCCTACTACTGGTGGGGAGTGACTCCGATATTCGCTCCGGGCCCCACCGGGCCCTCATCCGGTCAGGCAAACAGCGGAACATATCCTGCATCGTCCATGCCGCCTGATAACCTGTGGATGGATAATACCAAAACGGCCAATGATCCCTGTCCTGCGGGTTTCCGGGTACCCACCCGGACTCAAATGCAGGGTCTGGTTGACTACAATGATAATGTCATCGTGGGTACCTGGACCTCTTCCAGTACCAACTACAGTTCCGGGATTATGTTCGGGACAGAACTGTACCTGCCTGCCGCCAGCTCAAGAACGCCTGACACCGGCGCTCTGAGCGGCAGGGGATCCGATGGCCTTTACTGGACTTCTACCATGGGTCCCCAATCCAACAGCAGCTATTACCTCGCATTTTACAACAGCGGCAATACAGTGATAACCAACTCTTTTGTCAACAACCGGAATTATGGTATGTCTGTCAGATGTATCAAAGAGTAACGATTGAAAACAAGACGATTTCACGGAAATAACCGGGAAAATCTGTTCTGGTTACACCCTTCAATGTTCAATGCAATTTTTGATTTAACATGAATCAGCATACATTCAAATACGTTTTTCTGGTCCTGGCAGGGGCATGGCTGATGATGCAGCCGGTAGTTCTCAACGCGCAGGTTGTTGTGGGTGGTGAAACCCCCGACCCGTCGGCTGCGCTCGATATTCAGGGTACCGGGAAGGGATTTCTGATACCCAGACTGACCACTGCGGAGCGGAATGCCATAGCATCGCCTGCTACTGGTCTCATCATATACAATACGACCACACTCTGCCTCGAGGTCAATACGGGCACTTCCGCCACTCCGGACTGGTCGCGCTCGTCCTGCAAGTCGGGAGTGGTAACAGCCCTCAACTGTGGCAGTGCAACGGTAACGGGTACGCTGGTACGCGATTTGGGTGCCGCCGGCGTCAGTGTGAGCGTACCTTACACGGGAGGCAACGGATACTGGTTCGCCGGACAGACGGTTTCTTCGACGGGTGTAACGGGTCTCACCGCTACGGCAGCACCTGTCGCCCTGGCCAATGGCTCCGGAAGTATTACATATACCATAGCAGGAACGCCTGCTGCACTGGGAAATGCCGAGTTTGCACTTTCCGTGGGTGGCCAGACCTGCAACCTGAGTATAGCTGTCAGTGGTTATCTGGGTACTGTCTCGCAGTTTACGTGCAGCAATGCTGTCTGGACAGGCACCAGTTCGCTTTGGGCTGGTCGTGTGGCCTCCGGTGTCACGGCCACGATCTCCTACACGGGGGGTACGGGTGGCGTTCATCCGGGCCAGACGGTGACTTCCACGGGTGTAACCGGACTTACCGCTACGCTGGCGCCGGGTACGATTGCCACAGGTGCCGGTACCTTTGTTTACAATGTAACCGGAACGCCGGCCTCAACAGGGGTTGCGTATTTTGTAGTGAATATTGCGGGTAAAACCTGTAATCTGGCAGTTTCCATCAATTCGTGCCGGGCCAAGGTGAGTGCAACCGAGTATAAAAACTTCCTTTGCTACAACCTTGGTGCGGCCAATACCAATGCAGATCCGTACACGCCCGGCTGGGAAATCAACGGTGGCTACTGGCAGTGGGGCCGCCTGGCACAGGCAGCTGCGGGCCCGACGGGTTCAGGGCCGTCACAGGCGAATGATGCCGCTATCGGTGGCTGGACATCAAGCCTCGCTCCCAATAATTCATGGGCTGGTGCATACAAGACAGTTAACGATCCGTGTCCTGCGGGTTATAAAGTTCCCAGCAAATCCCAATGGGACGGTGTATTGGCAAACAATACGAGAACATATTCCGGATCATTCACCGCTTCTTCAACCAACTACGGTTCAGGGGTGAGTTTTGGCACCAGATTAGTCCTGCCAGTAGCTGGATACAGGGATAATACCAACGGATCTTTGAGCAACAGGGGTCTAAATGGCTTGTACTGGAGCAGTACGGAGTACACTGATGTCAATAATGCCTATGTTCTTGATCTGGGGAATGGCACTGCAACGGGTAATTTCGGTAACCGCGGTTTCGGAAGGTCCGTCCGTTGTATCGAAGAAGACCCGCCGGGCAGTATCGGCGGTAGCCTGAACTGCTCGGGTGCCACTATTGTCGGTGCACTGACCGTGGGTGCTGCGGCCTCGGGCGTAAGCGCGAGCGTACCCTACACAGGTGGCGTGAGTGGTCCGCACAGCGGTCAAACGGTTACTTCCACGGGTGTGACGGGCCTGACGGCTACGCTTAGCCCGGGACTGTTTACCAGCGGCGCGGGCAGTTTGACATATACCATTACCGGGACACCATCGGCTACTGGTACGGCTACCTTTGCACTGAATATCGGCGGACAGACCTGCAACCTGACGTTCAGCGTGACTACCTGCCGCGCCAAGGTGAGTTCTACTGTCTTCAAGAATTTCCTGTGCCACAACCTCGGTTCGGCGAATACCAGTGCCGATCCTTTCACCCCGAGCTGGGAAATCAACGGTGGTTACTGGCAGTGGGGACGCTCGGCGCAGGCCGCGGCTGGTCCGACGGGCTCCGGCTCCGGCCAGGCGAACAGTGGCGTCATCAGTGGCTGGGTTACAACTGACGCTGTTGATGGTTCCTGGGCTGACGCGTTCAAAACAGCCAACGATCCCTGTCCGACGGGTTACAAAGTGCCCAGTAAAACCCAATGGGATGGACTTTGGGCCAATAATACAACATCAAATATAGGATCAAACTGGACTTCAGGGGCAACCAACTACAGTACTGGTAAAATGTTTGGAACTCAGCTTATGCTACCGGCAGCGGGTTTCCGGATCTACACAGATGGATCGTTAAACAATCGCGGTAATCAGGGCAGTTATTGGGTCAGTACAGTAACTGGTACTGTCTCGTATATATCCTATTTGGGGCTCAGCAGCAGTGGCGTTGGTACCAACCAGCGAACAAGCGGCATGTCCGTCCGCTGCATCGAAGAAGACCCGCCGGGCAGCATCGGCGGCAGTTTGAACTGCTCAGGCGCCACTGTCACCGGAACCCTCAGGGCAGGCGCAGCGGCTTCGGGCGTGAGCGCGAGCGTGCCCTACACGGGTGGTGTGAGCGGTCCGCACAGCGGCCAGACAGTGACGTCCACGGGTGTGACGGGCCTTACAGCCACGTTGAGCCCCGGATTGTTCTCCAGTGGCGCGGGCAGCCTGTCTTATGCTATCACAGGAACGCCATCAGCGACCGGCACGGCTACCTTTGCGCTGAATATCGGCGGACAGACCTGTAACCTGACGGTCAGTGTGACTGGTTGCCGCGCCAAGGTCAATGCCACGGATTTCAAGAACTTCCTGTGTTACAACCTGGGTGCAGCAAACACCAGTGCCGATCCGTTTACCCCTAGCTGGGAGATCAATGGCGGCTACTGGCAGTGGGGTCGGGCTGCGCAGGCAGCGGCGGGCCCGACGGGTTCGGGCTCTTCACAGGCGAATGATGGAGTAATAAGCGGCTGGAGTACTACACCGGCTGCCAACGGCTCCTGGTCTGATGGAATCAAGACGGCAAATGACCCTTGCCCTGCAGGATACAAGGTGCCCACGCTGGCTCAGTTCACTGGTTTGCAACAGAATAATAATCTGACTTTCATTGGAAGCTGGACTGATTTAAGCACAAACTATACTTCTGGAACCCTGATTGGTACATCCCTGGTCTTACCGGCTGCAGGTTTCAGAAACTATACTAACGGAGCACTTCAATCTCGCGGTAGTAGTTCACCTTACTGGACATCTACGGAGGGTTCGGGGACTGAGGGCGGTATAATTACCGGTTACTATTTCTTTTTTACAACTAATATTATCACGGGAGATCCTGATCCTCGAACAAGCGGCTTCCCCGTCCGTTGCATCGAAGAAGACCCGCCGGGCAGCATCGGCGGCAGTCTGAACTGCCCGGGTGCCACTGTCACCGGTACCCTGACCGTGGGTTCAGCAGCATCAGGCGTGAGCGTGAGCGTGCCCTACACGGGTGGTGTGAGCGGTCCGCACAGCGGCCAGACGGTGACGTCCACGGGTGTGACGGGCCTGACGGCCACGCTGAGCCCCGGGGTATTCTCCAGCGGCGCGGGCAGCCTGTCTTATGCTATCACCGGAACGCCATCAGCGACCGGCACGGCTACCTTTGCGCTGAATATCGGCGGACAGACCTGCAACCTGACGGTCAGTGTGACTGCCTGCCGCGCCAAGGTCAATGCCACGGATTTCAAGAACTTCCTGTGTTA
>CAIYFY010000442.1 GCA_903925535.1 uncultured Bacteroidota bacterium | reverse complement strand
TCACACGCTTAATCTGCTGGAAAAATTTTCGGTAGCCTTGAACCTAAACCCAACCGAAACAAAAAACAATCCCAAAATCAAAGCAATCTTATACTCAACAAGTTACGTCGAAATCGCGGCGTAGTTTTTCATGAACCATTGTTTTATGAATCCAAATTTTTATTGGCCGAAAAACACTTTGGTGAAGCGGTGGCATCTGAATATGCGCTTGGCAACCGCAACTTCAGCGATCGCTGCTGGAATAACCTGGGGATCGCCTACGACAAACAGAACAGGTGGTCGGAAGCCAAGGATGCGTATTACCAATCAGTGAAGATTGCAGAGCAGAATGGTGACTCCAGTTCTGTTATGCAGTCTTACATCAATATTTACAAACTGGAGGGCCGCTACCACGATTATCAGAAAGCAGTTGACGGTTTCCGGAACCTGCTGAGCTACTTTGGAAGAAATAGTGATACCGCTTACATAGCCCTTTGTCACCTGAATCTCTCGAGTATTTACCTGGAAAAATGGAAACGGAGCGAATTTGAGTACCATATCAATGAAGCGCTCAGGTGGTATGAATACACAGGTGATCAGTATGGCATTGTATCCGCACTGGTGAACAAGGCGGAAGGACTGGCCCAGATGAAGGCGTATTCCGCGTCGGACGAAGTGGTGAAAGAGGGGCTTCAGCGCTGTGAAGATCTGCCTTTCGGTGAGTTGAAACTTATACTGAAACTGGTTTATGCATCAAACAGACTCCGGTCGGGGAGTGATCTGGACGAGGCCGGGAAAATACTCGATGATATATCCCGGTCGGCTGAAGAGATGGGAGCCGAGTTCATTGGACTTAAGCTCAGGGAAGAGAAAACCATACTTTATGCCAGAACAGGCCGTTTTGATGAGTTCATAGAATCCTTTGGCGGGATAGTAAAGGAGATGGAGTCGGAAAATCAGCAGTCGGCCAGGCGTTTGTACGAGGAAGTACAGGCCATTTACGAAAATGAGAAGTTGAGGAAGGAGCAGGCACGGCTGTTTGAAGACGTGGAGGAGCAGCGAATATGGATCATTACGCTGGTTACCCTGTTGCTGGTGATGCTTGTTGCTGGTGTCATCATCATCCGCCTTTTTTTCCGGTTGCAGAGCCGAACCCGCTCCCTGTTCTATGTCAACAGAGAACTTGCCATGAGCAAGCCGGCAGCCGCTGAGCCATCTCCAGTCAGTAGCGGACTGGAAACGGATGATGAAGACAGCCGGCTATCCAACCTGTACGAAATGATACTCGTCAGGATGGAACAGAACAAACCTTATCTCGATGCCGGATTCAGTCTGCAGGTACTCAGTCAGACGCTGAACCGGAGCGAGCGGTACGTATCACAGGCCATCAACAAAATGGGAAAGACCAATTTCAACCGGCTGGTAGTGCGGTACCGTATCAATGAAGCCCGTCGGCTGATTAATATACATGGCGAGCGTCTCACAATGAATGATGTTGCGGAGCAATCCGGCTTCTCCAACAGGATTTCCTTCTATCGGAGTTTCAGGGAGGAGACGGGTTTGTCGCCCACCGAATTTCTGGCGCTATCGCTGCGAAATGAAGATTCGGCGTCGGCAGGAGCGGCAGATTAATGGATACAAAACACATTTTGCAGATATTGTAACGCCTTGAGGAAAGTGTAACATACAGAAAACGCTGCATGATACTGAGTGTATGTTGCTTTGCAATACAAAAGCAAATCTCATGCAGCTAATCAAATCATCTCTCACTATCCTCGTATTACTGACAATGTCTTTCGTGGACTTGTCAGCCCAGTTTGCCGGTGGTGCCGGCACTTCAGCCAGCCCCTATCAGGTAAACACACTGGCTCACCTGAATACCATCGCTGGTAACTCATCTTACTGGGACAAGCACTTTATTCAGACCGCCAATATTGACGCCAGCAGCACCAGCACGCAAAACAGCGGTGCCGGATTCGTCGGTATTGGTACTGTCAGTAACACATTCGTTGGTTCCTATGATGGACAAGGCTATTCAATAACCGGTTTGTTTATGAATCGCCCGTCAACCAACTATACAGGTATGTTCAACTACATCCACCTGGGGGCGGTTATCAAAAACCTGAATATGATCAATGCCGATATCACCGGTCTGGATTTCGTCGGGGGTATCGTTGGTTACGCAGAGCTCAATACCGAATTGCAAAACCTGACCCTGGATGCTCAGAGCTCCGTAACAGGTGATGACTACGTGGGAGGGATTGCCGGTGAAGCCCAGAATACTACTATTACTGGGTGCAACTCGGCTGCAGTTGTATCCGGAAACAGTGCTGTTGGCGGTATTGCCGGAGAGTGCTGGAACAATGGCGTTTCAAAAACTATTTCAGGATGTTCATCCAGCGGTGCCATCTCTGCTACCTGTTGCGATGTCGGCGGACTGTTGGGCATAAACGCAGGCCAGACAGTAACCAATTGCTGGAGCTCCTCCACCGTAAACTGTACCGGAACTGCCTCCACCAACGTCGGTGGACTGATCGGCTACACCAGTGGTCCTGTATCCTTGTGTTACACTACCGGTACCGTTACCAGTACAACCAAAGATGTGGGCGGTCTCATTGGAGAAATAGGTGTGAATGGCTCAGTGGAAAAGTGTTATACACGTGCTACTGTTGAGTGTACGCAGGACAATGTTGGTGGATTAGTCGGACTTGCCGACGGAAATATTACCAACTGCTTCGCCATGGCCAATGTAAGTGCTGCCTATGATGTGGGTGGCCTGGTCGGTGTCACAAGAGGCACCTGCGTGGTATCTTACTGCTACGCCGCCTCAAGAGTAATCAACACCACGAATAATGATACGGGTGGTCTGATTGCCAATAACGATGCAACAGAAAACAATTGTTTCTGGATAGATCTTTTCAGCGATGACAATGCCACTGCACCTGATGAAACCAATGATTTTGATGCTGACTTCAAGATTGTCTCCGATGTAACCGGCGCTACAAAAGACTTTACTGTCTCGGCATTGACGGGCTCCAATGCGCCAACTACCATGTCGGCCTTTGATTTTACCACTGTATGGGACGTAGCCCCCGCGGGCGCTCCGGGCAGTTTCCCGGTACTCAGAAATCTGACAGTTCCCTCTGATGCCCCGGCCGCACCCACCAAATTTACCATCGCTTCCGGCAATAACAAGCTCACGCTGGCATGGGCTTCCAATTATGAAACGGATATTGCCTCTTACAAAATTTACCGGTCAACAACCGCGAACTTTACCCCATCAGCAGGTAACCTGCTGGCAACGGTGACACATGCCACCGGCGGACTCACTTACACCGACGACGGCAGCGGCGCACTCGCTGCACCCGTTAATGGAACACTGTATTATTATGTACTGGTGGCAGTTGACAATGCGGGTAATACTTCTTTTTATCACAGAGGGGCTCAAAAACCTGCAGTTTATTTCGCCAATGTGTCTGTATCTGTCCTGACAACAGGAGGTGTAACCTATTCCGATATCCACGGCAGCTCTGCTTCCGATGTGTCGGCTGTGTATTCGACCACCATGGAAGGAAATATTACCAATACCAGTGCACTCACTACAGACGGGAGTGGAACAGATCAGGGTATAGGCCACCCGAGTACTATCAACGGCGGAACACTTACCATCACTCCGAGCGGTTTGCAGACGGGCCAAAACTGGTATTTCTACTACGACGACAATACTGTTTCGGGGGCCCCGATTCGAAACCTGACAGGCGGTGCCGGAACCGGAACTACGCTCATTACAGGCAAGGGAAACACGCCCGTTTCGGTGACTACCGGACTTGACCCCGACTTTACCGACTACCTGTTTTATGTGGACGCGCTGCGCACCAATTCAGCCCCGTCATTGAATAATATCACCACACTGAACTCGCCGGCAGCACCGGTTATTCTGGACGCGGATGTAACAGCCACCGATCCGGAATCATCTGCTGAAAACGGTGGAGCGGGCAACTTCAACGGATTCAGTCTGGTGATACAACGGCAGGGCGGAGCTTCGGCCAACGACATAGTGGTGTTGTCGGCCCCCGATGCCAACTATTCCATTTCCGGCGGTATCGTGAGTTATGCTTCCAAGCAGGTAGCCACTTACTCACTCGTGGCTGGCGTATTCACGCTGCAGTTCTCGGGCACGGAGGTAATTCCGACGCAAACCATCGTCAACAGCCTGCTCAGGGGAATCAAGTACTACCATATAGCTACGCCGCCTTCACAGGTTACGCTGGACTGGACACTGAGCGACGGAACAGCATCTGTGACCGTTTCCCAGCTGATTACCGGTTCGTTTTACTACTACTCAGGTGGCAGTGGTGATGCTGCTGATCCGTGGAGACTGTCCAACCTGGCCGACCTGAGAGAACTCAGCAGAAATACGTTCCACTGGGCCGACTACTTTATTGTTACCGCCAATATTAATGCATCAGGCTCCGGGAATTATGATGATACCGACGATAATGCCGACGGTAATTTGTTTAACGATCCCAATGACGCTACTTCATCGGGTACCAACACCGGGTTTTCGCCTGTTGGTTCAATTACAACCAATTTCACCGGTAATTTCAATGGTCAGTCATATACCATATCCGGACTGAAAATGGTGCGGATATCCACCGATTATCAGGGACTGTTTGGGGTAACCAGTGGTGCAATCATCAAAAATGTGGTGATGACCGGTGTTAATATTAGCGGTGACGATAAAGCAGGTGGTCTGATTGGATTGGCAATTAATAGTACTGTTGTCAATTGCTCGATCGCCGGCGTCGTGTACGGAGATGATGATGAGATAGGTGGTCTGATTGGTGAGACAAGAGATACTGACGTGGATGGTTGCTCCTACGCAGGCAGCGTAACAGGAAACTCGAACACTGGTGGACTTATTGGTCGGACCAGGTTTGTATCGCTGGCCAACAAAGCAATAAAAAACTCATACACCTCCGGAACTGTAACATCTAACGGAAATGATGTGGGAGGTCTGATCGGAGAATCCAATTACCTGGTTGACAGTTGCTACAGCTCAGCCACCATAACCGGTACCGATCTAAGTGGCGATTCCCAGTATGGTGGACTTATCGGATATACCTCAGCTGACGTACTTAATTCCAGTGCTACTGGCAACGCCACCGCATCCGGTGCAAATGTGGGTGGTTTGATTGGAGAGGCCGAGAACTGTAATATTAAATGGTGCTTTGCAACGGGTAACGCCTCCGGTTATGATGATATTGGTGGTCTTATCGGTTTTTACGACGAGAGTGGGGCTACACAGAATTATACAGTAAGCAACTGCTACGCCAGAGGAAATGCCACGAATTCAGGAAGTAATGCCGGAGGCCTTATTGGAAGGTCGCAGTTAAATGTCTCAAAATGCTACAGTACCGGTACATCCTCTGCTGCAAGCAATTCCGGGGGATTAATCGGAAGCCTGATTATTGGTACCGTCACGGCGAGCTTCTGGGATAAACAAACCTCGGGGAAAACAACATCCGCAGGAGGTACCGGCAAAACTACTGCTGAAATGAAATACCCCTGTACATATGAAAATGCAGGATGGGATTTCGCTGTTGAAACCACCAATGGCACGTCTGATTACTGGACTATGAGTCCAACTGACAACAATGGATATCCGGCATTGTCTCAGCAAAACTATTTGCATACACAGAACTGCCCTGCTCCGTTTATTACCACATGGTCTTTCTCCGGCGGTGCTACTGCCATTAATGTAGAAGTACTCACTTCAGGACTGGTATATTATACCTGGTCGGCCAGTCCGTCGGGTAACAGTGGAACAGGCTCCTTTGACCAAAGTGTTGCGAGCCCGGTTACGCTTACCATCAACGCTGCAGCAAATGATGTAGTTACCTTGAATATAGAATCGCAAAACCTGCAGCGTTTCTGCAATCTGTCGAGTAGTGTAAAGGGAAATCTCACCGATGTGGTTCAATGGGGAGGAGCTGCGTGGTCAAGCATGGAAAGGATGTTCTACGGATGTTCCGGCCTGGGAGTTCTGTCAGCAACAGATGTGCCAGACTTGTCTTTGGTAACCAATATGAATGAAATGTTCAGGGACGCATCATCATTTAATACTGATATCTCCGCCTGGGACGTTTCCGGGGTGGTTAACATGAATTCGATGTTCCAGGATGCGTTTGCTTTCAATCAGAATATCGGTACCTGGGATGTTTCGAATGTGACGGGCATGTACAGCATGTTCAGGGGTTGTACCGCCTTCAATCAGGATATCAGTGGGTGGAATACGGCCAACGTTAACAGTATGGGTTTGATGTTCGCCGGTGCGTCTGCTTTTAATCAGGATATTGGCAGCTGGAATACATCCAACGTACTGAATATGGCGGGGATGTTCGGAGGTGCATCTGCTTTCAATCAGGATATCGGAGGATGGAATACATCTACCGTACAGGATATGTCGGCAATGTTCATACAAGCTACCAGTTTCAATCAGGATATCAGTGGCTGGGATGTTGGAAATGTGACAATAATGCCCGATCTGTTCTCAGGAGCTACCAGCTTCAACCAGGATATCAGTAGCTGGAATACAAGTAATTTAAGAGAAATGGCTTCCATGTTTGAGGGAGCGACCAGTTTTAATCAGGATATCAGTAGCTGGAATACAAGCAGCGCAACCAGTATGAATCTCATGTTCAAAAACGCGACCAGTTTCAACCAAGATATCAGTAGCTGGGATGTGGGCGCCGTACTGGGTATGAATGATATGTTCAGCGGCGCAACGGCCTTTGACCAGTCGCTCGGAAGTTGGTCGCTGGCATCCGGCGTGAATATGACCGGTATGCTGGATAACTGCGGTATGAGTTGTATCAACTACTCTCAAACTTTGATCGGATGGAAAAATAATTCCGCAACGCCATCCTCCGTCAATCTGGGTGCTGCCGGACTTGAATACGGTACATCCGCGACATCATCCAGAAGCAATCTGGTCAGTGTCAAAGGCTGGACTATCACAGGTGACATGGCGGGTACCAGTGCCTGCCTGGCCTGCCCCACCTTCACCGCCGCTCCCGACGATGTTACCATTGTAAACAGTGCCTGCACCTCGGGTTGCGCACTGTCGGGTGGTACCATTACTGCACCAGGCAACCTGAATAACAACAAAGGCGGAGCAGTGCCAGGCTCACCTTGTCCTCCTGGCTCAAGTATCGAATATCAGGTTAATGGCGGCACCTGGACTACCACATTGCCTGTGTACGATCAGGACGGTCCCGCACAAACGATTAAAACAAGGTGTACCTGCGACAGCGACAATACGCAGAGGAGCGCAGAGTCGGCAGGTGTAACGACTGTTCCGGGAGCTCCCTGTGTGTACCCGACGCCCTCTCTTGCAGTTGCAGAATCATCTCTGACATCCAATGACGGCACTATCTGTTCGGGCAGCTCTGTTACGCTTACCAGCGGCGGAGGTGCAACCTATATCTGGAATACTGCTGGAACTGCAGCTGCACTGATGGTTTCGCCCTCTTCATCAACTACCTACACGGTTACGGTTACTGCCGCCAATGGATGTACAGCAACCACTGGATCCGTAATCACAGTACTAGTCAGTCCAACTGCTGCCATCACTGGTACTACCACGATTTGTGATGGAGCAAGTACCATGCTGACGGCTTCCGGTACAGGTACCTACACGTGGTCGAACAGCCTTGGCAGTAACGCGGGTATCAACGTTTCTCCTGTCACAAATACTACCTACACGGTAACGGTGACTGCTATTAACGGCTGTACAGATACCGAGACAGCAACAGTTACTGTCAATACGCTTCCTACGGCTGTAATCAGCGGTACAACAACGATTTGTAGTGGCGCCAGCACTACATTGACGGCCTCGGGTGCAGGTGCAGGTACATACGCATGGGCAAACAGTCTGGGCTCCAGTGCTGCTGTTCCAGTGTCTCCATCGATTAACACCTCCTATGAGGTTACTGTCACTGACGCTAATGGTTGTACTGATACTGAGACGGCAACAGTTACCGTCAATACGCTTCCCACGGCTGTCATCAGCGGAACAACAACGATTTGTAATGGCGGCAGTACTACACTGACAGCCTCGGGTGCGGGCACATACGCCTGGTCTAACAGTTTGGGCAGTAACGCCGGTGTCCTGGTATCTCCCACTTCCAATACGACTTATACGGTTACCATTACTGATGGAAATGGCTGTACTGATACCGAAACAGCTTCTGTAACGGTAAACTCTCTGCCAACGGCTGCCATCACTGGTACTACCACCATCTGCAACGGTGCGAGTACCACGCTGACAGCCTCGGGAGCAGGCGCAGGTACATACGCATGGGCAAACAGTGTGGGCAATACTGCCGCTGTCCCGGTATCTCCTGTGTCCAATACGACCTATACAGTAACGGTAACTGACAGCAACGGCTGTACGGATACAGAAACATCCTCCGTTACGGTGAACTCGCTTCCGACCGCTGTTATAACCGGATCCACTCCGATTTGTCCGGGTGGCAGTAACACGCTCACCGCTTCGGGTGGTACTACTTATGCATGGAGCACCAATGGCAGTAACGCTGCCATCATGGTCACACCTGCATCAACCGATACTTACACGGTGACTGTCACTGACGGTAACGGCTGCACGGATACCGAGACTGAAACTGTTACCGTTTATAACAGCCCTGTGGTATCCATCAACGGCCCGACTTCTGTTTGTTCGGGCGGCAATACCACGCTGACTGTCTCTGGCGGTGTCTCCTATTTGTGGAACGGAAGTCTGGGTACCAGCCCATCTGTCATGGTGGGATCGGGCAGCTACACCGTCACAGCCACAGATGGTAACGGGTGTACAGGTACTGCAGGAGCTACTGTAACCGTTTATCCTCCCCCCGTGGCCTCTATTACAAATGTGGAAACATCAGGCTCTGCCAACGACGACGGTATTATATGTGTTGGTGCCGGCGTAACTGTCAGCGGATCCGGTGGTGTTGACTATGACTGGTCTGAAGGTCAGACGACGTCTTCCTTCTTCATCAGGCCATATTGTACCACCAGCTATGAGCTGACGGTAACAGATGCCAACGGATGTACATCTACTACAGGTACTACTGTTTTTGTCAATTATACACCGGAGATTCAGACAGTTTCTCCGACCAGCGGCAGTACCGGCACTGTGGTAACCATCACAGGAACGAACCTCTCCGATGTGACCGGTGTAACTTTCAACGGTGTGGCGGGCACAAACGTCAACGTAATCAGTTCCACAGAAGTGCGGGCAAATCTGCCCTCATCCGGCAGTCTGTCGGATGTGAAGGTCGTCAGTCCGTGCGGTGAAGCCACTATTGATGTGGCAGCGCCTTTGATCTATTCCTTCTCTCCCGGCGCTGGTCCGGTGGGTACGCTTATCACGGTACTCGGAGATCATCTCGACAACCTGACCAGTGTGATGGTTGGCGGTGTGTCAGCGGCAGTGGTATCCAATAATGGGACCACCCTGGTGATTGCTGTGATGCCCGGTACGGTTACCGGCAGTATCTCACTGAACAGTGGCGGGGGTTCTGCCTCAACACAGGGCAGCTTCACGGTGTCATCCACCCCGTATCCATACTTCCAGCAGGGTGGAAAGCGCACGGGTGCCAACGGTTCCTCTACTGCGCAGCAAGGCTCCTCGCTGGCAATCAGTACTGATGGCAGCACGCTGGTAGTGGGAGCACCCGGCGACAACTCCAATACCGGAGCGGTGTGGGTATTCAAAAAAGATGGATCGAACTGGGTTCAACAGGGCGACAAACTGGTTGGAACCGGTGCTGTCGGCCAGTCCAGGCAAGGAACTTCAGTAGCGGTGAGTCTCGATGGTAAAACGATTGCTGTTGGCGCTCCCGGCGATAATTCCAATACAGGAGCTGTCTGGATATTTACCAGAGAGGGCTCCTCCTGGTCTCAGCAGGGAGACAAGCTGATTGGTACCGGCGCCGCCGGTGCAGCGCAGCAGGGTACCTCTGTCGCACTGAGTGGCGATGGCAATACTGTGGCAACCGGTGGTATCAGCGATGACTTCTACAACGGTGCTGCGTGGGCCTTCGTCAGAACCGACGGTGTCTGGGCACAACAGGGTGCAAAAATGGTCAGCTCAGGAGCAATCGGCCGCGCACGTCAGGGCGCCTCTGTAGCGCTCAGTGCTGACGGGAATACCATGATAGTGGGTGCTTATCAGGACGATAACCGCAAGGGTGCTGTGTGGATTTACACACGAACTGATTGCGAATGGATGCAGGCCGGCGCCAAACTGGTCGGCACAGGTGGTACCGCCCAGGCATGGCAGGGTTATTCGGTGGCGCTGAGTGCCAACGGCAACACGGCTATCGTAGGTGCCTCGGCGGATAATATTCTGATAGGTGCGACGTGGATATTTACGCGCAGCGGTGGCAGCTGGACACAGCAGGGAAATCGTCTGGTCGGTGTTCACTCCACTAATACGGCCCGCCAGGGCTCATCCGTGGCGCTGAGTGCCGATGGCAACACCGCAATTACCGGCGGACTGAATGATGATTCGGGCAAGGGAGCCATGTGGGTATTTACCCGCAATGGCAGCACCTGGTTACAACAGGGCTCCAAACTGAAAGGTACGAATGCAATCGGCGCAGCCCGTCAGGGCACTGCGGTGGCGGTCAACGCCATTGGAACAACAGCGCTGATTGGCGGACCGGCAGATAATGGCAACAGGGGAGCCTTCTGGGTCTATTCACTGGGTTCAATACCTGATATGCAGAAGGAGTCCACGGATGACCGGAGTACTGCTGAAACACCTGTGCTGATGCTGGAACAGAGCAATCCAAACCCGTCAGATGGTCGTTTCACAGTAGGATTCTCTCTTTCCGAGGGCTGTATAGCGGAATGGTTGCTGAGTGATATGAGCGGCAGGGTAGTACTTTCACTCAGTCGGGAATATCCGGCGGGTGCCAACCAGGAGTCATTTGACCTGAAGGGCAATACGGGTGTTTACTATTATCAGCTCAAAACACCGTATGGCATCAAAACAAGAAAACTCACCATTGTGGGGCATTGACCCGGCGATGTGAAGCCAAAAACAAATTTATGACGAGGAAAAGGGGGCGTTCCGGAAAGCCGGAGCGCCCCCTCCTGTTTGTATCTGTACTGTCCGGGGAATGGTCTCTATTTTCTGGACCTGATTTCTGCCAGCGCTTCCTGCATGAGTGCGAGCACCTGATCGAGCATGGCAAAATCGCGGTCTGCATTTTCAGGTTTGCCAGGATCGAAAGCATGACCGTCGAACGCCACCAGTGTGCGCCGCATGGCCTCCAGTCGGGAGCGGTCGGAAGTACTGCCATACTCACCGCCCGCAACAGCAGAAAGCTGGTTTATCTCCAGGCGAAGTGCCATGAGTACTGCCGATTCACACATAGCAATTTTTCCCATGTCGCGCTCCGAGTAGGCTGTTTTCAACTGTGCCAGCCAGCTGGCATAATTCTGTACCTCTGAGGCCTCCTGTTCAAGCCTGACCTCCTCCACGGTGGGGTAGCGGCGCGGGTGGCCCGCGCTGTCAGTCTGAGCCTGTGCGTTTAGCGAGAAGACAGCCGAAGCGGCCATAGTCACAAGGATGTTTTTCATTTGAAATTGGTTTATATTGTGAATTACAAAGATACGTGCATTTCACCTTACGAGTCAAGGGCCTGTATCAAATCGTACTGGGTCACGATATGAGCCCCGCCCGAGCGATCGTAGGCAATCACCGCAGGTATTTCACGGGAAATATAACGACTCAGCTGGCTGATGGGCAGATCCTCTTTTACGGTCGGGAAGGCATCTCCCATTACTGTTTTTACGGTCTTCTCCGAGTTGTTCAGCGGATTTTCCAGCAGAAAGTGCAGCACCTGGGTTTCTGTGATTGAACCAACCACTTTGTCATCCTCCAGTACAGGCATCTGACTGATATCGTTTGATTTCATGACATTGAAGGCATTGCGCACGGTTTCAGATGCCTGAACGCCAATAAAGCGGCGGTCTTTCTTTCTCGAAATAAGATCGCTTACCTTCAGTTCATCCTCCAGGAAACCGCGCTCACGCATCCAGTCGTCGTTGTATATTTTTCCGACATAACGGCTGCCGTGGTCGTGGAATATCAGCACTACCACGTCGGTAGGCTTCAGCTTTTCGCGCAGCTGCCACAGAGCGCCCATCGCACTGCCGGCAGAGTAACCCAGCAGAATACCTTCCTCGCGCGCGAGCCTGCGCGCCCACAGGGCTGCATCCTTGTCGTTTACCTTTTCAAACAGATTAATCAGACTGAAGTCCACATTGGCTGGCAGAATATCTTCTCCGATACCCTCTGTGATGTAAGGGTAAATCTCTTTCGGATCGAAAATGCCGGTTTCGTGGTATTTCTTGAATACGGAGCCGTAGGTATCAGCACCCCACACTTGTATATCCGGGTTTCTTTCCTTCAGGTATCTGGCGGTACCGCTCACGGTTCCACCCGTACCCACTCCCACGACAAGGTGAGTGATTTTTCCGTCAGTCTGCTCCCAGATTTCCGGTCCTGTGCTTTCGTAGTGTGCCTGCCGGTTGGAGAGGTTGTCGTACTGGTTGCACCAGAATGAATTGGGAATCTCTGTGCTCAGACGCCGTGCCACCGAATAGTAGGAGCGAGGATCTTCAGGCTCCACGTTGGTCGGGCATACAATAACCTCTGCCCCCAGTGCCTTGAGCAGATCCACTTTTTCCTTGCTCTGCTTGTCAGTGGTGGTAAAAATGCAGCGATATCCGCGCACACAGCCCACGAGCGCAAGGCCCATTCCTGTATTTCCCGATGTACACTCAATGATAGTACCACCCGGTTTCAGGTCGCCGCGCGCTTCTGCATCGTCAATCATCTTGACAGCCATGCGGTCCTTGATGCTGTTTCCCGGATTGAAGGTCTCTACTTTGGCTAGTATGAGTCCCGGGATGCCCGAGGCCACGCTGTTCAGCTGAACGAGGGGTGTGTTTCCGATGGTCTGGAGTATGTTCTGGTAATATTTCATGGTGAAGGCTTGGTTTTAAAAAATTTGTCGAAGAACAGGATCTGGTAATCCACGGCGTTCCCCCAGTAGAAATGGTTGTGTTCTCCCGGTCGCTCGGTGTAGTCATGCGGATATTTCATGTCCATTAGCACCTGGTGTGCTGTTCTGTTGGCCTCCAGAAAGAAGTCGCCGGCACCGCAGTCAATAATGACCGGTGTCTTTCGTCCTTCAAGCAGTTTGAGCTCGTTAACAACAGAATATTGTTCCCAGTTCTGCCAGTTGGTATCCGGATCTCCAAGTACGCCCTGCAAATCCCATCCGTTCCTGCGAAACGGCCGCAGGTCGAGCCCGCCCGCCATGCTGCCGACTGCACCGAACACTTCGGGATGGTTAAGCGCCACGTGCATGGCGCCGTGCCCGCCCATGCTGAGACCGGAAATGGCTCTTCCCGCCGGTGTACGGATGGTATGGTACCTGCTGTCAACGGCCCCTGTCACTTCTCTGGCGATGTGCGTGCTGTATCTGACGGTGGAGTCCACCGGACTGTCGAAGTACCAGCTGTCGTACCCGCCGTCGGGACAAACGATAATCATCCTGTGTTCTTCAACGGCTGTGCGGAGTTGCGGGGCATCGGTGAGCCAGGATGTGTAGTTGCCACTCCAGCCGTGAAGCAGATAGAGAACCGGATAGGGCCTGTCTGCACCCGAATAATTGGAGGGCCTTATTACGAGGCATCTGATTTGCCTGTTCATGGAGGGGCTGTACACATCAAGTGTGTCAACCTGCCCGGCAAAGGCTGCATTCAGCGAAAGCAGGAAATGGAAAGCAAGCAGTCCCTGTCTCATACTCAGAATTTCTTGTCAATCACATAGGGGAGCATCATGCGCCAGGTAGGCCAGTCGTGCCGGATGTCGTGGCCCCAGATGTCGAGGTCGAACCCGATTCCCTTGGCGGCGAGAATCCCGGCGAGGCGACGCGATGCATCCGGATCCTCGTAGTCGCCGGATCCAGCGAGTATATGAATATGCCCGCTCGCTCTGAGTCGGCTGAGTGTATCCTCGTCGCTCAGATTGGGCAGATAATGACACGGGGAGTTGAAATAAACATCTTCATCGTAGTAGCCCTTGGTGTAGGTGGTGAGGTCATATACCCCCGACATGGCAATGGTGCCCGCAAACAGGTCAGGCCTTCGGAAGAACATGTTGGCTGCATGCAGCGCCCCGAGCGATGCGCCGGTGGTGATTATCGGCGTTTCCCCGCTCGTGAATGTCCGGATAAAGGGCACTACCTCCTGTTCGACATAGCCATTGTACTGCTGGTGTCGTATGGCTTTATGCCTGGGGTGCATCCGGTTGTTCAGCCACGCCTCGGAGTTGATGCTGTTGATGCTGAATACCTTGATTTTACCCGCGTCAATCCACGGAGCCAGTGCGTCCAGCAGCTGAAACCGTTCATATTCCAGGTAATCGGCCGCTGCAGTGGGAAACATCAGCAGGGCGAAGCCGTAATGTCCGTACACGGCAATTTCCATATCCTTGTTTAATCGGGGCGAGTACCACTGATGTATTTCTCTTTGCATGGCGAAAGATTGACCGGTATTGATGTGAACGATCTGAATAACGCTGCAAAGGTAGAAAAATTGGCGTTGCTCATTTTTCAAGAAAATCGTAGTAAAGTTCCTGCAGGTAGGCGCGGGCGCGAAACTCCTCTCCGCCGTCAGGAAGACCGTACCAGTACTTCCAGGTACCGTCGCCGAAGTAGAATACCCTGCACGAATTGCCGTTTACCCATCCCATGCCGCTTTCGTAGTTGTAGAAGGCAAATCCTCGTTCCCGGAGTGTAATGTTGCACAGATTTCTGCTCCACGGGAACGCATTTTCTTCCTGCATGTTTAGCATGGAAAGGATGGTGGCCGGAATGTCGTGGTGGTTGCATATGCCATCCATCGTTTTCCCTTTCCACTGGTCTGCCAGTGGCTCTCCGAATACAATCAGCGGAATTTGGCGCGACACCGGACTGTCGGGGCCGGCGCCTGCGGGCAGCGAGGCACCGTGATCGGCCACTATGACAAACAGCGTTCTGGAATACCACGACTGCTGTTGCGCCAGCCGGAAGAACTCTCCCAGTGCGTAATCGGCGAAAGCAGCGCTGTTGAGAAATTTGTCGCGGTCTGAAGTGCCATTCCAGCGGCTGTCCCGGGGCACATCGTACGGCGGGTGCAGGCTGAGCGTCAGGGCCGTGGCAAAAAACGGCTGTTGAAGTGCCGATATTTCGGTTACTGCGCTGGTCAGCAGTTTCTGGTCGTCCACGCCCCAGCGCTGGGTCTTGTCTGCGCTGTCGAAATCTGTCTCTGAAATGATCTTTTTGAAGCGTTGCTGCGTCAGCCACACTCCTATATTGGCAAAGGTAAGCTCTCCTCCATACATAAACAGGGTGGAGTAGCCTTTCTCATTCAGAATAGCTGGTACTGAACGCAGTTTGGAGGCTTTGTCTTCCAGCAGGACGATACTCTGATCGGGTTGCGCCGGATACCCGGCCAGCACCGACACCAGTCCCTGATCGGTACGGTATCCGCTGCTGTAGCAATTGGTGAAAAGCAGTCCGCCCCCCGCCAGTGTATTCATATTCGGACAAACGCCTTTTTCACCACCCAGCATCTCCACTACCTGAGCAGTCATGCTCTCCATGACGATGAAAACCAGGTTCACCGGTGTTGAGTCGGTTTCAAGAAATGAATCCACCGTTGCAGATTCGGGGTTTAGCAGATTTTTTACCGGACCTTCAGCCATTGAGCGCTCGGCGAAACGGAAGTGATTGACCGAAGACCGTGTTTCCACCATGCTGTGCACCAGGTGCCAGGCTGCATTGATGGCTGCATGATTGTCAAAGAGGTGTGAAGAATAGTAAACGGCACTTTCATTGACAGGCATAACACCGGTGCCGCCGCGGATAGCCAGCGGAAGTGCGCACAGCCAGACGGGGATGGCAACAAGTCGAAGCCGCTCTTCCCGGGTCGGCCAGGGTATTTCACCGGTGACTATGCTGTAAACCCGCGAAAGTGCCCAAACCGCTCCCGCGTACAGGAGCGCGCACGCGAGGATGAACAGGGGCGACATGGAATCCAGCAGTGCAGAAGGATCCTTCATATACTCCAGCGCCCTGTTGTTCAGTGGAGTATGCCACTCCTCGTACAGGAATAAATTGGCGCCAAACAGAAAGATAAGGCCACTGTAAAAAAAGGTGTTAAAGGCAGTAATTCCTTTGTGCAAATAACTTCGAACTTTATCTGCGGCGGCCCAGCCGACAAACCAGGCCAGCACCGGCAGGGCAATCAGATACCCCGCCATACTCAGATCGAGCGGGAGTGCGTGCCAGAGTGAAAGCCATACCTTCCCGGGTTCATCGGGATTCCATTCGTGGCGGAACCATAATATGAACCATATTCTGAACGCGGCGAAGAACAGCAGCCAGAAAGCGAATAGTCGAAGGGGAAAGGTCAGGAAACGCAACATGACCGCAAAGTTCACGATAATTTAACAACCGCGAAATACCTGTGTCTGTTCAGGCAACTTTTTACCACCTTGTATCGTCAGATTGAAATGAAAAATCTCGTTATGATGAAAAAAATATGGATACTGCCCGTCCTTCTGCTAGCATCACTGCATCACCTCAATGCTCAAACCGAGCTGAAGGTCAGTCCGGTAGCACTGCTTTTCGGCGGACTGGCATTTTCGGCCGAGCAACAGATTACGCCCTCTTTCGGCCTTGACGCCGATATTCTCGCCGCCGTTGACGGATTTGGCGCCAATCTCAGCGGCAAGTACTATTTCGATCCCCGGGAGGGTATTGATCGCTTTCACATTGGTATTTTTGCCGGCGGAATTACCGATAACGGTGTCGGAGGCGGTTTTCTGGCAGGTTACAAGTGGGTTTCCTCCAAAAGAATCGTGTTCGAAGCGGGTGTCGGAGTGGGCAGAACCTTCGACGGCGGTATAACCGGATACGGTAAACTGCACCTCGGCTACCGTTTTGTTAAAAAGTAGTTCATGCCGTTTCCCAAATCCATTGTTTCTGTTGTTCCGTCACAGACCGAGCTGCTTTATTATCTGGGCCTCGGCGATGCGGTCACAGGAATCACAAAGTTTTGCATACACCCTGACATCTGGTTCAGGGAAAAGAAGAGGGTAGGGGGCACCAAAACGCTGAATCTCGACGCAATCAGATCGTTGAACCCCGACCTTGTTCTGGCCAACCGGGAGGAAAACGAGCGCTCGCAGATTGAAGCGCTGGCCCGCGAATTCCTGGTGTATGTCAGTGATATCGCCGACCTGACCGACGCACTGGAGATGATCAGAACGGTGGGCCGGCTCACCGGTACAACAGAACGGGCTGGGAAACTGATTCTCGAACTGCAAGCAGGATTCGACGCCCTGCCGGCTTTCCCGAGAATGCGTGCGGCCTATCTGATCTGGCGTGAGCCTTACATGGCGGCTGGTTCAGGCACATTTATCCACAGTATGATGGACAAGGCGGGTTTCGACAATGTATTCGGAGCGCTCACCCGTTATCCGGAGGTCACTCCGGAAATGCTCGCCGGAGCCGGTCCGGATGTGGTACTCCTGTCTTCCGAACCATATCCGTTCAGGGAAAAACATCTGGAGGAAATAAGTGCAATTTGTCCACATGCCCGCGTTTTACTGGCCGATGGAGAGCTGTTTTCCTGGTATGGAAGTCGCCTTTTACACACACCCGACTATTTCAAACAACTCCGCACGCAATTTTAACCCGTATATTTGCAGCATTAAACATCTCTGAAACTGTTTGCATGAGAATTAATAACGTCATTCCCGCTTTGCTTTTGTCCGTACTGGCTTTCCAGACGGCTCACACGCAGTCCCTCGGCTTTTCAGCCCCTGTTTCATCTCCTGCGCGCAAACCCGGCGAACTGATTGTCCGCCTGACGCCCGGCGCCGGAATTGACCAGGTTGTCAGGGATATCAACGCACTCCCCGCATCGGAAGGTACCGCGCAACTTGCCCGTATTATTGTGGCCGAATGGCGGTACTACCTGATCTCCTTCGATGAGTCGCGCGTGGATGCCCCCGCGCTGGCGGGTGCCTGTGCGGGACTGCCGGGTGTCGAGTCGGCGCAGCTCAATCACCAGCTGGAATACCGGGGTGTGGAACCCAATGATCCCGACTGG